>JAUUNK010000081.1 GCA_030844565.1 Bacteroides ovatus
TAACGTTAACGATGCAAAGATGCAGCATCTTCCACGGAGATGAAACGACACCAAATAGCCTCATCAGAAAAGTACCAAAAAGCATTTCAGACATATACAACCGACATAGAGGAACCAAATAAACGACAAGATAACGACAAAAAGCAAGGAAAAAGCGACAAAACCGATAGCCTGGGGAGAATAATAAACAAACAAATATATTCAAACTAATAAATACCATACTAAAAAGCATGGAAAGTTTTAGGCGCTCAAGGCTGTCAATAGCCAGATACCGCATATTGAAAGAGAGCAAACTGCAATTATGCCAGTATATCGAAAGCAATGAAAACCAAGAATTACTGAAATTGTTGCGAGATGATTCGTGCAAGATTGTCTGATATATGTTAATATTTCATGGCAAATAAGCATTTCCCAGTACAAACGCACTACAATCACAAATAAATGTAGTAGATTTGTCCTAAAATAAAGAGTACAGGCATGAAAAGCAAGAGATATAATAACAGTTTTACCTCCTCTAGTATGGTAAAGGAAGAAGGTCGGACAGCCTATTACAAGCTGCTGGACAGTGTGCGTGACGGAGACGCGGTACGCATCAAACGGGGCGTATATGCCACAGCCGAGCAGTTGGCGGACACGATGATAGATGTGGAAGCCATCGTTCCAGGCGGAGTGCTATGCCTTTTCTCCGCATGGAATGTGCATGGGCTCACCACCTCATTGCCTCAGGCATACCATGTGGCGGTAAAAAGAGGTCGCAAAATCACGCTTCCAACATTTCCCAAGATAGAGCTCCATCATATCACAGACACGATGTTTGACATAGGTGTCGAGGAACTGGTTGTAAGCGGTTACCACATACATATATATAATAAAGAGCGATGCGTGTGCGATGCGGTGAAGTACCGCAACAAGATAGGCATGGATGTTTGTTCCGAAGTGGTGAATAACTACATTTCCCAGCCAGACAGAAATCTATCCCTGCTGATGGATTATGCCGACAAACTAAGAGTAAGACGAATCCTTGAACAGTATATTGCAATAAAACTATGAGTGAAATCAAAAATCCTGGAAAGTCCATCCGGGCAAAGCTGCTCAATGTAGCCAAGCAGAAGGATGTGTTCTACCAGACCATTCTGACCAGATATTTTCAGGAACGCCTATTGTACCGTATCTCACAAACTCATTACCGTGAGAACTTCTACCTGAAAGGTGGAGCACTAATGTATGCATACGAACGCTTTGCTGCACGTCCGACATTGGATATTGATTTTCTTGGCACGCATATCAGCAATGATGGCGAACGCATCGCCGAGGCGTTCCGTGAAATATGCGCTGTAGAGTGTGAGGAAGACGGAGTAAGGTTTGCTGCCGACAAGATTGCAGCACAGAACATCACCGAGTTCAAAGACTACCACGGTATCCGTCTAAGTATTCCGGCGACAATGGACACCATTGCCCAAGTGATGACAATGGACATTGGTTTTGGAGATGTGGTAACACCACATCCTGTATCATTAGATTACCCATTGTTATTAGAGGAACTGCCAGAAGCAAACATTCTTGCCTATTCCACTGAAACCGTGATTGCGGAGAAGATGCACGCCATCATAGACTTAGCTGACCAAAGCAGCCGGATGAAAGACTATTATGACATCTACCACCTGCTCACATCATTCAAATATGACAATACCATATTGCAGGAGGCTATCAACCGCACTTTCGAGAATCGTCATACTCTTTATAATGCAGATATGATGTTCTTCAGGAAAGACTTTCCCAACCATCCGCAGATGCAGTTACGATGGTCAGCATTTCTAAAAAAGGCAACTATCAAAAATAGCCTTTCATTCTCCGAGGTGGCACATTGGCTGCAAGAGGCTTTAATGCCATATTGGGAAGCATATGGACGTATGTAATACTTCCGACCATTAATACATTATACAAAAAGAGTGCACCTTCTCCCCCACCGGGAAAAAGGTGCACCACACAAACAAAACAAACAATAGTCTACCTTCACAGGCAGAGGAGAACCCATTATTCCATTTTTCCCATGCTACTATTACTAAAAGAAAAATGTTTAGGGCATGGATTCTCCAGGGGAAATGAGGCGCTTCACAGCGACATTAAGGATATAGGCCATTAAACTCATTTATTATACTATATGGGCAAAACCTACATCTTTTTCTATTCTCACAAAACCATGAAATGAAACAATTAATTTCCTTTTATTGTTTTCCAGACTGGCACTGCTACCACCGCACCGACAATCGGAGCCACAATAAACAACCAAAGCTGGCTGATAGCCTCCACTCCGGCAAACAATGCCGGACCAATGCTACGGGCAGGATTAACCGATGTCCCCGTAACGGGAATACATACAATATGCACCAGTACCAGAGTCAATCCGATAGCCAACCCGGCAAAATGAGGACTACTATTATCCCGGTCGGTAGTGCCCAATACAGTCAGCACGAAGATGAACGTAAACACCGCCTCGGCCACAAATGCAGCCAGCAGATACGGTTCTTCAAAACCGTTGGCTCCCGTACCTTCTATCCCCATTGTGCCGGTAATCAACCACAGCAATGCAGAGCCAAGTATTCCGCCCGTCACTTGCGCTACGATATACACACCGGCTTCCATTACCGACAGTCCGCCATTCAGCCAAACGCCGATGGTGATGGCCGGATTGATATGACAGCCCGAAACAGGACCGATTGTGTACGCCATTGCCACCACCGACAAACCGAACGCGAAAGCAATCGTCAACACCGCGGCTACCGATGTCGCGCCGCCATTCAATACAGCAGCGCCGCATCCCATTAAGACAAGCACCATAGTGCCCACCATTTCAGCTATAAATTTCGTTTTCATAATCTACTTTTTCTACTCGTATAAGATATACTATTCTCTCTAATCATCCTCCCATTCCGAAGGCGGCAACGACTTCTTCCCATACCATTTCATCCAAGCACGAGATTTCCGCTTTCTCAAATAAAGCGCATCGCTACAATGCTCCAACGCTTCCCAGTCAAATGAAGAATGGTGTCCGAACCACCTCTCCAGCCAGTAAAGCAGATGATAACTCATGAACGCAACCAACATCCACCACCACGAAAGCCAGACGGACAACACCAGGGCGGGAAACAGCGCCAGAAAGAAACACTCCGTATACTGCCGCGCATGAATCCGAAGCTCCATATCCTCCCACACTTCCAGATACTTGAACCGGGTGAAACAACAACCGAAAATCATAAAATAATGCCTTTTCTTCCTGTTCAGGAAAGTTTTCGCCAACAGACTATTATATATTATCATATCCTCCTCTTCATTCAAAAAAGCAACATTGCAAAAGACCATCCAACTACCGGCCAACAAGCCCACCTTGTAACGACAAAGCGCTTTCAGTCCCGACATAGAAGAAAACGAGACAGCCCCGCAATGTTGCCTGAAATACCTTGAAATGAAATAAAACTATTATTCGACGATTACGACGCGGTTCAATTCAGGTTCACTAAAACGGTTGTTCGTATCGCCCTCCGCTTTCTTCACGAGACGTTCAGGGGAAATTTTATACTTTTCGACTAATAAATTGTACACATATTCCATACGTTGTTCACTCAAACGTTGGTTCAGTTCCTTGCTGCCCGTAGCGCTGTCCGCCGAACCAATCAGCGTGAAAGTCTTGTTCTTATCCGCCTTGATAGCGTTGTTCACATAAAACTCAAGATTGGTAAGTTCCTTCTTATCCAGGGTAGCTTTGCCGATATTGAAGAACAGGGCTACCGGCGAAGCAGTCACTTTCGATTCATTCACCACTTCCGGTTTCCGATTTCTGGCAGCTTCCAGTTCGGCGGCAAGACGCTGTGCTTCGGTGCTCAAATCATGATTTTTGGCACGAAGCGCGTTGATACGTTCATTATAAGATGAATAATCTGCCGGAGCCACTTTCTCGACACGATTGAAACGGGTCTTGCCCAACTTCACGCTTAGCCCCAGTGTCACAGAACTCATTCCTTCACCTTTGCTGCCACTTACAGTTCCGTCAAAAGACTCTTTCACAAGCATCTGTCGTCCTTCCAGAGTCAGGTCCAGACGCTTGCCCAGGCGGAACGTATTCAAAATACCAATGTTGGCGGCAATTTCATTATCATGCGTACTGTTTCCCCACGAACGTGCCCAGCCGAAACCGACAAACGGAATCACATTCCACACACGTTTCTCATTGAATCCGAGGAAACCGTTCGACCAGTTCCACATAAAGTCCGCATGGAGATTGGAAACATTAAACTCTTCCTTATAATAACCGCGATGCGCCCCTTTGGCATACATCCCGCTTGCATCCGTCAGCCCCTTGGCTTTCAGACCCGAATATTGTAGGCGGACTCCGTAAGAAGGAGTTATCCACTTGCCCAACGCAACATCCAGTGCAGGAGCAATACGGTTGCCCACCGATGTCTTGTTATCAAATTCGCCTTCATAGATATTGATTCCACCGCCTACACCGATATACCAGTTACTCCAGAAACTATTCGTTTCATACGGGCCACGGAGAATACTTCCATCCGTGTCACGATTTTCCTTTTGCTGTGCCATGGCACAGACTGATGATAATACCAATGCAACTGTAATAATTTTCTTTTTCATGTTTCAATTTTTATGTTCAACATTTAGTTTAACCTGTTTCTTTACTCTAATTTCATTTTACTTCCGGGACGGAATTTCACTTGTCGCTTTGACGGAATTACCATGGAGCCGCCTGTGGCAGGATTATGCCCGTTACGTGCTTTCCGCTCTTGGATGACAAAACTGCCAAAACCGACTAAAGTGACACTCTCCCCTTTATGCATTGTTTCCGCAATGGTTTCCATGATTGCATCTACAGCATTCGTAGCTTCGTTAAAGCTCAACTGACCTTTAAGGGCTACTTCTTTGATTAGTTCTGATTTGTTCATAGGTTTGTATTTAAAAATGAATTATATATGTTTATTCGTCACGGACGCAGCGGACTTGTGCAGCGGAAGCACGCAGTTCCGATAAACCATCCACTCCTCCGAAGGAACAATAAAAAATATCATGCGTTGCGATAGTAAAGGACATTACAGTATTCATGCCATCGCCAAAAATCGAAGTCATTGTTCCACTAAGATGAGCTGTATAACCAGGCTGAACCTCGTAAACATCCGCCAAACGAATACCCGCAGAAATAAAATAGACCTTTCGCGCACTATTTTCTCCTCCACAATAAAAATAGGCTCCATATTCAGTAAATGACGGAGTATAAAAACTCTTTGCCTTCATCTCTCCTACATGTCCAATAATATTTGGTGTAAAATCATCATCCGTCAGACTATACATTATTATAGGCTCTTTTAGAAATGCTCCATATACATCTGGCGGCGATATCTTATAACCTGCAGGACATGGGTCATAAATAGTCTTCATTGTCTCTATATCAACCATTTTATATCTCGAATAAGGATTATTTCCCCATAGATATTGATTACCAAACATCTCCTTATAATATAGCCAATCGCTGCTAGCTCTAATAAACACATTAGGGTGTTTTATTGCATATTCAATTGTCCCTGTACTTTCATTTGACATTTCCTCTTTCAATTCCTGCTTCGTTCCACGGACGTTATACATTGGAGCATTTTTGGGTTCGAGATTGTCTAGAGATGTATATGTATAAAATGAAGCCATACCAATAAAAGGGTCTTTACGTCCCCACTGATATCCTAAGCCACAAGTCGTCAGTTTATCGGGAATATTAGTTGTCGCTCCCAAATCCCTGTCCATAATTTTATAATTCTTCCCGCTATACTTTTCTCCATTGGTCGGTAACCCCAATTCAATAATATCAGGTTTCTCCGTACACCAGATATGCCAACTCCAAAGCACATTTGCATCTTCCGCATTCGGGTCTGATTTGTCATAAACTGCAATAATCCCATTTCCTGCACCGTTACTCAAAAATTCAACCCGATTAGTAGTGGTATTAAATGACACTTGCGAAATAAGATTTTCTTGGTCCTGCCAAATAAGTTTTGCAGATTTAGGAGTTATACCTACATTTTTAGAAACAGATATATCTTCCCCCATTCCATTTTTAAAATGATATCTTTCTATCTCCTCTGTAAAGACGCCACTCCTCCCGTCTGGATTTCCTCTCGTTTCCGCCACTATACCATCCACCCCATTTCCTATCACCGTAGCGTCAAACGAATAAACGCCATAAGTCACCGGAGTGATAAAGCAGTTTGCCGGACCGTCTTCATCTACAGGAAACGCTTCTGTTTCAGGTATGATACTGAAAGGGATATACTTCACTATGTTGCCTATTGTTATTTCCAGGAATCCTTCCCTCGGCATAAGAGTAGCTCCGTAGACCACAGTAGCATATATCCAATATTTATTATCCAACGGTAATTCACATTCGTTTCCGGTACTATTTATCGCACCAGGTACAGAAGGTATACCGTCCATGACAATTCCATTATCTATTGGAATCAGATGTTCATTATCCGTGCTATAAAATGTTTGAATGAAAAAACGGGACACTAGCTCTTTATCCTTTCCCAATAAACGTACTTTACGGGTTGTCACATTATCCAAATTGACATTTCCTGCATCATCTGCCTGCAACTCTATCTTCAACATTATCACCGGGTCCATTATTGTACCATGCAATAACTTTATTTCTTTCCTATCCATATTAACCAGGTATTGCCCGTTTGAGTTGAACTTTTGCGCCCATTTTTCAGAAACAGTTATTGTATATTCAATATTACTTCCCGGATTTTGTATTGCTTCCTGTGCGGAAGTATATCCTTTACTTTTCAACTTCGTAATATTGAAACGATAAGCGTGGTTTCGCACTATATCCAGATACTTTCCTGTCTCTTTATCCCAAAAGTCCAGACGATAATACTCCTTATTCGAGCCATCCGGATTCTGAACAGTAAGAAGCAACATGGAACGGTCTTGGGAAAACTTTTTTTCATCCACCACATTTCCTAAAGCATAAACAGAATGTTTGTACTCTAAAGGGTAATAGGTAGTCACCAATCCAATCGACTCGTCGACAGGTGTTGTTGCAGAAAGTAAATCATACTTTCCGGAAGTAGCGGCGCCATTGATAGCTCCTTGATAAATGCCACGATATTCGCTGTCTAATACAAAATCCGAATAATTCAAATTTTTCCATTCCCAATAGACCTGTTTACCGGTAAACAAATCCGCTGCTGCATCAACCGTTATTTTTGCAAGACAGCGAGTTAATAGACACACGTTAGAGGTAGCATTTTCATTCCATTCCATCCAACCGTACATAGGAATTGACTGTCCTTCATCTTTCAAATTAGAGATACCTTTAATCAAGCCTTGACTCGCATAATTTCTTAACTGTTCCTCACTAACCGTTTCATCTACAAGGAAATTACCTGTTCCCGATACAGAAGAACGATTGGTCAGGTTACAAACTACATAGATTCGTTCTTTGTCAGCGGGAATGTATTCTTTCAATGTCACGGTCGGCAACGCTGTTCCATTTCCAAACAAAAAAGATGAATCAGTCGTACCCTCCTGATAATATACAGGAGATGAGGTGTGAGAATCATTGTATACGAACACTTGTATACCGCTAATCTTACATTCCGACTCATTTGCCACACTACGTACCTGAACCAGTTCCGCATCAGGGATAGATAATCTGATAATAATCTTTTGAGATGGATTAATTATACCCATTTCATTATCATCGCTACAACCAACTAACAAAGGAATATTAATTGTACAGAGAATTAATAGACATTCTCTGAATAAGTAATATAAGCGTTGCTGTATTTTTGTTTTCATTTCATTTATACTTTTTTGATTTCTAATGAATTATTCCTTTACACAACGTATAGAGCCGGGGCGTGCAAAAGCATTATACCTTAAAGTATACGAGCCCGGATAATACGTGTGCATAACTCCAAACTCTCCCCATTCAAACGTTGAATTAGGTTTTCCAAAATCTGATGAAGTCCAATAGGCTATAGATGTACCATATGCGTAGTACGCAGAGTGGACAGCTGGCATATTAATCAATTTCGTATTATCACCTTCTTCACCAGCATAGTAAATTCCACCATGTTCATATTGACTATAGCTCTTCATTTTTAATATTAAAGCATCAACCGGTGGTACTTTATAACCTATAGGGCAAGGGTCATAAATTGTTTTAACTGTTAGACTTGGAAAATACTCTACTTGTCCTTCTGGATTTCCCCATAAATACTTCATTTCTGAAGTTTCACACCATTTACCTCCGGATAGATTCATTCTGTGGATAAATACATCTGGTTTACCTATAGCTTGAGCAATAGTTAATGGTTCTTCATAAGAAAATAGATGTGGCAGACTATCACTTCTTACATTACGTAAAAAAACTGCTACTTCCTCATCATAATCCAATGAAGTAGTAAACGGGTCCTTACGTCCAAATTGATACTGTAATCCTTGAGTCGTTACCAAGCCTAATGTGGAAGTAGTTGCTCCTACATTACGGTCCATTATTGTATATTCATGACCTGTCCTTGGTGCAGTATATTCTATTATTTGTGGCACAGGCGTACACCAAAGGTGCCAACTCCACAACACTTTCGCATCCTCCGCATTAGGATTAGCCTTATCATAGACAGCTATCAATGCATTTCCCCGGCTTCGTCCCATTTTCACCTGAACCCTGCCATTGACTAAAGCAACCTGTTCCACTAGTTCATCCGTATCCTGCCAAAGCAATTTGGCCGATAAAGGATGTATGTTGGCACCACCGGCTTTTGTCAGTATATTGCCACTTGCGTCTTCAAACTTCCCTTCGTCAATAATACCGTCCGCTCCGTTTCCCATTATGGTAGCTGTGAAAGAATAAGAAGCCGCACCTCTATCTGCTATATAACTGTTGGAAGTCCCTTCCGTGTCCAATGGAATAAAAGTATCCAATGAACCGATAGGAATATATACCACATGTACATTATCGGAAGAGATTTCGATAAAACCACCTTCAAAGTTGGCGGGAACACTGCCGGTGGTACAATAGAAATTCATTACTTGCGCGGCAGTAAGGTCATAAATGCCACTGTTATCCGCCAGTTTATCCGTTTCCGCTATTCCATTGCAATATAGCTGTAAATCTGTTGTTGATATTAAATCCGTCTTATTAGGTTGCAAAGCCCTGATTCGTAAGCGTCCCGGAGTATGACAGTCCACTTTCACCAGTTTCACCGGGTCGGCAATATCTTTAATAAGCGTTATTCCCTTACTTGCACTCCTGTCTATATCAAAGTAAGTGCCTACAATATCCCCTGTGACTCCTACATCCTCCCAATCGAGCATATCCGTGAATACTTTCACTTCATTGATACTTAGCACTTGTACGTCCACCGAATAAATATGGTTACGTTTTATCCGATAAGAATTTTCCGCTTTTACAGGTATCGTGCGCTCTATCACCCGACTGGTAGCTCCGTCCGTCACCGGAATAACTACTTTCAATGACGTCACGTTGGTATCTATGTCGTAATCGGACTCCTGTTCCAGATAATTTTCATAGACGTAATGAGAATAAAAAGTGACTGCCTCACCGTCAAGTTCACCTTGCTCTTGTAATGCTATATCTGTCAGACTTACTTCCGGATAATCCAAATAATGTAATAGATACTCCTCCAGTCCATTTTCTTTATTATTGGTAATAGCTTCATTGGCATGAGAAGGAAACGGAGCATATTTACGAATCCTATCCGCGACGTGAAGCACCTGTACTTTCACATCTCCTATAGTCAATTCCTGCGGAACAGTAGAAGAAGTTTTACGAATGGTTGTCCGCAGTTTGGCCACCCCCCGCAACAAATGTGCGGAAGCTCTGAAGTTCCTGTATCCGCGCTCCACAATCACTCCCGTGCCCGACATGTAGAAAGGGGGAACGGGTTGTCCGATTATTCCGTGAGGCTCATCCGCATTGGCACGTACACGCAAGGTGTAACCATCCTTCAATGTCCCTATATCAAACAGTGTAGAAACCACGTAGACACTATCACCATCATGAGTCAACTTCAATGTTCCGTCCCCTGTGGAACGGGGTCGGTACTCTATCGGATTCCCGCCGCCGTCCATAACATCCATGTAAAGCTGCTCAATCCTGTTCTCACCGGCCGTTCCATTCTCAATGCTTCGGGCAACCGGCTGTTTATCCCCGGGTATCACCAAACGGAGTTCCATCAGTTCCTTGCCGTCGGGTATCATGTTGTCCACATTGCCAAGGGCATAATTCTCTATATCTTCTACACATGAAGATAATAAGTATGCTATAAAGAAAAATGCAAATAATTTATTTATCATAGTAACCTCCATTTTATTCTTTCACACATCGTACAGAACCGCCATAAGCATCCCACGCAACACTTATAGAAAAGGAATAACCTGTAGAATCTATTAATGTATAACGCATTATACTAGGCTGTCTATATAAAGACGGAATATTCCCCGCCCAATATAATGCATTATCCAAGAAAGAATTATTTGGCATATTCCCTGTTAATAGTTCACGATAACCTGCTGCAGGATAATAAATACCCTTGAGAGAAAATCCTTTATAACGCACCAAAGGCGTAACATTTTTTTTAGCCTGTTCCCATGGAGATTCATACTCCCCATCTTTACCAACAGGCACCCTCCAACCATCCGGGCAGGGGTCAAAAATCGTTTTCTTTCCTACTTTGCTATTCCATAAGCTCAAATCATTTCTTCTATATGTTCCCTTTGCATTCGTATACCAGCTTTCTTCACTCGTATAAAAACTCATAGAGTTATGTACTGAATTAGGTATATTATTAAAGACTTCCACTGGAACTTTTGAGAAAGTTATAATTTCACCAGCAAGATTGTACAAGTCTTCATCAGATTCCGTTTTCTCCCAACCCTTTGTAGGCGGAAACAAGTCTTTCCGTCCCCACTGGTACAAAAAGCCTTTGGACTTAATCCCCCCCTCTTCATTATATTTATTGTATGTCGCTCCTAAATTCCTATCCATCCAGACAAACCCATTAAGTTCCTGTTGTCCCTCTTTCAGGTTCGGGTTATAGTCCGTACACCAAATATGCCAACTCCAATAAATTTCTCCATTCACTTTCATTGCAACTACTGCATTTCCCGCCTTATTCCCTGTCTCTACAACGATATAAGCCTTGTCACGCTTTTCCGCGTTCATCACTTTCACACTACGCTCCGTCATTACTCCTATTCCGTCCTGCCAAAGCACTTCGGCCGTAACTTCACCTTCGGGAATAGGCGTACGTTCAAATTCATCCATTTGTGCCCATGCCTTGTACACCCCGTCTGTAGGTATATGTACTCTTCCGCCGGGCGGTACAACATAACAGTTCGTTATTTGTATATCCTTCACTTCTTCCACCTGGGGTTCTAACGCTATCCACGGACACACCGTCAAGTCTATATCCAAAGAGACTGTTTTTTGCATGAACCGGCACAGTAATTGATAGACATGATTACGCTCCAGCTTTTCCAAAGGCGCTCCACCTGAATTATTCGCGTCTCCACCTAACTCTATCATATCGTATTCGTCGATACCTATTTGCAATTTACTGTCTTTGCATTCCATTTCCGGAATATAAAAAGAGTAAGCCAATACGCCTTTGTCTTTCGGGGAAGTTTCTTCAGGAATTTCTCCGACTGTCTTTCTCAACAGCATATTGATTACGGAAGATGCATAATTACCAGTCTTCTCGGGAGAAATGAACCCGGTTTTGGAAACTCCCGTCACAACCAACATCGCAGGTATCTGAACTTCCTCCCAGTTTCCCGCTTCTTTACGCATATAGACATCCACACGTGCCACCGCACGGTCTACACGCATGTTGACTGTCTGTGTCGTCCCTTCCGCCGCATCCACTCCTGCCAGTTCTCCATACATGGGCAGGCAGTAATCTTTAGTATATTCCACTACATTTACATTGGTCTTAGTTGTCAAGTAATCCGCCATTTGATACTGCACGTCCACCAGGTCGTCGGGATGGTCTACGGACTCCAATATAGCACGGGTATTCGTATCAACAGGTTCGTTTACAATGGCATATAATGTTTTCCCGGTAGCGGCTTTCACCGTAAAAACCGGAGTAGTATAAGTACCGTCGGTAGCGGTTAGCCCTTGCCAGTAATACATCTTATCCAGTGACGTGCCGTCAAAGACATAGATGCGAAGGCGGCTGATGCGGGTTTCGTTCGCGTTCAGCACTTCCGGGTCATTCGCGGCACGCGTACTGATATTCATGCTCATCCGTACTTCCCCGGGATTTACCGGTTCAATTGCCTGTTCGCTTTCCGTACAGGAAAACAAGACCAACAGCAACCATGCCCACCATATATAACCTTTATATCTCATATTCATCAATCTTTGTTTATTTATCAGAGGTCTTCACCTTTCAACCAGATAGTCCAGCCGTTAATCACAATCTTCGTGGAAAGGAAATTCAATAATTCCGGGTTATAGAAAAAGACTATCGCATACTCGCTCTGACGGTCGAGGTATTCCTGCGCCGGGATATTGTGCCCTTCCATTTTAGTAAGTAGCA
The DNA here is from genome assembly GCA_030844565.1 of Bacteroides ovatus. Classification (GTDB taxonomy): domain Bacteria; phylum Bacteroidota; class Bacteroidia; order Bacteroidales; family Bacteroidaceae; genus Bacteroides; species Bacteroides ovatus_A. The sequence continues at coordinate 12,633 of JAUUNK010000081.1, forward strand.
GGTAAGGTATCAGGTCAATCCTCATCAGTTCCTTGCCGTCCGACTTGCGCGTAAGCGTCAGATACACCTTTTTATGTTCGAGCAGGCGCATGGTGTTCATTTCCACCACAATGCCCACATCCTCCACTTTTTCCAGATAATACGGCCGGTAACTAATCATGTCGTCATCCAGCAGGTCATTGTTCCAGTCGTAATATCCGTTGTCCGCACGGATTTCGAACAGGCAGTCATTGATATCCAGTTCTTCCCCCGGTCCGGACTTTTGCAGGATGAAGCGGAACTTATTGGTATCCTTTATCAGGGAGACCGTTTCCGTCTGTTCCTGTCTGCCGGTAAAGCTGACGGCCTGTACCCCGCCATACCAAAGCGGGTTCAGGGCTTTATTGTGCACCAGTGACTCTTCCCGTTTCATTCTTACCGTCAATTCTTCCAGTGTCGTTTTTCCGGCAACCGGTTCCGGCATTTCAAAGTCATCGCTCATTCCCGCCCAGGCGGCTATCCGGTATTCACCGGCCGGAAGCGGCAACGGCATACGGTAGCTGCCGCCCAGAGTTTCCCCCTGCTCGCTCTTCTTTATGACAAACGTGCCATCCTTGTCGAATACAAACACGTCGACACGATTCACTTGCGATGCAAAAGCGTCGGAAAACTCCATGTTATAGTCATACCGGAAACGGACATACAGCCGGCATTCCGGCAGGGTCTCATCAATGGATGTGCAGGAAAAGAGTACAAGCAATAACAACAGGCAACTTCCATAACCCATCCGCCGGACGGCACCCTCTGTTTTCATTATCTTTCTCATAATCTATGGTTCTATTTATTTTTTCTAATTTCTATATATAGTGTGGAAAAGCGGCTTCGCGCGCTTTTCTCGGAATAATCTGCTTTGGTGGACAAGCCGCAAAACTTGTCTGTATGGCAAGACCTGGTTTTTTATCTGTTTCTTTTAAAATCAAGGTCTTGATTCACGGAAATAAGCCTCCGCCGGCTGGATAAAAACGAAAAGAAAGAAAAAAGAAGGCGCCACAAGACAAGCCTGCGCCGTATCATAACGCCTTCTTATAATTTTAATTGTTATTTTAGCCCGATATATCAGTCATTACAAATCCACTCCCTGGCTCCAGGTAGTCCATGGATTTACCGTAATTTCTACAGAGAGATATGCTTCCTTGTCATCATCGTCCTCACCCGGGTCTTTCTTGTCAGTAGAATTTGTGGTGTCAGGAATCCAAGGGGTACCCGGTTGCTTCACGCTGTTGATAGTCAGTGTGTACCAGTTGTTGCGTACGACACCGTATTTGCCAAGCGCCATCGTTGCGGTGATAGCGTCGTCATGACGGATGAGGATGTTATAGTAGCATACGCCTTTCTGGAAGTATTCCACACCTACGGTTTCACCGGCTGCCGCATCGGGTTTGGAGTATTCGCCACCGCTCTTAAGGTCGTCCAGTTCAGTGATAGTAATAGAGGCGAAATCACCACCGACAGGCTTGCCTTGTGCAGCAGCGGCTTTGGCTATACGTGCATAGAACTGGTCACAAAGAGTGATTACCTGTGTTTGTGCCGCATCGGCTGCAGTACCAGCTGCCTTTGCATCGTTATATACTGCCTGCAAATCAGCCAATGTCTTGTAAGTGGTACCCAAAAGGCGGAACCAGCTTTCGCCCACAGTAAATGAGCCAGGAGTGTAAACCGCACTTGCTACGGCAGACGTAGTCTGTGCCTGGGTTTGCGCGTCGGCAGCCATTGTGTTCTCAAGACAGTATTTGCTGTCTGCCATGGCCGAGAAGTCGGCAGGCAAAGTACCGTCGTCAGCTACTTTCAGGTAGTTGAACTGCGACACATCGAATCCTGCAAGTTCGTAGTTCGGGTCTATTCTGTAATCCGCACCTGTAGAACCTCCGGCAGGCATTACGATTTCAGAATACGGGAACATGCTCTTGTTGGTGATATTCAATGCCCAGTCACCGAATGTACAGGTCACTCCGGCAGGAACCTTGACGCCGTCCGGATTTGTTCCTAAAGAAACTTTAGCAACGACACGGTCTACATAAATCATTGAACGGTCAGCTTCGGCTGCGGCTATCGCAGCATCAACGTCAGTGATAGTCGTTCCGTCAACCACCTTCACATTGGCTGTCACCAATGCCCCGTTGGCCGGGTTTGCATTGTCGCCGGCATTAATCATCATAAAGTTGTTCTTTGACGTTCCAATCACTTCGTCAAGTGTCTGCTCCACAGCACCGTTGATGGCAGACCAGGAAGCGGAAGCCACACAGGCCGTTTTGAACTTGTCGCTCGGATTGACTACTGCCAGCACTTTGGCGGTAGCGGAAGGTACTTTGAATGCCTTTCCGTCATATCCTGACTTATTAGCACCGCCTACATTCAGGATATAGTCGGTTGTAGCCAATGTCTTTGTTTCCAGACAAACGTCCGACGCGTCAAACAACGCGAGAAGCACTTCCTTTACGTTCTGTTCGTCCGCTGTCCCATCGTTTTCTCCCGGAGCACGTGTTACCGCACTTTTAGTCATTGCCACAGCCCCCGTACTTTTAGGCATTGCCACAGACACGGACATATAAGCCTCCCTGCCGTCTACCGGCAACTGGTTTTGTCCGCCGGTTGCCATCTCTTCATCATTACTACATGCTGCCATCGCCAGTCCGACAAACAGCGTTAAAAAAGATTTGTCCAATTTCATTGTTTTAAAATTTAATGAATACTAAAATGTTAATTACTAAGTTTATGTTTCAGATTGTATTATCCAGATTGTATTATTCAGCCTTTATCTCTTCCAGACGTTTCAGGTACACCCGCATAGCGTCGTAATCTCCCGTTTCCCAAGCCACGATGGCGGCGTTGTTGTTAGCTATCCGGTCACCCGGAAAGCGGGCGGCAATCATCCGGATAATCCTGTTGTATTCGTCAGAGCCCTCACCGTAGCTGGCTGCTACCTGGTACATTTCGTTATGGTTCATTTTGTCGGGGCGCGTCTTGATTATTTCCCGTCCCTGCTCCACGGAGAACGGAACCACCGTATAGCTGACTGTATATTCCACCAGGCGCAGCTTCGGATATACCTCCTGCAGCAGGGCGTTATAGATTTTTCCGCCGTCGATAGCCTTTATCTTCGCGTCGCGCGCGTCCGGTTCGGGAGTCTGCCCGATAATGTCGAGCACTTTCTGCATATAGGAAGGACGGTATTCGCGCAGCCATGCAGCCAGCCCTTCCCAGTTCTCCGGCACCGAACGGCAGTCTATCATGCTGTCGTCCAGCTGATAGGCATGTTTCAGGTTTTGTTCCAACGCTTTCGCGCGTTGTTCGGAAAGGCGCGCGTTGGCGGCATAACTGCCTTCCGGTGACGAGTAGCCCACTATCTCAATCCGGGCAATGCGATAATTATTGTCTTCACGGATGGAATCAATGGACGAATAGATTTTAGCCAGCTCGACAGGGTTGTTCATATAATCGGCAAGCAATGCCGACTGGTTCACCTTAAAATTAAGATATGCGCTGCGGGTGAAGGAACGGCGTTTCTCCTCTGCCTGTGCCACCATTATTTGCAGATTCGGGCGTTCCACCTCTTCTTTGAATAGAGGAAGTTCGGCAACGGGCGCATTACCCAGCGCTTCCCCGCAACCTGCGCATCCCTGCAGTTCACGGAATATCTCGACACGTGCCCCGGACATCCACTCCTGTGCCGGGACTGTTTCGTTATATTCCAGCAGCATATCCCGTTTCCTGTTAAAACGAATCATTTCCTGTCCCTCTCCCGCAACCGGTGCTTTGCCATACTCCTTGCCGTACAGACGTTCTTTCCGCTTGTTCATGCGATAACGGTTTCTGCCTGCAATGCAGACTGAAGGCAGGGCGAGCGTATCGCTTTCCGACCGGCTGATTATCAAGGGAGTGATTACCATCTGCCGGCGCGAGGGAAGACGCAGCGTGCTGCAATCCATACTGAATGACACTTCCACTTTGTCGTCGCTTATTTTCCGGGCAACGGTCTGTCCGATATTTATCTCCTGGGCATGGGCGGAAAATGCGCCCAGCACTCCCAAGGCCACGTATATACAGATTCTTTTCATCATTTGCCTATTTTATAATGTATATGATACTCACGGCAGCCTTTGTCGGGCCGAAGTAGTTTTTCTTCTCACTTTTCTGAACGGTGCCGCATGTGGCACAGGGATATTTGGAGTGGTCCAGCTGCGCATAACCGACTCCAAGCACAGCCTCCAGACTCCAGCGGTTGCCGAGCAGCCACTGGTAGCCGTAGGATATTCCGCCGCCCCACAAATGTCCCTGATAGCGGTGGTGCTCCATGTTATCACTCAAGAATGACATTCCGCCCACATTGTATTTGGCGTAATGTCCGTGCAGACCCAGAAAATGGCCGTTGAATTTCTCACATAGCCAGTAGCGAAGTTCCGGCTGCACGCCCCAGTGGCGCAGGCGCGTTTCATCATCAAACTTCCAGGGGTTATAATTTCCGGATAAGTCGAGAGACCATTTCTTGCCCAGGCCTATTTCCAGCCCCAGGTTCATTGTAGTAGTAGCGTCATAAAGCAAATTGGTCTTTACCGCAACCTTTTGGGCATAAGAGTTGGCCGTATTGCAAAGGAGTACTCCCAAGACACCGATTAAACATAGATATTTCTTCATGTCATCTTATTATTTATTGTTGCTTTTCTTGCATCTCTATTCCGTAATAGAGATTTCAAAAAGAATACAGACAATAAAAACCTAATTATCAATGATTTGCATTACATAAAACAACCATACAACGTTTCAGTATCATGAAATAATGAATCATGGCAGACAAAACGGAAAATAATATTCTGATATATAATTCATTAAAAACATGGATACTGAAACAATTGTGAAACAAACGGATAACTAACAGGCCAAACAATAAAAACAGTTATTGCCATGGAATCAAAACTTATGAAAAGCGAACTGCTGTACATCGAAGAACACCTGTCATGCCAAAACTACATGACAACGATTGAAACCGGATTCAAGTATCTGGAGTTCGACAAAAACACTGAATTTGAAGAAGACAATACAAGCAAGAATTATCTTCTGTTCTTCCTGAAGGGCGGTTTCACCATTACTTGCAACCAGTTCCACAACAGGCCGTTCCATGCCGGAGAGATGGTACTCATCCCCCGTTCTTCCCGGCTGAAGGGAACCGGAGAAACCGGTTCAAGCCTGCTCTCCATGTTTTTCGACATGCCCGAAAACAGTTGTGACAAGCTCATATTGCAGTCTTTATCAGGTATATGCGACCACATTGAATATGACTTCGCACCCACTGGGATACACTACCCGCTGACACCGTTCCTCGAAGTGCTGACCCACTGCATCAGGAACGGGATGAACTGTGCCCACCTGCACACCCTGATGCAGCGGGAGTTCTTCTTTCTCCTGCGCGGATTTTATGAAAAGCGGGAGATTGCAGCCCTGCTTCACCCCATCATCGGGAAAGAAATGGACTTCAAGGATTTTGTCATGCGCAACCATACCAGAGTGGATAATATAGAACAGCTCATCTCACTGTCGAACCTGGGAAGAAGCCGCTTCTTTTCCAAATTCAACGAGGTGTTCGGGATGACTGCCAAACAATGGATGCTGAAACAAAAGAACCGGAGGATACTCGAAAAAATGACCGAACCGAGAGTATGTATAAAAGACGCCGTTGAAGAATTGGGATTTGACTCGCAGAGCAACTTCAACCGTCACTGCAAACTGTATTTCGGATGCACCGCCAAACAGTTGGTGGAACGCTGCCAGAGCGGAAACTACCCGGTTTATGAGGATAACCACACTACGTGTACAAAATGAATAAAAATATGTACTTTATGATAATTCCTATTATAAATAAATAAGCTTACTTTGCAGCGTGAAACAGTTCAAAACAACAAGGAGATTTTAATATAATCTCTATTACGGAATAGATTACAATGCTGCAAAGATAAACAAAAATACAATATCTGCTAATTTTCAACGGATTATATTACAAATTATCATCTCATCTGGACAAGTTTGTGACTATGCTGTTCACCTGGTTGAGCATGGACACATCGAAATCTTTCAAATAGACACGTGTCATTTCTTCCGAAGTGTGCCCCAGTCCGGCACTAATCACAGAAATCGGGGCTCCATAGTCACGGGCGAGGGTAGCCCAGGTATGGCGGGCGGTATACGTCGTCAACGGAACTTTTATATCAGCCGCAACAGCGATTTTCTTCAGATGGCGGTTGATACGCCCTAACGCCAGGCGGTATTGTTTGTATCCCGAAGCGTATTCACCGCTGATTATCGGAAAGAGGTACTCATTCTCCGTCTTGTATTTATCCATCAATCCCTGCATCTGCGAAGTCACCGCGATGCGAATCAGCTGTTTCGACTTATGACGGGAATAGGCCAGCACACCATTGCAAATATCGCTCTTCCTCAAAAGGACAATATCGACAAAAGCCATTCCCTGCGCATAAAAGCTGAACAGGTACAAATCGCGGGCAAACTCCAGTTCAGGTTCATTCTCCAAATTCAAGTCCGCCAGATTCTGCATATCCATCCGTGACAAAGCACGTTTCACCGTTTTCGCCGGGCGGGTCTGTGCCTTCGCAAACGGATATTCGCCACGAGGATGATAACCGTCCGCTACCGCCTGGTTGTACAGGGAACGCAAGTTACGCAGGTAATAACTTACCGTATTTCCGGAAGAGCCGTTACTATACAGGAAATCCTCGTATCTCCTGACGAACGCCGAATCGACCTCCGACATCCGCACATCAGGGCGACCTATAAATCTTGCCAACGACGAGCGGGTGCTCTTGTAGGCCGCAGCCATTCCCACTTTCTTCAGTTCCTGCTTACGCTCAATCTGCGCATTGATATATCGCAATAAATAAAACTGTGGTTTTCCTGTACCAAAAGCATTTTGAGTCAGAATATCCTCCACTGTAAATTCTTCCCCTGCCCGCTCAAGCTGCCTGATCCGTGTATCAATCCGATTCCGCATCTTTCGTAACTCGCGGTTCATTTTCACGACCTCCGTAGCCGTAAAAGTAGAACCTAGGCCATTCATAATCTTCCCTTCCGACTCGTCAAACACCTCTTCTTTCATCCGGTAGCCTGTATACAGTAATTTTTTTCTCCGATTGTGTATCACCTGAAATACTAAAGGGTAACTGCCATTATTCAATATCCTGCTCTTGTTCAGCATAAGTTTCACTGATGTTATCATATCTTGCTTTTTTTGTTTGAGACGTAAAAGTACGAAGTTCACCTTACTTATCAGAACTATTTTTCCGCCTGTTACGCAAGAAACAAGAAAAGGAATAAAAAGTTTTTCCACTTTAAGAATAGTTATCTGATAAATATAGTTAAAACACACGTCCTATTAATTAGTATATTTTTATTACATATTGCCAATATACATACGCATAAATTAGATATGTATACCATTTATGATATTTCATTACATAACATAAAGATTACCGCTATTCTTCCTTTTGAAAAATTAGAATATTAGGTATAGCTTTGCACTATGGATTTTAGGGAGCCGTCCGTTCCTTTAAAAGGAAGAGGTCATTCCTCGGTATGCAACGGGTCGTTCCTTTTAAAGGAACGGCCCGTTGGTTTTAAAGGAAAAACCGGCATTTGTAACCATTTGAATTTCAACTTCTTACCGAATCAGAATTCCGTCCCCGTAACCCATGGGATTTTTTCCAACAAACACGGCGGAATCTGCTGCACGAAGCGGCAATCAGTATACAACAAATTTCAACAATTCAAAATTCAAATCCCATGGTTACAGTCACGTTTGCCATTAAGCCATATCTGGCGAGGTATATGTATGTCCGGTACGGACAAAGTTTAGA
>JAUUNK010000082.1 GCA_030844565.1 Bacteroides ovatus
GCAAAGTTAATATTTTATTTTTTTTCTTTGCTGACACAGTTTAATTTACATCCTCTTTCTTTAGGGGTAACGGAGCTTTTCCTTCCTTCTTAACCTGCATATTCCGGCAGTATATATGCACTATCCTTCCTTCTTTCTGTATTCTTATGTGATATTTTATACATTTCTCTTTCTATAAGCCCACTTTTCTCTAAAAGTGATAGCATAAATATACGGGATATTGCATTTATATAAGAATAAAACTACTTGAATGCAACCTTATTTTCTTCTTTTATCCTTAGGAAATTCTATCTCAGAGTAATTCGAGCGCCTCCTTTATCTTACTGTAATGCCGTCTGCTTGCCAGGATATTCATGTGATTAAAGGGTGCATAGAGTATACACTTTAAGGTATTGTTCTCCACCGAAGACAAGTAGTCGATATTAAGAATGCAATTCGTATTTACCCGAATAAATGATGGGCTAAGATTGAGAATATCTTTGGCTTTGGTGCTGAGGCGTAGCCGGTATTGTTCCATATTGGTGAGTGTCATTTGCCAGCAACGAATATCTTCGGAGTATTGAAAACAAAGGATTTCAGAGCGTTTGAGCAACAACAGGCTACTGACCGTCTGTACAGCGAATTTGCAGTCATTGCTCAGGAGACGACGCATGGACTGCTCGAAGTTGATGGGATTGGTCACCTTTTCATGCTTGATTCTTTCGATAATCTTGCTGAGTTCTTCCGTCTGATAAGGTTTGAGCAGATAGTCAAAGGCAGAGGCACGTAGTGCGTCAATCATATACTTGTCGAAAGCACTGTAGAACACCACGTGCATGTGGCTGTGGATATGCGGCCGAATCTCCTGTAAAAGCTCGATTCCATTCATCTTAGGCATTTCCACGTCCAGGAACAAGAGGTCTGGCTGATGGTGGATAATGCTTTTCTTTGCTTTGAGGGAGGAAGTGGCGGTATCCAATATCTGGATGTCCGCATAGTTTTTTAAATCCTCCAACAAGCTGTGAATGGAGCTGATTTCGTCGTCGACAATGATAGTAGTTATAGTTGTATTCATGATTCTAGAATTTAAATTGGTAGTTGAACGGGATAACGATATGAACAATAGTGCCATGTTGCGATGGGTTGCTATGGGCTATGTTTCGAATATCGAATCTAATCTTCTCGGTGTTTTTGCTGTTTAGTAGTTCGATGGTACGGAATAGCATTTTCAATCCGTTTCCAGTACCCCTTTTGGATTGTGTATGTTCACCGGGATTGTATCCGTTGCCATTATCTTCGATGTGAATGATTAGGTCATTAGCTCCTTTAGATATGGAGACGCTTAAGAGATTCTGTTCGTTATACTCAGGGTTGAAAGCGTATTTCAATGCATTTTCTACCGGAATCTGGATACACATGGAAGGAATCCAGGTTTCCGGAGGGACTTGTTCGTCAATGTTCCATTCCGTGCGTACGGTTTGTGGATTAGTGGCGCGGCTGAGTTCGATGTAATTCTTTACCAATTCGATTTCTTCCCGGAGTTCCACGGCTATTTTGTCTGATATAACCAGATTGCCTCTCAATACTTGGATGAGGAGTTGCAAAGGATGTGCCAGCTCGGAGTATTGTTTAAAAGTGGGCATAATGATGTTGAGTATGTTAAAAACATAATGGGGCGAAACCCGGTTTCTCACGTTCTCCATGCGTAGTTGGGTGACAATAGACATTTGCCGGTTGTATTTCTGTTCGTTTTTCCTCCGGATATGTATGAAAGATAGGATAGCCAGCAGGATGGCAATCACTAGCAGGGCTACTACAAACAAGAGGGTCGTGCGTTGTTGGGATAGCTGTACCCGGTCGTTGGCGATGATAATATCCCGGCGCAGGAGGGTCGTATCCTGATTGTAACGGTAGTCTATTTCGTGGATGTTGTTTACATTGCGTATGTTGCGTATGGAGTCGTCATATTTCTCCACTGCCAAACGGTATTCGTAGGCTTTGGCGAAATCTTTCTTCTGGGCGTAATATTCCATAAAGCGCTTGTTGTGCAGGTAGATGGAAGAAAGCCCGATATGTTGCGGGTTATAAGGCCGGGACAGGTAATGGTTGGCTTCTGCCAAGTTATTCTCGCGTAAAGCTAAAGCGGCTTGCAGGCTATTGGCATAGAAGATGTACTCTTCGTTCGCCGTAGGAGTGCTTTGGTAAAATGCCTGGGCTTTGTCCAGATAATAATGCGCCGAGTCATATCTGCCCGTTAGAGTAAATATCTCTCCTAAGTTTGTTTCCACCAGCGCATTGAGGCTGGGTTGTTGGAACTTCTTCACTATTTGGTAGGCTTGCTGGAAACAGGGAAGGGCTTCGGCATACTTTTCTTCATGGTAGAGGCAGTTGCCTTTGGAATTATAGAAAGTGAATTTCTCATATTCCAAGCGTTGTTCGGGCACTTGTTCTGCTATGTCGAAGTAGTGGTGGGCGAGGGGGAAGTTATGCAGCTCCGTATAAGTTTGTGCCAGCCCCAGGTAAATACTGAATTTCACTCTTTTGGAGTGGAGAGAATCTACCACCCACAAAGCTTTCCGGTAGAATCTGGATGCTTGGGGCAAGTCCCCTTTCAGGCGGTAGGCATCTGCAAGGTTGATGCAGATGTTTTCGAGTTCCCGTCGGTCGTTTGTGCGATACATGGCTTGATAAGCATGGTGCAGGCAGGCGATGGCGGAATCCCGTTGGTTTATGCCATCAAGCATGACATAGCGGTGGTTCCAGCACATACCTTCCATAGCAGCTCTTTCCGGATGTCTCCTGCAAAAGTCCAGCACAGCCTGATTGGCTTTTAGGGCACTGTCCGCTTCTCCTTGCAGATATTGGCAATAGGCGGCAAAGAGTTCTGTTCTGTAATATAGCATACTGTCTTTCACTACGTGCTGGGCTTTTTTCAGTTCTTCTCTAATTTTAGCCGGGTGGGTATAAATAGAATCGAACCTACTGATCATAAAAGATTCAATAGAGTCCGATTCAAAGTAATTATTTTCGCGCTGTGGTGTACAAGCTGTTAAAGCGAATAATAATATACAAAAGAATTTTGCCGCCTTGTTGAAAATGTCTATTTCCATTGCCCCTGGTATTATGCTTTTACGCAGCAAATATAACCTTTTTTAGCTCTTGTTTGGAGAGCCGGGAAACAGAAGAAAGCTTAAGCTCTTTTATTTTATGCTTAGGCGGCTGGATAATCAGTTTAATTGGTTATTAATTATGCTTCACTTTTTTATTCAATCATCTTTCCTTTATAGAAATCGAGTATTTTCGTGCGGAACAAATAGTCGTATTTTGCCTGAATACGGTCGGAGAGAGCTCTTGTGAGGTTGAGTTTCGCTTCGTTGTATTCTACGAAGTTGGCCTTGCCATTGTTGAACTTTTCTGTCATAAGGCGGAAAGATTCTTCATTGGCTTTCACTGCGGATTCGCTGGAGTTATATTTGCTTTCGGCAGCTACTGCGTTGTACCATGCTTGTTGTATTTCCTTATAGAGCGATTTCTTGGTGTTGTCCAGTTGCAAGGAGAGGTTAGTCTGTTGCAACCGTGCGCTACGCACTCTGTTGCGTGTAGAAAAACGGTTGAAAAGCGGGACGCTCAGGCTAAATCCTACATATTTGTTCAGGTTGTTTTTTAGCTGGGTGGTAAAGTTGTCTCCTGCCTTGCCGTTGAGGGTGTAAAAGTTGGTTCCAAGTCCCGCGCTGAACGAGAGTTGCGGATAATACTGGCTTTGAGCGATGCGGATGTTCTTCTCGCTTCCTTCCAGGCGATATTGGGCGGCTTTGATTCCCGGTTTGTAGGTCAGTGCTTGGGAATAGATTTCGTCCGGCGGGGTGAGGGGAGAGAAAGACAGTTCTTCTTCGGGGTGCGCAGTGCTGAAACCTTCCGGCGTGGGGAGTTCCAACAGTTGGCTTAGGTCGAGAAGTGACAGTTTGTAGTTGTTGTCGGCTTGTACGGCAGACATCTCGTCTTGTGCTACGCGTGCTTGTGCTTCTGCCACTTCCGAAGGAGAGGCTTTACCCACCTCGAACAGACCTTGGATGCGGTGCAGTTGCTCTTTGCTGAGCGAAACCTGGTTTTGTGCCACTTTGCTGAGCTCCAGATTAAAGAGTACCTGGAGGTAGGAAGAAGTGACATTGATGGCAACATCCTCTTTTGCTTTCTTCAAGTCTTCGATGGCTGCTTTCAGGTTCAGTTTGGCAAGCGCATACTGGTTTGGCAGTTGCAATCCGGTGAATAAAGGGACATTGGTCCCTAGACTGAAACTGCTGCTTCCGCTGTTGATGTCACTATAAGTGTTGTCCACGGGCGAGGCGGTACGTCCCCAGTTCCAGTTTTGGCTGGCGCTTCCGTTCAGGTTGGGGAGGCGTGCCCATTTGGTGCTGTTTACTTCCACCTTGTTCTGTTCGGCTTCGTTTTCTATTTGCCGGATGCTGATGTTGTGCTCCAGGGCGTAGTCGATGCATTGGCGTAGCGTCCATCCTTGTGTGGACGTTTCTTGTGCCGAGGCAGAACAGCAGATGCCCGCACCGGCAAGAATAATCGTTAGTATCTTCTTTTTCATTGTTTTCCGATGTTATTTATCTGCTTTTACCGCTCCGCGAATCTTGTTCTGGGCTGTGATGCCTTTCTTTATCTCTATTTTAATGCCGTCGCTCATACCTGTTACTACCGGGGTACGTTCAAACTTCTGTTCCGGTACCGAATCAGTCAGGATATAGACAAAAGTGGAATCTTCTTTAAATTCTACAGTGCTCTCGGGAATGGCAAGAACCTTATCGGCATGTTGCAACACGATTTCCGCATTGGCAGAGTAGCCCGAGCGGATTTCTACGGTGTCGGGAACAGCGATGGCAGCTTTGATTTCAAACTGATTGGCTCCGTTGTTTTCCACGCCTTTCGGGGCAATGTATTCCAGCGTGGCATCGAAAGTAAGGTTTTGCAGGGCACCGATGGTCAGCTTCACGGGCATACCTTCGTGGATGCGTCCCACTTCTGTTTCGTCGATGTTGCCACGGAAGATAAGGTCGTTCATATTGGCTACCGTAGCAATTGTAGTACCGTCGTTGAACGTATTACTCATGATAACGGAGTTACCGGCTTTGACGGGTACATCGAGAATCAGTCCGTCGATGGTGGAGCGAATCAGCGTGCTGCTGAACGAAGCACTGTTCTTGGTGATACCTTCTTTCACGATTTCGAGGGCGTCTTTCGCCGTTTGATTTTCTTCCCGCGCTTGCTTCACGTTTACTTCGCTTTTCTCATACTCTTCGCGACTGATAAGCTTGTCTTCATACAGTTTCTTGATGCGGGCAAAGTCCGTTTCCGCTTGGGTGGCATTGATGGCTGCCAGCCTTACGCGGCTCTCGGCAGAGTTCAACTGTCCCAGTTCGGGGATAACCTTCACTTTGGCAATAACTTCTCCTTTGCGCACCGATTGTCCGGCATCTTTGTACACCTCGTCGATGATACCCGAAATCTGGGGCTTGATGAGAATTTCGTCTCTCGGCTCCACTTTGCCTGTTGCAACTGTCGTTTTCTGCAAATCTGCTATTTCGGCAACGACGGTTTCGTAAACAATTGTTTTGGGTTTTGACTTCTGGTAGAGGAATACGAATGTTCCGATAAGGATGGCTCCTATGATTACCAACAAAAAGATTTTCAGATACTTTTTCATCTTGATTGCATATTTTGAATTATTATTTTATCAATAAATAGCGAAACACAGTGTAGGGAACGATAAGATGGAATCATTCGTCCCTGATTGCTTCTATCGGTTTGATGGCCATGGCGCGGTAGGCAGGGGCAAGTCCCGCAAGCATTCCCAATGCAATGAGGAGGGCGCAAGTTCCTACTGCCAGTCCGAAGGTAACCTGGAAATGGGCGGGGACGGCTTGCCCGGCATTGATTCCCATTTCTGCCAATTCCAGCACCAAGACGGCAAAGGAAATACCGCACATGCCTGCCAGGGTGGTGAGCACCATGCTTTCGGATAGGATTTGTTGCAGAATATCTTTAGGGCGGGCGCCTATGGCACGGCGGATACCGATTTCGGTAGTTCGTTCTTTCACTGTTACCATCATGATGTTAGATACACCGATAGCACCTGCTAGCAATGTCCCCAGACCGACCATCCAAATAAGAATCCGGATACCGGTAAACAGGTTGTCTACCATGGAAAACATGGCTTCCGCATTCAGGAACATGATAGCTTGCTTGTCGTCGGGAGAGATATAGTGTGCCTTTTTGATGATGGCTTCCATGTCTGGTTGTACGTCCGTCACTTTCACTCCTTTCTTCACCGTGAAGCAGATGACGTGGATTTTGCCTCCCAGGTTAAAAGCTTGTTGCATGGTGGTGAAGGGCAGGGTGACCGCTTCCGAAGCTTGTCCCTGGATGTTCATGTTTCCTTCGGATGCGCACATACCGATGACGCGGTAGTAGATTCCGTTGACGCGTACGAACTTTCCGCACGGGTCCTCGCCCGGTTTGAAGAGGCTCTCATATACACGTTTTCCGAGGACACACACTTTGCGGGCTTCGCGGATGTCTACATCATTGATAAAGCGTCCGTATGCCATTTTCTGTGTTTCTATTAAGTGATAGTCAGGATAGAGACCTTTCACGCTGCACTCGTATTTCTTGTCTTCATACACAGCCGTCATTCCCCAGCGTGCCACAGAAGGAGTGATGACCTCCACGCCTTTCACATTTCCCTTTAAACGGGAGATGTCTGCCGCTTCCAAGTCCCACCAGCGTCCTTTGCGGAACCCTTTGTAGGCTTCTCCGGTTTTTTCGGAAACAAGGAAGCCCGAGTTGGTGGCAAAGCCTTCAAAGTTCTTGCTCATCATATCTTGCATACCCTGGCCTCCTCCCATGAGAGCTACCAGCATGAAGATACCCCAGAATACGCCGAATGCCGTGAGCAGGCTGCGGGTTTTATTTCTTGTGATAGTGACGAGAATTTCTTCACAAGTATCTATATCTATTCTCATATTATATAGTTCTGTTTCCTGTTAGTTCTTTCTTGTTTAGTCTGCTCTCAATGCTTCGATGGGGCGGATGCTTACGGCTTTGCGTGCCGGGAAAAGTCCTGCGAGCGTGCCTGCTATGATAAGCGTAAGCGTGGCTTGGATGGCAATTTGGATGTCCACTGTCGGATTCAGGAAGACTGTTTCCGAAAACATTCCCGCGTCCATAGTCTGATGGCCGAAGGCGTTGTTCATCCACTCCGTAGCTCCGATGCCCGCCACCATTCCTACGTAGCCGAAGAGGGTGGTGATGGTGACGCTCTCTACGATAATCAGCCAAAGGATGGAGAGAGGTTTGGCTCCTAAAGCCTTGCGGATGCCAAATTCGCGGGTGCGCTCTTTCACTGTGATAAGCATGATGTTGGAGACACCGACGATGCCGCTGAGTAGCGTAAAGATACCGATAATCCAGATGGCGGTGCGCAGGATATTCATTCCTTTTTGCTGCTGGAGGTAGTTGGTGAAGCGGTTCCATATCCAGATAGCACTGTGGTCGGTCGGATCGAACCGATGGTGGGCTGCCAGCACTTTGCGGTATTTTTCTTCGAATACGTTATTGGCAGCTTCGCTTTCCAGGTTCTTGGTGGTCATGACAATGTTATCCAGCTTATCCCCTCTGTTGTAGATGGTTTGCACGGTGGTGAAGGGGAGAAAGGCGGGGCTGTCTCCGCTGTCGCCCCGGTCGTTGTAGAGTCCCACTACCTGGTACACTACGCTGCCGGCATTAACGAATTGGCCAATAGGTTCTGTGTGCGACTTATCGAAAAGTATCTCCGCCGTCTTCTTATGAAGAATGATGACTTTGCGGCGTTCCCGGATGTCGATTTCGTTGATGAAGCGTCCTTTGAAGAGTTTCACCGCTTCCACTTCCGTGTGATGGGGGAATACTCCGGCGAGGCTGATATTCACGTATTCTGTTCCGAAGCTGACGTTACTGTTGCCTTGCCATACGGTGGCTCCTGCCGTGATAACATTGTCCGGAAAGTAGCGCTCCGTAGCGTCGAGGTCTTTATTGTCCAGGCGGACATATCTCCCTTCTTTCAATCCGTCGTAGGATTTAGTAGTCCATCCGCAATAAATCTTGATAGAGTTCATAGCCCGTTCGGATGATGATTGTTCAAAGGCATGTATCAATCCGTTGCCTGCTCCCAGCAGGACAATAAGCATAAAGATGCCCCATGCCACAGCAAATCCGGTGAGGAACGTACGCAGTTTGTTCCGCTTGATGGTGCTGTATATTTCTTGCCAAATATCAAACATAGATAAGTATTTAATAGGCGATTGTGCCGATAAGTTATTTCATGTATCCGTTCTTGCCGAAAGGAGAGGCGTCATGGTTCAGGTTCTCTTCGATTCGTTCGATGATGCCGTCTTTGATATGGATAATCTTGTCGGTCTGGTTGGCTACTCCGCTCTCGTGGGTCACCACCACTATGGTCATTCCCGTCTTATGGAGGCCTTTCAGAATCTGCATCACTTCTACCGAGGTCTTGCTGTCCAATGCCCCGGTAGGTTCATCCGCCAGGATAATCTGCGGGTGAGTGATAAGGGCACGGGCAATTGCTACGCGTTGTTTCTGTCCACCGCTCATTTCATTAGGCATGTGGTGTGCCCATTCCTTCAGTCCCAGTCGGTCCAGGTATTCCAAGGCGAGGGCATTGCGCTTCTTCCGGCTCACTCCCTGGTAGAAAAGAGGAAGGGCAACGTTCTCCACTGCATCCTTGAAGGATATAAGGTTGAAAGACTGGAAGATGAAACCTATCATGCGGTTGCGGTATTCGGCAGCCTTTGTTTCGCTGAGGTTCTTGATTAGTACATTGTTGAGGCAATATTCTCCTGTATCATAGTTGTCGAGTATACCTAATATATTAAGGAGGGTGGATTTGCCCGAGCCGGATGCTCCCATAATGGAAACGAATTCGCCCTGTTCGATATTGAGGTTGATACCTTTGAGCACATGCAGGGGGGCTCCGTTGTTATAAGTCTTATTAATGTCGGTAAGATGTATCACAATTTGCTTTATTTAGTTTCTCTTTTCTATGAATTTGCTTTATTAGACGCACGAAAGATACGAAAAGTTGCAAAGGAAGTGAAGTTTTTTTTAAAAATATTTTGTAGACTCAATCTTCTTTGCGTAATTTGTGTGCAGTAAACTTTTAATTAACTAACCCAAATTAAATAAAGTATCATGAATTCAAACATGGAAAAACCCTACGTAGTAGGTATTGACATAGGCGGAACGAACACCGTCTTTGGCATTGTTGATGCACGCGGAACTATCATAGCAAGTAATTCTGTGAAGACAGGTGCTTATCCTACGGTAGAAGAATATGCCGATGAAGTATGCAAGAATTTGCTTCCTCTCATCATTGCTCACGGCGGAGTGGATAAAATCAAAGGTATCGGTATCGGTGCACCTAACGGTAACTTCTATAGCGGCACTATTGAATTTGCTCCCAATCTTCCCTGGAAAGGTATCATTCCGTTGGCAGCCATGTTCGAAGAACGTCTGGGTATCCCTACGGCATTGACTAATGATGCTAATGCGGCTGCGGTAGGTGAGATGACTTACGGCGCTGCCCGTGGTATGAAAGACTTTATCATGATTACGCTGGGAACAGGTGTAGGTAGCGGCATCGTAGTAAATGGTCAGGTGGTATATGGACACGATGGCTTTGCCGGTGAGCTGGGGCATGTGATTGTGCGCCGTGGCACGGGACGTCTTTGCGGTTGCGGTCGTAAAGGCTGTCTGGAGACATATTGCTCTGCTACAGGTGTGGCACGTACGGCACGTGAAGTGTTGGCTGCCCGCACAGACCCGAGTTTGCTGCGCAACATTCCTGCTGAGAATATCACTTCCAAAGATGTATATGATGCAGCCGTTCAAGGCGATAAGGTAGCTCAGGAAATCTTTGATTTCACGGGTACTATCCTCGGCGAAGCATTGGCTGACTTCATTGCTTTCTCCAGCCCCGAAGCAATCGTGCTGTTCGGTGGTTTGGCTAAATCAGGCGATTACATCATGAAGCCCATCCAGAAAGCGATTGAAGAAAACATCCTGACTATTTATAAAGGTAAGACGAAACTTCTTGTTTCCGAACTGAAAGACTCTGATGCCGCAGTGTTGGGTGCCAGCGCCTTGGCGTGGGAGTTGAAGGACTTGAAAGAATAATCATTTTTAGATAATAAAGGTAATGAACGGAACGTTCCGGGAGCTTAGGCTTTCGGAACGTTTTTGTTATAGCCATTTCTGACATTGGATAAGGAGACTTAGCGGATGGACTATAGTGAGGCAGTGTTCAGTAGATAGTGGGGCAAGAGATAGCATATAGAGACCCGAAATGCAAAACATCCGGGTGTTTTGCCGAAAAACATCCCCATGATGTAAATTAAAACATCCGGGTGTTTCATACCAAAACATCCGGATGTTTTGCATATTGACTTTTTGCAATCTATTTGCCGGAGATAGGTTATCAGCCGATTGTGCATAGAGAATCTGAACGTTACCTTAACTTATTTTATCCTCTTTCACCTAGCTTGTCAATCATCACTTGCGCATCGCTATCCGACAATAACCCTTGATTTACAAAGTCCTCTATATACATCCTTTCTTTAGAAAGCAGCATGCGGATGGCTTTCTGTGTCAATGCCTTGCGGTATCCCGTAGGGTAGTCAAGGGCAAGTTCTTCCATAAAGGATTGTGCGGCGGAGAGATTGAGATACACTTCCTTGCGTAAGGCGCTTATTTTTTCTTTCTCTTCTTGGGAAAAGAGTTGGGAGTCATCAATGTCTTCCAGCAAGTGTAGGGAGGCTTGTTGAAGCAAGATAAAACCGCGGCAAAGGTCATAGCGCGCCACCACCTGACTATTGAAACGTTCTCCCATCCAGCGGTTGAACCATACGAAGATGAACCATTGCAAAGTGCGCAATTGTTTGCCGGCGCCCTTGAAGATGTCCCGTTGATCTGATAAAGGAGCTTTGCCCTCGTCGTCGAACGTCTCGTCCAGCAGCATTGTCAACTTGCGTAGGCTGCTTACCGAAATAATTCCATCGGCATAGAGCTCCCAGCACATGGCTTTTTCCTTTTGTAGCACTTTCAGGCGGATATTCGCCTGTAAGTCTTGGTCTTTTACAGGGGGCAATACTTCGTGTGCTCCACTGTAGGGCAGAAACTCCTTTACTGTATCCCAGTCTGTCCCCTGCATGGCTTCTTTCTCTTGCAAGCTTTTGTAGTATGTCTCCACATTGCTGCGGAGTTGTTCTTTTACGCTGTTTTCCAGCAGTAGGCGTGCTGTGGGCACTTGCGTCATACCCAGTTTTCTCAGCATCCAGCCGATGGTGGTGGCATTCAGGGTGAGCGTGAGAGTGACGATGCCCGCTGTCTGAAACAGAATCTGATGGCGGATGTCGGCGGGGATAGAGGTGGTGTAAGATACCATCAGGGCAAGTGTCAGCCCCAAAGCTCCCCGTAGTCCGCCCCACGAAAGAATAACCGATTCGCGGGGAGTCAAGCCGTAACCGAAACGCCGCATCAATGGATAAAGCAACCCCACCATCAGCCCGCGGATAAGGTTAATGCCGATATACATACCTATAAGGATGAGCACGCTGCTCCACGAAAAGTCTGTCTTGATGGCGATAACCACTCCCACTATAATAAAGATGAGCGTATTGGCTAGATACGTGGCGAGTTCCCAGAACTCTCCCATGAACTCGATGACGCGAGGTTTCAGTTGCAGGCGTCCGTAGTAGGAGATAACCAGTCCGAAGCATACGAGGGCGATGACTCCGGAGACATTGAGATAGCCTTGCGCCAGCAGAAAGGTGAGGTATGCTACCACGATGATGATACTGTTTTGAATCATTGAATCTCCTTCTACCTTCCGGAAGAAGGCAAGGCAGCAGAAAGCGAGAAAAGCGCCGAGCAGACCGCCGCCAAGCACCACGACGAAGAAGTCTACCACCGGAGACAAGTGGGGAGCACCCGTAGCTGAGTAAGCTCCGAAGAATATCATGAAAAGCACGATGCCCGTACCGTCGTTCAGCATGGATTCGGCATCCACCAGCGTGGAGAAGCGCTTGCTCGTGTGGAGTTCTCTCAGCAGTGCCACCACCGCCACCGGGTCTGTGGCACTGATTAGTGCGCCGAACATCAGTGCAAAAGTCCAGTTCCATTCGTCATATTGAGGCACAAATGAATGAAGCCCGATGAGCAAAGCTCCCGTTAGAAACATAGCGATGACCACACCCGGAACGGAGAGCAAAAGGGCGTTAGTGAGATTCTTGCGGAAAATATGTATATCCAGCTCATAAGCAGCGTCGAAAATGAGGATAGGCAGAAAGACGTAAAGAATCAAGTCGGGGTTCATGTTGCCGATGCTATCGAAAGCAGCGTTCAACCAGTCGATAGACGAGAAGTTGAAACGTACCAGCAACCCGGCAATCAAGCCGAAAAGAAACAATCCCACCGTATAGGGGAAAGGTGTCTTTTTCAGGGCGAACTTTAAAATGCCTCCTACGATGAGGCTCAGTATGACAAATATCAACGGCGAGAGCAATCCTTCCATCATTTCCATAGCTATTTATGTTTTAGAGGAGGTAAAGAAGGACGAATAACTCCTCTACCTCTTCCAAATAACACTTCACAAAAGATATGGTTTAGGGACATACGCTCTCCCAGTCTGTTAACTTCTGGTCTTTATTCACAAAAAAGGATATATAATGAAAGAAAACAGGCTGGTTATAGTGCAGCATCGGGAAAGAATGCTTTCCTTTGCACCAACGAAACAATAAAAGGTTTACAGCGTTATGCTTTCATCTATGTACTTCCTCAGTCGTTTAAATTGAGTATTTCCATTCTGATTACCTTTCCTCGGAAACTTTTTTATTGAATTATTAATTTTTTATATTTACGTTTATGAACATGTATGTTGGAAATCTTAGCTACAACGTTAAGGAATCAGATTTGAGACAAGTAATGGAAGAGTACGGAACGGTTGATTCAGTGAAACTTATCACTGATCGCGACACAAGAAGATCTAAAGGTTTTGCTTTTGTCGACATGCCGGAAAACTCGGAAGCAAAGAACGCAATCAACGAATTGAACGGTGCAGAGTATGCAGGTCGTCCGATGGTAGTGAAAGAAGCATTGCCCAGAAACTAAAATTAAATTCTGAAATAATAGAAAAGGATATCGCCCGGCGGTATCCTTTTTTTATGCCATTATGTTTAAAGAGTGTGTACGTCGCCTGTGGCTGCTATGCCTTGAGGCGAATGACGAAACGACTGCCTCTTCCCAATTCGCTTTCTACGGTGAGCGTGCCGCCGTGGGCTTCTACGAAATCTTTTGAGATAGATAAGCCCAAACCACTGCCTTGGACCTTAGTGCCCGGCACACGGAAGTAGCGGTCGAAGATGCTCTTGTGGTAGCGCGGGTCGATTCCTTTTCCGAAATCCTGCACATATAGTTCGATAATGTCTCCTTTTTGACGCGCACCGATAATTACCCTGCCGTTTTCTTTGGAATAGCGGATGGCATTGCTAAGCAAATTAGTGAGTACCCATGCTATTTTCTCACTATCTACAAAGAGCTTGCCTATCTTTTCTTCCGGATATTCCGCTTCTATTTGTATGTTAAATCTTTCTGCCTGCACGCGGTTGGCTTTGATGGCATATTCAATCAGTTCGATGGGCTTGGTGATTTTGGGCATCATCTGGAGTTTGCCGGCTTCTACCTGTGTCATGTTGAGCAGCTCTCCGGTGATGTCCAGCAGGCGTTGGCTGTTGTCGCGGATGCTTCGTGAAAGTTCCTCTTGCTCGGTGTTGAGCGTCCCCACCCTCCTGTCTTCCAGGAGCTGGAGGCTCATGAGGATGGCGGAGATAGGAGTTTTCAGTTCGTGGGAGATGGTGGAGATAAAGGTAGTCTTGGCAGAGTCCAGTTCTTTGAATTCTGTGATGTTCTTGAGAAGAATCACGTCGCCCAATGAGTGGGGGGCTTCATTCTCTGTGCCGGGGCTATTGATGGGGATATAGGAAGCTTTGAAATAACTCTCTTTATTGTCTGCATATATTTTGAGAGACTCTTCCTGCTTTTCCGGCGTCACCAGTTCGCGGATGAGGCGGCGCAGAAGATCGTTGCCCAATGCCAGTTCTTCGGCAGACCGATGAAGTACGTTTTCTCTTTGCAGGTTGAGAACGTTGAGGGCTTTGTCGTTGATGAAAAGAATCTCTCGGGTGGTGTTTAGTCCGATGATGGGGTCGTCTATGCTGTTGACGATAGCTTCGAGAAATTTCTTTGCGGCAAGGATGTCACTAAGGGTGCTGGCGCGATATTCGGTGAGCCTTTCCGCCATGCGGTTGAAGCTGTCGGCTACTTCGCGAAACTCTGCGTTCTTCGGCATGTCGAGCCTTTTCTCGTAATTGTGGTTGGCTATTTCGAGAATGCCGCGGGTCAGTTCCCTCACAGGCTTGTTGATGGAACGGGGCAACCACACCAGAAGCGCCAGTCCGGTAAGGATACAAATGCCCCCCGTGACAGCTATCCATAGCAAAGCCCGTTGCAAGGCAGGCATGGCAACGGGGCTGTCCGGTTCGGTAGCCGTGAGGACTTGCAGGTTCACCACCGAAAGGGCTACCAGGAGGATAATCATGCCGGCAAGGATGCCGATGCCGAAGAGTAATTTGGTTTTGATGTTCATAAGCTACTTTCTATAATACTATGCAAGTATAATTAAATCTATGTTTGCCTGTGCCAGATTATTCAGAAATCTTTTATATTTCAGCACCTGACACACCGAGCGGGGAAACCGTAGCGAAGGGCTACCCATGCAAACGGTGGTGATTTGTCTCTCACGGCTTGTGAGGAAAATGCTTCCCAATATATCTTTTGACTGCACCTGCACCACTTCTCCCCCTAACTCGGCTACCAACTTGAAGTGGTTCAGTAGGTGACGTTGGCTGGCAAGTCCTATGCGGTCTACACTTTCCCGGGGCGTCTGCACATAAAGTGCGATGAACGAAGTGTTGTACCGGGTGGCAAGGCGGGCCGCTTTCCTTATGATTCTTCGGGGAGCCTTTTCATGGGAGCTGATGCAAGCCATGAACTTTTCGTGGCGGACTCCTGTCAGTGTTCCGGAAATCACTTCGCTTTCCACTTTCTTTTCCACTCGCAGGGCTACTTCCTTGAGAGCTAGTTCGCGGAATTGGAGGATGTTTCCCGTCTTGAAGAAATTGTCTAATGCTGTGCGTATCTTATCCGGGTGATAGATTTTCCCTGCTTTCAGGCGGTTTATCAGTTCTTCTGCCGTGAGGTCTATGTTTACCACCTCATCTGCTTCCTGCAACACGCTGTCGGGGATACGCTCTTTCACTTCGATGCCCGAGATGTGTTGTATCTCTTCGTTGACACTTTCAATGTGTTGAATGTTGACGGCAGAGATGACGTTGATTCCCTCGTCGAGTAAAGTTATCACGTCCTGCCAACGTTTCTCGTTGAGGCTTCCTTCCACGTTGGTATGTGCCAGTTCGTCCACAATCACAATCTCAGGGTGAATGCGGATAATGGCATCCAGATCCATCTCTTCCAGTTCTTTTCCTTTGTAGAATATCTTCCGCCGCGGAATAATCCTTAGTCCGTCCAGTAACGCTTCCGTGCCTGTCCGCCCGTGGGTTTCGATGTAGCCTATCTGCACGTCTATGCCGCTTTCCGTCAGGTCGTGAGCCTCTTGTAGCATCCGGTAAGACTTTCCCACTCCGGCTATCATGCCGATGTAGACTTTAAATTTCCCGCGGCGTGATTTATGAATCAGGTCCAGGAAATGCTGTACGCTCTCTTCTCTGTTCATCTTTCGTTGGTCTGCGCTTCTTCCAAAGCGATATTGAGTTTTAATACGTTTACTTTCTCTGTTCCGAAAAGACCGGAAAGCGGTTGTTCTATTGTCTTGTCTACTATTTCTTTGACACGGGCTTCTTCCCATCCCCGGGCTTGTGCCACCCTTTTCACCTGCACGTAGGCACACTGCGGGGTGATGTCAGGGTCGAGGCCCGAACCGCTTGCCGTCACCATTTCGGCGGGAACTTCCTTGCGGTCCAAATAAGGGTGGTGGAGCAGGAAGGTGTCTATGCGTGCCTCCACCTCTGCCAGATATTCGGGATTTGTGGGTCCCATGTTACTGCCGGAGGACTTATCGGCTTCGTAGCCCTTGCCAGCACAGGAGGGACGTCCCCAGAAATGGGTATCTTTCGTAAAAACCTGTCCCACGTTGGCGGCCCCCACTATTTGTCCGTTCAGCGTGACCACTTCGGCGTTGCCTTTATTGGGACCTGCTAACTGGGCAAATATCCACAAGACAAGGACATAGAAGACAGATAAGAATACACAAAATACGAGTGTCAACTTGATGGATTTCAATAAACTTTTCATCTCACGTTTGTATTTAAAAGAATAAACTTACTACTAAATCGATTAACTTGATTCCCACGAACGGGACAATGACGCCGCCCAGACCGTAAATCATCAGGTTACGCCGCAGCAGGGCGGAAGCACCTACCGGCTTGTATTGCACACCTTTCAGCGCTAGCGGAATCAGGGCGGGAATGATGGCAGCATTGAAAATGATTGCCGAGAGGATAGCGCTTTCGGGGCTGTGCAGGTGCATGATGTTCAGTGCGCCCAGCTCGGGAATAGCTATCATAAAGAGTGCGGGGATAATGGCAAAGTACTTAGCCATGTCGTTGGCGATAGAAAAAGTAGTCAATGTTCCACGCGTCATAAGCAATTGTTTACCGATTTCTACGATTTCAATCAGTTTCGTCGGGTCGTTGTCGAGGTCCACCATGTTGCCCGCTTCTTTGGCTGCCTGCGTACCGCTGTTCATGGCTACTCCTACGTTTGCTTGTGCCAAGGCGGGGGCGTCGTTTGTTCCGTCTCCCATCATGGCTACCAATTTGCCTGCCTGTTGTTCTTTCCTGATATATTCCATTTTGTCTTCGGGTTTGGCTTCGGCTATAAAGTCGTCTACGCCGGCTTTCTCGGCAATATATTTGGCGGTTAAGGGATTGTCGCCTGTAACCATCACTGTTTTGACGCCCATCTTGCGCAAGCGTTCGAAACGTTCACGGATGCCTGGCTTAATGATGTCCTGTAGTTCGACAACTCCGGCTACTTTCCAATCTACGCATACCACCAGTGGAGTGCCGCCGTTGCCAGAGATGGAAAGAATAACTTTTTCCACTTCCTTGGGGAATTCGTTTCCTGCTGCTTCCGTCATTTTTCGGATGGCATCGAATGCGCCTTTGCGGATTTGCCTGCCGTCTTTCAGGTCTACGCCGGAGCATTTCGTCTCTGCCGAGAATTTAATCCTGCGGGCGCCTGCTGTGTTCAGATTCCTCATCCTGAAACCCGTTTCGCGTCCCAGCTCTACAATAGATTTGCCTTCGGGAGTGTCATCGGAAAGGGAAGAGAGCAGGCATGTTTCTACGAATTGATGTTCGTCTGTCCCTTGACAAGGATGAAACTTGGTAGCTTTGCGGTTGCCGATGGTGATAGTACCTGTCTTGTCCAGCAGCAGGGTGTCGACGTCCCCTGCCGTTTCTACAGCTTTACCGGATTTGGTAATCACATTGGCGCGCAAGGCACGGTCCATTCCGGCAATACCGATGGCGGAGAGTAAGCCTCCGATAGTAGTCGGTATCAGGCAGACAAACAGGGAGAGAAGAGCGGCGATGGGAATCATGGTTCCCGGATGTTCGAGATTGGTATAGTCTGCAAAAGGAATCAGCGTGATGCAGACGATAACGAACACCAGCGTGAAGCCTGCCAGCAAGATGGTTAATGCAATCTCATTCGGGGTTTTCTGCCGGGAGGCTCCTTCTACCAGAGCAATCATCTTGTCGAGAAAGCTTTCTCCCGGCTGTTGTGTGACCGACACTTTGATTTTGTCCGAGAGCACCTTTGTTCCTCCGGTGACTGAACTCTTATCTCCTCCGGCTTCGCGAATCACCGGAGCCGACTCTCCCGTGATGGCACTTTCGTCGATGGATGCCAATCCTTCGATGATTTCTCCATCGGCGGGAATCGTGTCTCCGGCTTCACACACAAAAACATCTCCTTTCTTCAACTGCGAACTGTTTACCATCTGTGTTTTATCTCCAATGACCAGGCGGGCAGGCGTCTCTTCACGCGTCTTGCGGAGGCTGTCTGCCTGTGCTTTTCCCCGTGCTTCGGCAAGGGCCTCGGCAAAATTGGCAAACAGCAACGTAACAAATAGTATGATTGATACGAGTAGATTGTATCCGAAGGTCCCATATCCGGGATGGGACAGGGAGAGGACAGTTACAAACAGCATGACCGCTGTTACTATTTCTACAGTGAACATAATGGGATTTTTCACCATCGTCCAGGGATTCAGTTTCACCAACGATTGTTTTAAGCTTATTATAATTTGCTCCTTCTGAAACAGAGAAGCCGATTTATCCTTTTTCATATCTTCTTTTCTCTTATGATTATAATGTGAAATGTTCGGCAATGGTGCTCAGGGCATGTACAGGGAAGAACGACAAGGCAGCCACGATGAAAATCACAGCGAAAGTCATCACACCGAAGGTGACGGTATCTGTCTTGAGAGTACCGGCACTTTCGGGGATAAACTTCTTCTGAGCCAGTAGTCCGGCAATTGCCACCTGCCCGATGATAGGCAAGAAACGACTGAGGATAAGCACGATGCTACAACTCCAGTTCCAAAAGGGTGTGTTATCGCCCAATCCCTCGAAGCCGGAGCCGTTATTAGCGGCAGCGGAGGTGTACTCGTAGAGCTGTTCGCTCAGCCCGTGGAAGCTGGGATTGGCGAGCCAGCCACCTTCAGATTCCACAAAGTCGGGATGGTGGGCATACAGGTAGCATGCAATGGCGGTGAACACCAGAATGACAAACGGATGGAGCAACGCCACGATGGTGGCAATCTTCATCTCTCGGGCTTCCACCTTCTTACCCAGAAACTCGGGAGTACGCCCCACCATCAAGCCGCTGATAAAGACGGTGATGATGATAAAAGTATAATAGTTCATCCACCCTACGCCGACACCGCCGAACCAGGTGTTAATCTGCATATTCAGCATTTCTACCATGCCCGAAAGCGGCATGGTGGAATCGTGCATACCATTTACCGAACCATTGGAGGTGACTGTAGTAGCTACACTCCACAAGGCGGTAGCTCCGGCGCCGAACCGTACTTCTTTTCCTTCCATCGCTCCATTGTCTTGTGCAATGCCGAGGTCGTCTATCCGGGGATTGCCCCCCATCTCTTGGTATATGTTGACCGCTACTCCCGCTAAGAAAGCAAACAGCATCACACCGAAAATGCTATAAGCAAGCTTCTTGCGCCTTGTATAGAATCCAAGGGCGAAGACCAGTGCCATCGGCAGGATAAGGATAGCCCAGTTCTCGACAATGTTAGTCAGATAGGTCGGGTTTTCCAGAGGGTGGGAGGAGTTGGCTCCGAAGTATCCGCCGCCATTGGTTCCCAATTGCTTGATGGAAATGATGGCTGCTGCCGGACCTTGCGATAGCATTTGCTCCTGCCCTTCGAGTGTCGTTATTTTCATTTTTCCGTCGAATCCCATCGGTGTGCCTTGCAAGATGAGGATGAAACCTACGAGGAGGGAGAGCGGCAACAGGATACGGGTGCAGCTCAACACGAAAAAACGCCAGAAGTTGCCGATGGTGTGAGTAGTTTTAGCGGCCATTCCTTTCATGATTCCCGCCATCGCTGCCATACCGGTGGCGGCAGTGATGAACTGGAAGAGCATGATGACAAACAATTGGGTGAAATAAGTCAGTCCGTTCTCACCGCTATAGTGTTGCAAGTTGCAGTTCACCATAAAACTGACGGCAGTGTTGAATGCCTGGTCGAGTGTTTGCGGTCCGTTCCCGTCAGGATTAAGCGGCAACCAGCCTTGCGAAGTTAGTAACACCACTCCCCACACAAGCCAGAAGGCATTTAAAATCAACAACGCTTTGAGAAACTGCTTCCAGTTCATCTCTTCCTGGGGGTGGATGCCGCTTATCTTATATATGATTCTTTCTACCGGGACCATGAAGTCCGACCACGTCTTCTCTCCTTTATAAACTTTGGCGATGTATTTCCCCAATGGATAGGCAAGCACCACCATCAGGACAATCTGCAAAGCCACTCCTAAAATCTCTGTGTTCATTGCTTTACTTTAAATAAATGAATTTAGAACTTTTCGGGCTTGATAAGTACATACATTAAATACCCGAAGATTGTAATTCCTAATACTAAAAGTGTTAATCCCATGTCTTTACCTTTTTAATTGTTTATAGTTGAATTTACCTGGGTAGGGAAATGCCAAATGTATGCCAAAAAGATAGACTGGGAGATAAGAGGTTATTAAAGAGTAGTTTATGAAAGAAAGAAGAGAAGGAGGCGGCAAAGAAACCTTTTCAAAATGAA
>JAUUNK010000416.1 GCA_030844565.1 Bacteroides ovatus
GCTTGGTGAAAAGACCTTGTAATTCCTTTCAAAAGACCTGTTCTTTGTATAAAAAAATAGCGTAGTTTTCTTTAACCTTTTGATTGTCAAAAGGTAATCGGAGCTTAGAAAATAGGCAGGTAACGATTAGGTGACGAAAATCCATCGCTTGCTTGCGCTTTTCTGCATAACCTCAAATAACTCTTCAGTTACAAAAGTAGTTAATTTACTTGACCTTAGCAAGTTTTTATGAAAGATTTTCAAGGGAGATCTGGTCCGGTTTCGGGCTTGGTCTCCTTTTTTATTTCCATCCGTAAGATATCCTCTTTTTACTGTATTTACCTTTCCTCCGAATAGTTTATTTCCGGTAATAGGGTTTTACCCTCTCAAAAAACTTCAAAAAATACATCATTGATACATAATGGTTTGCAGACAAAATATGGGGCTGGCGGTATCCGTCAGCCCTATGTTCACCCTCCGATTTTCTCAAACTTTGCAGGCGAAGAAAGACAAAAACAGTATCGAACTAAAAACAACCGACAAATGGAAGAAGGCAAGAATGAAATCATGGAGCTCAGGCAGATGATCGAAGGATATTTCGAGCGTCAGAACAAGCTCATCGCCCGTCTGGAAATGGAGTTGGAAGCACTCAGTAATTTCAACGGCAAGCAGATGCTGGACAGCCGCGATATGCGTCTCCAGCTGAAAGTCTGCGACCGGACACTGATACGCTGGCGCATGTCGGGAAAGCTGCCGTCCTTCAAGATCAGCGGCAAGGTGTACTTCTGGGCATTCGACGTGTACAAGTTCCTCCGGGAGGAATATGGCACGACCGTCCTGCCGGAAGCCCTCGAAGAACAGGAACCAATAATAATTAATAATAAGAATGGAAAATCAAAGTAAGTACATCATGATCGAGCGGAACAAGTTTGCCGCCCTTGTCAAGGCACACCGTAAATGCCTGCAGATATTGAGTATCCTGACCTATGCGTATACCGTCAAGGAAGTGCAACTGACCTTCACGCTGGAGGAAATCTGCGAGCTTCTCCAGATGACCCGTGAGGAAGTGGAGACACAACGTCAGAAGGGGTATATTCGTTTCAGCGTGCAGAATGGTATAACCGTCTACGAGATTACGGACATCCTGCGGTTAAAGAACATGCTGGAGATGGGAAAGATCTACCGCAAGATCGACGGAATGGTGATAACCGTTCCGGTGAAAAAAGAGACAGGGAATGTAACAGATTCATTAACCGATTAATAGGATTCAATATGAGACAGTTGGTACATGCCTCGCTGTTCAGCGGGTTTGGTGCGGCGGATCTTGCCGCCGAATGAATGGGATGGCGTAACGCCTTCCATTGTGAGATAGATGAGTTTTGTAACCGAATTTTAAATTACTGGTTCAGCCATGCAGAAAGTTATACGGATATTACAACTACGGATTTTCGGGGATGAAGGGGACGGATTGACATCCTCACAGGAGATTTCCCATGCCAGCCCTTTTCCGTTGCCGGCCGACGAAAGGGCGCGGAGGACAGCCGTTACCTCTGGCCTCACATGCTCCGTGCCATTCATGAGATCCGGCCCGGTTGGATTGTTGGTGAGAACGTTGGTGGCATCCTCACGATGGTACAGCCCGGCAAGGCGGCTCACGTGGGATGTCAGCCCTCTCTGTTCGGAGAGGATCAGCCTGTATACCGCAAGCGGGAGGAATACGTCGTCGAGACCATCTGCCGTGATCTTGAGCGTGAAGGATATACCGTCCAGCCGCTGCTTATTCCGGCTTGTGCCGTCGGTGCCCCGCACAGAAGGGACCGCGTATGGTTTGTTGCCCACGCCGATGGCGAGGGATTACAGCCCGAGGGGACCGAACTGTCTCCAGAAGGGGCTTCCGGAAATCATCCGCGAGATGCTACTGCCCACCCCGACAGCGGCGGAGATACACCACTGGCAACGGGTGGAACGTTGGAAACGTCAGGGGCGCACATCCATGCACGAGAAGGAGGACGGGGAGAAGAACCCCAACGGCCTGACGGACTTCCTGGACTTCCACGGGCTGCTCCCAACGCCGACGGCAAGGGACTGGAAGGGCGCACCGACCTTGGAACACTTCGCGAGGAAGGGGAAAAAACCGCATCAGGGCAGCCTTCCCGATTTCTTTGCCCAGGCTGGGAGGAGTTTCCAACTCAATCCCCTGTTTGTGGCCGAGATGATGGGGTTCCCCGTCAATTGGACGGTATCACCTTTTCTTCCTGGCGGCAGCAATCCGTCAAGGGATACGGAAACGCCATCGTCCCCCAGGTAATCTATGAGATATTCAAAGCAATAGAATCAACTTATAAATAATAGACAGCATGCATACATTCATTATAGCGGAACATCCTGAGTTCGGTAAAATCCGGACAGTCGAAAAGGACGGCAAAATATGGTTTTGCGCAAGGGATATCGCCGCATCATTGGGATACG
>JAUUNK010000083.1 GCA_030844565.1 Bacteroides ovatus
TCTTTCCTTGCTGAACAAGAAAGTCATTATTGTTGGTCTTGATATTCGTAAGCCCGGTTTGAACAAGGTATTCCACTTGTCACATAAGGAAAAGGGTATCACTCAATATCTTGCTGACCCGACAGTAGACCTTATGTCTATGGTACAACAATCCACCGTATCGAAGAACCTGTACATTCTGCCGGGTGGTACAGTTCCTCCCAACCCGACCGAGTTGCTGGCACGCGACGGACTGGACAAAGCAATTGCCATGCTGAAAGAGCATTTCGATTATGTAGTACTCGATACAGCTCCTATCGGTATGGTGACCGATACTCAACTGATTGGACGTGTAGCCGATATGTCTATCTATGTATGTCGTGCCGACTATACTCACAAAGTGGAATATACACTGATCAACGAGTTGATAGAAACCAAGAAGCTGCCTAACCTCTGCACCATCATCAATGGTCTGGATATGAAGAAGAAGAAATACGGCTATTACTATGGATACGGTAAATATGGTAAATATTACGGCTATGGTAAGCGGTATGGATACGGTTATGGATATGGCCAAGAGGAAGAATCAGGCAAAGAAAAGGTCAAAAAATAGGAAAATATCTCTGTAATCTCTAGATAGTAAGAATCGCCGGGGAGCCGTAAAAAGCTCTTTCCGGCGTTCTTTTTATAGATTTATCCCTGTCAAGCATTGCTCTTTATGGAAAAATACTTATCTTTGTAGCCAAAATAAAGGCCTACAATTACACACAAACAGGGGTTATATATATATTTCAAAGCATAAGTATGCCGTAATGTGCGGATTACAATCATCTTCACGATTAACGCACAAGTGAAAACTAAAATCAACACTGGTGTCATATCTTGTGTATGATACCGTAACGCCATAATTCGTATGAGGGAAATACAGCGAGTAAATAAAGTAATTCAGGCATTGGTTTTAACAGGGGATATTCTTCTGCTGAACATTACTTTTATAGTAACCTACCACTTTTTCAATTCAGAGCTTTTAACCTACGATTTCTCTGAGTCCATCGCTCGAGTAATGGTATTGCTAAATCTCTGTTATTTGGTGTGCAATATTCAGTCCGGAGTAATACTCCACCGCCGAGTGGTGCGTCCCGAACAGATTATGATCCGTGTGGTACGCAATATGGTATTGTTTACCCTATTATCAGTCAGCATCCTGGCATTCTGCCATTTTGAGCATTTTTCGTCACGTTTCTTTATCAGTTTCTATATCATTTACACGCTCCTACTCATTGTTTATCGCCTCAGTGCACGCTATGTACTGAAGCTATACCGTAAACAGGGAGGCAATGTGCGTACGGCAGTGCTGGTAGGAAGTAACGACAATATCATCGAATTGTATCATGCCATGACGGATGATTCTACTTCCGGCTTTCGGGTCATAGGATATTTCGAAGATGCTCCTTCGACCAAATATCCCGAGCATGTGCCCTATTTGGGGCAGCCTAAAGATGTCATAAGCTACCTGGAAGAACATCACGGTATTGAGCAACTCTATTGCAGCCTCCCGTCGGCACGTAGCGAAGAAATTCTTCCCCTTATCAATTATTGCGAGAACCATTTAGTACGTTTCTTTAGCGTTCCCAATGTGCGTAACTACCTCAAACGCCGCATGTGTTTCGAGCTGTTAGGTAACACTCCCATACTTAGCATCCGTAGGGAACCTCTTTCCCAGGTGGAAAACCAGATCTTAAAGCGCTGCTTTGATTTCCTGTTTTCACTACTTTTTCTCTGCACAATCTTCCCGATCATATATATCATTACCGGACTGGCTATCAAAATCAGTTCGCCGGGTCCCATCTTTTTTAAACAGAAACGCAGCGGAGAAGACGGCAGGGAATTTTGGTGCTACAAGTTCCGTTCAATGAGAGTCAACAAGCAGAGTGACACTTTGCAAGCAACCGAGCATGACCCTCGAAAAACGAAAGTAGGTAATTTTCTGAGGAAAAGCAGCATTGACGAACTTCCCCAGTTCATTAATGTATTAAAAGGCGATATGTCGATTGTGGGACCACGTCCTCACATGCTAAAGCATACAGAAGAATACTCCCAATTAATCAATAAATTCATGGTACGCCATTTTGTTAAACCCGGCATCACCGGATGGGCACAAGTCACTGGTTTCCGAGGCGAGACGAAAGAATTGTGGCAAATGGAAGGACGTGTACAAAGGGACATCTGGTACATCGAACACTGGACATTTATGCTCGACATATATATTATCTACAAAACAGTGGCAAATGCCGTTCGCGGAGAAAAAGAAGCATATTAGTTCTAAGAAGCAGAGGAAGAAAGAAGTTATAAGTTCCTTTCCTTCCTCTCTCCCCACCGAAAAATTATTAATGTAGCAACAATTATCAATATTGTGCACACAAGAGAGCCTTCGAAACCGAACTCGCCTCCATTCCATACATTATTCTCCGGCAGTTCTAAAGACAGCAAAGAAGTGCCAAAATCATTTCCGCTTACCCGATACCCCAGGATAGGTCCTTGAATCCAGTTCCAAAAGAGATGAAGCCCGATAGGAAACCATAAATTGCGCGTATATATATAAGTAGCTCCCAGAAGCATACCTGCCAACACCAGATTTATCATGGGCAAAACAGCTACATTAGGATTGAATATATGCAAAAGAGCAAAGCACAAAGAAGAAATAAATAACGAAAGATACTTATTCAAAGATGTACGCAACAGACGCCCCAGTACATATCCCCGCATCGCGATCTCTTCCGCCAGTGCCACTGTTAAAAAGAAGAGCCATGATAATGCCAAATCTCCGGCATCGAAATGAATCCCTTTAACCTCCACCAGCCCCAACACCCACGAACATCCGAACCCTACGGCATACAATATCCCGGCAACGAGAGCTCCATAAATAATATCCATCTTATGTCCCTTTAGCAAAAGCCCCAGCACGGAAAAG
Organism: Bacteroides ovatus; assembly: GCA_030844565.1. Taxonomy (GTDB): domain Bacteria; phylum Bacteroidota; class Bacteroidia; order Bacteroidales; family Bacteroidaceae; genus Bacteroides; species Bacteroides ovatus_A. The sequence goes on from JAUUNK010000083.1 coordinate 2,951, forward strand.
CTACGTTTCTCGATAAAAAGCACAATTCCTGCCGAAAGTAATACCCCCAGCAACAGGATAATCTCAGTCAGCATAACCGTCCCCAGTTTGATTGACGATGCGTCGGTAGCCCCAGGCTCGCCATATACCAACGCATAGCCAATAAAAAGAAACATGCTAAATATCCCCGAAAAGATAGAACATAAAATAAAAAAAACAGCAATAGAAGCCCATGCAGGGAAGCTCTTTTTAGAAATTGGTTGCGATAAAGGGTCTTGTTCCATATCATACGAATGTTAATCCGCCAGCAAAAATAGCTATAAAATATAAAAAGAGGCTCTATCTAACCTATTTTTCATATATTTGTATAATTATTAAACACCACTATGAGACTGAAACACCTATTTATAAGTTTTGTAATAGCCGCACAAGCACTCGGAGCGGCGGCTCAAGTCAATAAAACCTATTATGTCGACAAACCCGGGACATTAATTTCTTTAATGACCGAAGAAGAAGCCAACAACATCACCCACCTCACCCTGACGGGGAAGATTAATGCTGAAGACTTCCGTCATTTGCGCGATGAGTTTCCAAAGCTGAAAGTGCTCGACCTCTCTAATGCCAGCATCAAAATGTACTCCGGTAAAGAAGGGACCTATCCGGATAAGTTTTATATCTACATGCCCAATTTTATCCCCGCCTATGCCTTCTGCAAAGTAGAAAACGGAGTGGCAAAAGGCAAGATGAGCCTCGAAAAAGTGATACTCTCGGAAAAGATTAAGAACATCGAAGACGCTGCCTTTAAAGGATGCGCTAACCTGAAAATCTGCCAGCTCAAAAAGAAGACTCCGCCCAACCTTCTGCCGGAAGGATTGGCAGACAGCCTCACCGCCATCTTCGTTCCGCTGGGAAGCAGCGATGAATACCGGCTGAAAAACCGTTGGGAGAAATTCGCTTTCATAGAAGGCGATCCGATAGAAGCCACTCTACAGGTAGGACTTATGGGTAGCCTCGAAGACGAAATCGTGAAAGCCGGCATGCAACCCAAAGACATTAATTTCCTCACCGTGGAAGGCAAGTTGGACAACGCTGACTTCAAGGTTATCCGCGACTATATGCCTAACCTTGTAGCGGTAGACATCTCCAAAACGAACGCAACCATTATCCCCGATTTCACCTTCTCACAAAAAAAGTATTTGCTGAGAATCAAACTTCCGCACAACCTGAAAATTATCGGGCAACGGGTGTTCAGCAACTGCGGAAGACTATGCGGAACGGTAGAACTGCCGCCTACTACCACGGCAATAGAATATGGTGCTTTCCTGGGATGCGACAACCTGCGCTACGTCAAAGCCACAGGCAACAAATTGACTACATTGGGAGACAACATCTTTGGCGTCAATGTTCCCAATAAACTTATTTACAGTAAATAAATAACCACCCACTTTTTACATATTGAATAGTTTTCACTTATAACGCGAATTATGCTTCACTTGCGTAGTTCGCGTTATTTCTTTTACACTGCCGACGACAATGTACACAGAATATCAGCCATCCCCCCTATTGGCGCCCTATATAGATAATTACTGGGAATTCAAAGGCAATCCCGAATACGGCATGCGTATCCATATCCTGCCCGACGGATGCGTGGATTTCATCTTTACTCTGAGCGAAGTATGCAAAGAAAAGGAGAAAAAAAACCGAGTGATGCAACCCTACCGTTCTTTCTTTGTAGGTCCCATGACGACCTACTCGGAAGTGACCGCCTATACTGATTTCCTGCACATGTTTGGAATCCGTTTTCTCCCCTGCGGGCTCTCTTGCTTCACTCAGCTTCCCTTAAACGAATTTGCTAACCTTCGCATCGAAACGGGCGAGATAGGCACCTTATTTTTTAAAGAAGCCTTTGCTGAAAGACTGTGCGAACAAGATAGCGTGGAAGAACGTATCCGCTTAGTCGAGAATTATCTCTTGTCATATCTGGCCCATCACTACCAGCCTGCCGACCTACAAGTTGCCTCTGCCGTGACCCTTATTAACCACTCTACGGGAAAATTATCCATTCGCCATTTAATGGAAAATGTCTGCCTGTGCCAGCGCCACTTTGAACGGAAGTTTAAACAATGCACCGGATATACCCCCAAAGAATACAGCCGTATCGTCAAATTCAAGAATGCCGTGGAATTGCTAAGACACGCCGCTTCTCCCAATCTCTTGTCCACAGCTATCGACGCGGGATACTATGACCTCCCCCATTTTTCCAAAGAGATCAAAGCTCTCTCGGGCAACACGCCCACCTCTTTTCTCTCACTCACAGTGCCGGAAGAGATGACATTGACTTATGTGGAAAGAAAATAAAGGAGGTAGAGAAGTAAGAGGAAGTAGGGGAAGTTGAAGGAGATAGAGGGAAGGGAGGAAAAGGTAAAAGTCGTTTTTTTACAATGGAACCGAGCTGGGAGCAAGTATCTTTGCAATCACAAACCCATTAATCAAAATGTGATATGCCAACAAAAACATTAAACGAAAAGGCAGCGGAAATGTTGCAAAAATGTGAAACAGTTGTTCTTGCCTCCATCAATAAAGAAGGCTACCCGCGCCCTGTGCCGATGAGCAAAATTGCTGCAAAAGACTGCACTGTTATCTGGATGTCTACCGGAGCCGATTCATTAAAAACCGCAGACTTCCGTGCCAACCCCAAAGCAGGTATATGTTTCGAGGAACAAGGAAACAGTGTAGCACTCACCGGAGAAGTGGAAGTGGTGACCGACGAAAAACAGAAATCAGCACTTTGGCAGGACTGGTTTATCAACCATTTTCCAGGAGGACCTACTGATCCTAACTATGTATTACTGAAATTCACAGCCCATCATGCCACTTTCTGGATTGACGGAACGTTTATCCACCGGAAAATCTAAAAAACTCAGGATAGCTACACCATCCGGGCGGGATAGTGTAGCTATCCACCTTAAAGGGTGTAGCCATTCCGGGCAAAAGGTGTAGCCATTCCGGGCGGATAATAGCTACACCCTTCAACGCAGTAGATTTTATCGCCTTCTAAAGGCATTAGGATTTTGCAGAAAGTTTATTCTTTTCCCCTTTCACTATACCAATCCCTGAAATCCGGAAGTAGAATAAGCATATTGCAAACAAAACACAAAGATACCCACTCCTTTTATCTATTTTCTTGTGTCCGTCCCTACCGACCAACTAGAACAAAAAGCCACCATAGAAGCAGCAAGCCGGGACTTATTCCCGCTGAAACGGCAGGTTACGAAAGATACCCCCCGGGGATACAGTACTTATCCCCAGGGGTGAGACTTGTTTAGATGTAGACTTATTCCCAGAGTAGTGCCTATATAGTGGCAAAACATTGCCAAGCTGATGGCAAAGTTTTGCCAAACTAATGGCAAAGTTTTGCCAAGCTGGTGGCAAAGTCGTAGAAAGCTATGGAAAACATATACCCGTTCCATCACCTTTCCCAATTCGACAGCTCCCGAGTATAAAGATTTTTAATCCGATAATATTAAAAAATTCTTTCCTAAGAAGTAAGCTTCCAGCGTAGAGAGCAGCAAACTTTTTCCGAAACGACGTGGACGGCTCACTTCACCACCATTTATCCCGAATATTTTTCTGCACTCCACCTGATGAACCCGGACATCACCCGCACCGATGAAGTAATATCCATGCTAATACTTCTGGAACTGAGCAGCGACGAGATTGGACTCACGAAGGGCATCTCGAGAAATGGAGTGAACAAGGCGCGCAGCCGACTGAGACAAAGATTGAAATTGGAGAGTGAAGTGAAGTTGGAAGAGAAAGTAGCCAAGAGGAGGTAAGAGGAGTTAAAAAGAAAGAAGGGTGTCCCCCCGTAGGTAAACACCCCCTGCTTCTATCGAAACTCACAGACTTCTTTATTTATTGTCCCCGTACATCTTTGCCCGCAACTGTTTGATATGGTCCGAAGCGATGTACTCATCATATTCCATCATCTTGTCGATGATGCCGTTAGGGGTAAGCTCAATGATACGGTTTGCCACAGTCTGTATAAACTCGTGGTCATGAGAAGAGAAAAGAATATTTCCTCTATAAGTCTTCAGGTTGTTGTTGAATGCCTGGATAGATTCCAAATCCAAGTGGTTGGTAGGAGTATCCAGAATCAGGCAGTTCGCATTGCGGAGCTGCATGCGGGCAATCATACAACGCATCTTCTCACCTCCCGAAAGCACGTTCACTTTCTTAAGCACCTCTTCGCCCGAGAAAAGCATACGACCGAGGAAGCTCTTCATATATACTTCATTTCCTTCGCCATATTGGCTCAGCCAGTCCACTAAGTTGAGGTCGCAGTTGAAGAAGGAAGTGTTGTCCAGGGGCAAGTAAGCAGTAGTGATAGTCACTCCCCAGTTGAAATGTCCGGCATCCGGTTTTATATTCTCATTGATAATTTCGAAAAAAGCGGTCATGGCACGCGGGTCTCGCGAAAGGAATACAATCTTATCACCTTTCTCTACGTTGAAGTTCACGTCGTTGAAGAGCACCACACCGTCGTCAGTTTTCTTGCTCAGTCCGGACACTTCGAGAATCTGGTTTCCCGGTTCGCGCTCCGGAGTAAAGATGATGCCCGGATATTTGCGTGAAGACGGCTTAATCTCTTCTACATTCAGTTTCTCCAGCATCTTCTTGCGGCTGGTAGTCTGCTTGCTCTTAGCCACGTTGGCACTAAAGCGGCGGATAAATTCTTCCAGCTCTTTTTTCTTTTCTTCTGCCTTGGCTTTCTGGTTCTGCTGCTGGCGGAGGGCAAGCTGGCTGGATTCGTACCAGAAGCTATAGTTACCGGCAAAGAGATTTATCTTGCCATAGTCAATATCTACGGTGTGTGTACAAACGGAGTCGAGGAAGTGACGGTCGTGGCTCACAACGAGAACGGTATGTTCAAAATTAGCAAGGTAATCTTCCAACCACATTACGGTTTCCATATCGAGGTCGTTGGTAGGCTCGTCGAGAAGCAGGTTATCGGGGTTGCCGTAGAGGGCTTGCGCCAACATCACGCGTACCTTTTCTTTACCGCTCAGGTCGCCCATCAGGCTATAGTGCTTGTCTTCCTTAATACCCAGACCGCTCAACAAAGAAGCGGCGTCGCTTTCGGCATTCCATCCATCGAGCTCGGCAAACTTCTCTTCCAGCTCGGATACCCGCAACCCGTCTTCGTCAGTGAAATCTTCTTTGGCATAAAGCTCTTCGCGCTGCTTCATGATGTCCCAAAGCACGGTGTGCCCCATCATCACTGTGTCCATCACTGTATAAGCGTCCCACTTGAAGTGGTCCTGGCTCAAGACAGACAACCGCTCACCCGGTCCCAACGTTATAGTACCGGTAGTCGGATCAAGGTCACCGTAGATGGTCCGCAGGAAGGTAGATTTACCTGCACCGTTCGCCCCTATTATACCGTAGCAATTCCCACTTGTAAACTTTAAATTTACATCATTAAACAATACCCTTTTACCAAACTGTACCGAAACGTTTGAAACTGTAATCATCTTATATACTTTTAATAATCTTATATCTTTATTTAAAAATCCGGCTTATCATGCGCTTTGATTCGGGTGCAAAGGTACGTTATTTTTGCGAATAATGAATCATACCTAATGTGTCAATCTGGCATAAAAGCATTATCTTTGCACTGTTTTTTGGCAAAATAGCCACACTGGCAAAGTTTTTGCAAGGGAATAACCAGATACGAATGCCGTATTGACATGAAAATATATGTTTAACAGAATAATAAAAAAGAAAAATATGGACCCGAAAGAAAAAGAAACCATGAAAGAAGAGTTAAAAGATAAAGCAACTCTGAATGCAACCGAAGAGGATACACAGAAAGAGAATGTAGAATCTGCAACTGAAGAAAATGCAGAAGTATCCCACTCCTTAAGCAAAGAAGAAGAGTTGACTCAGGAACTGGAAAAGGCAAATGCCGCCGTTGAAGAGCAAAAAGACAAATATCTCCGCCTTTCCGCCGAGTTCGACAACTATCGTAAACGGACCATGAAAGAAAAGGCGGAACTCATTCTGAATGGAGGTCAAAAGTGCATCGGAAACATCCTTCCCGTCATAGATGATTTGGAAAGAGCCCTCAAGACCATGCAGACGGCTACGGACGTGAAAGCTGTAGAAGAAGGAGTGGAACTGATTTACAACAAGTTCATGTCAATCCTCGGCCAGGAAGGCGTAAAGGTAATCGAAACGAAAGGCCAGCCTTTAAACACCGACTATCATGAAGCAATCGCCGTGGTTCCCGCCCCGTCCGAAGAATTAAAAGGAAAAATACTCGACTGTGTGCAGACAGGATATATGTTGAACGATAAAGTGCTCCGCCACGCCAAAGTGGTAGTAGGAGAATAATTCCTTTCCCCCGGACACGACGATGAAGCTTACTAAAGTAAACCAAAAAACGACGAAATAGAGATGGCAGAAAAAAGAGATTATTATGAAGTGCTGGAAGTCAAAAGAGATGCCACAGCCGATGAAATAAAGAAAGCCTATCGCAAAAAAGCAATCCAATATCACCCGGACAAGAACCCCGGAGATAAGGAAGCGGAAGAAAAATTTAAGGAAGCGGCTGAGGCATACGACGTACTGAGCAACCCCGACAAACGTGCCCGTTACGACCAGTTCGGACATGCAGGCGTGAGTGGTGCTGCCGGCAATGGCGGTCCTTTCGGCGGTTTCAGCGGAGGTATGTCTATGGATGACATCTTCTCCATGTTTGGCGACATATTCGGCGGTCGTGGGGGCGGCTTCGGAGGATTCAGCGGTTTCGGCGGAGGCGGCGGTTATGGCAGCGGTCAGCAACAGAGACGCTACCGGGGAAGCGACCTGCGCGTGAAAGTGAAACTATCGCTGAAAGAAATCTCTACGGGCGTAGAAAAGAAGTTTAAACTGAAAAAGTACGTGCCGTGCGAACACTGCCACGGCAGCGGAGCCGAAGGAAACAGCGGAGTGGAAACTTGCCCCACCTGTAAAGGTAGCGGAACAGTAATCCGCAATCAGCAAACCATCCTCGGAACCATGCAGACCCGTACCACCTGCTCCACTTGCAACGGTGAAGGAAAAATCATCAAGGACAAGTGTAAGACGTGTGGCGGAGACGGTATTGTATACGGCGAAGAGATAGTAACAGTGAACATCCCCGCCGGAGTGGCAGAAGGCATGCAGCTCTCCATGAACGGAAAAGGTAACGCCGGAAAGCACAACGGTGTGCCGGGCGACTTGCTCATCCTTGTGGAAGAAGAGCAGCATCCGGACCTTATCCGTGACGAGAACGACTTGATATACAATCTCCTGTTGAGTTTTCCAACTGCTGCGTTGGGAGGAGCGGTAGAAATCCCTACTATCGACGGAAAGGTGAAAGTGAAGATAGACGCCGGCACACAACCGGGCAAAGTGCTTCGCCTCCGAGGAAAAGGTTTGCCTCAGGTCAATGGATATGGCACAGGCGACTTGCTGGTAAATATCAGCATCTACGTGCCCGAATCGTTGAGTAAGGACGAAAAGAATACACTCGAGAAGCTGGAATCATCGGCAAACTTTAAGCCTAGCACGTCGGTGAAAGAAAAAATATTTAAGAAGTTCAAGAGTTTCTTTGATTAAGAGAAGGGGGGAATAAAACAAGCCACCGAAATGAATCACTCATTCCGATGGCCTATTCCCTTTAAACACCTTTAAACAAAATGAAATATGCTTCTCCTTTAACTAACTAAAAAACTACTAACTAACCCTTTTTATAGAAGCATATCTTTAAGGAAGGCGAATGGATCACCCATTCCCCTTTCTATATTATGAAACACAAATCTCGTTTTATTTGTTGCGAGCTTGTATGAACTTCTTTGTCCGAGCTTCTTTTATTTGCGAGCTTCTGCAATATACCCCAGCGCTTCCTGACATTTAGCTGTCACATAAGCCCAGTCTTCAGCAGCCACCTTATCTTTCGGGAACAGCTTAGAGCCCATGCCCACGCAGAATACTCCAGCTTTAATCCATGCCGTCAGATTTTCCTTAGTAGGTTCCACCCCACCGGTCACCATCAACTTAGACCAAGGCATCGGAGCCATCAAACCTTTCACAAAGTTCGGTCCGTACACATCGCCCGGGAACACCTTGCAAAGGTCGCATCCTACTTCCTGAGCAAAACCTACTTCAGACACACTACCGCATCCCGGAGTATAAGCCACCGAACGACGATTGCAAACCTTAGCAATCTCAGGATTGAACAAAGGACCTACCACAAAGTTAGCTCCCAATTGCAGATACAGCGCAGCCGTAGCCGGGTCCACGATAGAACCGATACCCATAGCCATCTCCGGACACTCCTTAGCCGCAAACTTCACAATCTCAGCAAAAACCTCCTGTGCAAAGTCACCCCGGTTAGTAAACTCGAACGCACGGACACCGCCGTCATAACAAGCCTTCACCACCTTCTTAGCCACTTCCACATCCTTATGATAGAACACAGGCACCATGCCCGTAGACCCAATCTTATTCAATACAGCTATCTTATCAAATCTTGCCATCTTCTTATCTATTATCTTATTTTATTTATATACTTATATTTCCTAACTCTCAACTCTCCCCTCTCAACTCTCAACTTATCTCTGCACTCTCCCACTAGCATCCCCGCCAGCCAAAGCCTCTACCTCGTCAACAGAAACAAGGTTAAAGTCGCCATTGATAGTATGTTTCAGTGCAGAAGCAGCTACCGCAAATTCGAGGGCCTCACCTTGGTTAGCCTTTGTCAGCAGACCGTGGATAATACTGCCTGAAAAAGAGTCGCCACCGCCTACACGGTCGATAATCGGGTCGATGTCATAGCGCTTGGAAGTATAGAACTCCTTGCCGTCGTAAATCATAGCCTTCCAGCCATTGTGAGTAGCCGAGAAAGATTCGCGTAATGTAGAGATAACATATTTAAATCCGAATTCCTTCATCATCTGTTCGAAGATGCCTTTGTAGCCCTCAGCATCCGTATGGCCGCCTTCAACGTCAGCATCCGGTTTGAAGCCCAGGCAAAGTTCGGCATCTTCCTCGTTACCGATACAAACATCTACATATTTCATTAGCGGCTTCATGATAGATTGTGCTTTCTCCTTGGTCCAGAGTTTCTTACGGAAGTTCAGGTCGACAGAAACCGTTACGCCATGACGCTTGGCAGCTTCGCAAGCCAGACGGGTCAGCTCGGCAGCCTTGTCGGAGATAGCCGGAGTAATGCCCGACCAATGGAACCAGTCTGCACCTTCCATGACAGCATCAAAATCGAAATCTGCTGCATCCGCCTCAGCGATAGCAGAATGAGCGCGGTCGTATATCACCTTGCTGGGACGCATGGAAGCACCTGTCTCGAGATAGTAAATACCTATACGGTCGCCTCCACGAGCAATGAAGTCTGTCTTCACACCATATTTGCGCAAAGCGTTTACGGCAGACTGGCCGATTTCGTGTTTCGGCAACTTTGTTACAAAGTAGGCATCGTGTCCGTAGTTGGCACAACTCACTGCTACGTTGGCTTCTCCACCACCGTATACTACGTCAAAAGAATCGGACTGAACAAAACGAGTATTTCCCGGAGTGGACAATCTCAGCATGATTTCGCCTAAAGTAACGACTTTCTTTCCCATAATTCTATGTTTTAATGAAACTAAGTAATTAATATTGTTAACTTTCAATTTATCGTTTTGTGCTTATATTTAAAGCTAACACACTGAGTAGATGATTAGTAGTTCAAAAAGAATCGTGCCTCTCACAGCTTCCGTGTGCGGGCACAAAGATACAACAATTTTCGTAATTACAAAAATTGTTATATATTTGTGTCGAAAAAAATAAGATTATTATTGTGTACGGACACGAACCCCTAACTAACACATAGCCTCATGAACAAATTGCCCGAAAGAATTAGAATCAAAGACATCGCCCGACTGGCGGATGTATCGGTGGGAACGGTAGACCGTGTGATTCACGGACGTAGCGGCGTATCGGAAGCAAGCCGCAAACGCGTAGAAGAAATCCTGAAACAACTGGATTATCAGCCCAATATGTATGCCAGCGCCCTGGCTTCCAACAAAAAGTACGCTTTCTCGTGCCTGCTCCCCCAGCATCTCGAAGGCGAATATTGGACGGCAATAGAAAAAGGCATTCATGAAGCTATCGCCACCTACTCCGACTTCAACATCTCGGTGAAAATATCCTATTACGACCCCTACGACTACCACTCCTTCGGCGACGCCAGCAACGCTATTATCGCCGAAGAGCCCGACGGAGTGATGATGGCACCCACCGCCCCGCAATATACTAAAGGCTTCACCGACCAGCTCCGCGAGCTCGCTATACCTTATATATATATAGACTCGAATATCAAAGACGTCCCTCCCCTCGCCTTCTACGGACAAAACTCCCGCCAAAGCGGATATTTTGCCGCACGGATGCTGATGTTGCTTGCCGGAGACACCGGGGAAATCGTCATTTTCCGCAAGATACACGAAGGCATTGTAGGTTCCAACCAGCAAGAGAACAGAGAAATCGGTTTTAAGCAGTACATGCACGAACATCATCCGTCATGTAATATACTGGAACTCGACTTGCATGCTGAACGCAACGACGAAGACAGCCGGATGCTGGATGACTTCTTTCGCGCCCACCCCGCAGTGACCGACGGAATCACCTTCAACTCCAAAGTCTACATCATCGGCGAATACCTGCAAGCCTGCCAACGGAAGGATTTCAACCTGATAGGCTACGACCTGCTCGAACGCAACGTCGCCTGCCTGAAACAGGGAAGCGTCTCTTTCCTCATTGCCCAGCAACCGGAACTGCAAGGTTTCAACGGCATCAAATCCTTGTGCGACCACCTCATCTTTAAGAAAGACGTGACCTGCATCAACTACATGCCCATCGACCTGCTGACAGTGGAAACAATTGATTATTATCATAACAAATAACAAGAGAAAAGACATAACCGTATGGAAACAAAGTATTTAAGAATTAACCCTGCCGACAACGTGGCTGTTGCCATCGTCAACCTTCCGGCAGGAGAAACACTGTCAGTAGACGGCATCGACATCATGCTCAACGAAGACATTCCCGCAGGACACAAATTTGCATTGACCGACCTAGCTGAAGGAGAAAACATCATCAAATATGGCTACCCCATCGGACATGCCACTGCGGCGAAGAAAAAGGGCGACTGGATGAACGAAAAGAACATCAAGACAAACCTCACCGGATTACTGGAATATACTTACCAACCAACGGAAGTGTCGCTGGGCATCGCTCAGAAAAGATTGACTTTTAAAGGCTACCGTCGCGCAAACGGAGACGTAGGCGTACGCAACGAAATCTGGATTGTCCCCACCGTGGGCTGTGTCAACGGCATTGCCAACCAGCTTGCCGAAGGGCTCCGCCGCGAAACGGAGGGCAAAGGCGTGGACGCCATTGTAGCCTTCCCCCACAACTACGGCTGTTCGCAACTCGGCGACGACCACGAGAACACGAAAAAGATTCTACGCAACCTCGTGCTTCATCCCAACGCCGGCGCCGTGTTAGTAGTAGGTCTGGGCTGTGAAAACAATCAACCGGATGTGTTCCGCGAGTTCCTCGGCACGTATGACGAGAACCGGATTAAGTTTATGGTGACCCAAAAAGTGGGCGACGAATACGAAGAAGGCATGAAGACCTTGCGCGAACTATATGCACTAGCCAAAGAAGACCAGCGGACGGACGTTCCCTTGTCGGAGCTGCGTGTAGGATTGAAATGTGGCGGTTCGGACGGCTTCTCGGGCATCACTGCCAACCCGTTGTTGGGCATGTTCTCCGACTTCCTGATTGCCCAAGGCGGCACAAGTGTATTGACGGAAGTTCCGGAAATGTTTGGCGCAGAAACCATCCTGATGAACCGTTGCGAAAACCAACAACTGTTTGAACAGACCGTGCACCTGATTAACGACTTCAAAGAATATTTCCTCTCCCACGGCGAGCCCGTAGGCGAAAACCCCTCTCCGGGCAACAAAGCGGGAGGCATCTCCACGCTCGAAGAAAAAGCACTGGGTTGCACGCAGAAGTGCGGCAAAAGCTACGTTTCGGGAGTGATGCCCTACGGCGAACGCTTGAAGACGAAGGGACTGAACCTGCTCTCAGCGCCGGGAAACGATCTTGTAGCAGCCACCGCCCTCGCCTCGTGCGGATGCCATATCGTTCTGTTTACCACCGGACGCGGCACGCCTTTCGGGACTTTTGTGCCAACAATGAAAATATCTACCAACTCCAGCCTGGCTAAGAACAAACCGGGATGGATTGACTTCAACGCGGGAGTCATCCTCGAGAATGAACCGATGGAAAAGACCTGCGAACGCTTTGTGGAATACATCATCAAGGTGGCTAGTGGCGAACTGGTAAATAACGAGAAGAAGGGATACCGGGAAATTGCTATCTTCAAGACAGGGGTGACGTTGTAAGATGTTACCTTGCGGACTGAGAAGAGAATAGAATATAATGAAGAGAGAGGGTGTGTCATTAATTTTGGCATGCCCTCTTTCTTCCAGGCAACCTAATCAATATCCGTGTCTCCCCCGGAGGTACTCCCGCCCCAGGTAGTGTTGAGGAGCACTTCGAATGAAGGGGTATCGCCCGTAAACCGGGTAGCGATGTCGAGCAACTGGTTGCGGCGCACGGTTAAGGTATCCGTCACCGTCTCGTTGTACCACGGCTCTTCTTCTCCATTTCTGAAGAGCTTCAACTTATAAGCCGAGCGCTCGCCTTGCGTGGTAGGGAAAGTGCCGACTACCACCGTAATATCCTCCTCTTCGGCTACGGCACGTTTCCAGTCGCCCACCGGGATGCGTTTCGTCACATCCGTCTTTCCGGAGTAGTCTCCGTCCACCATCTTGGTATTTCCCAAGTTGGTCATCGTCATTTCAATCCCGCTCATAGACTGAGGGACGTTGCGGAAAGTATAGCGGATGACGCCGTGAGTACGTTCCAGATAAGTGTTATATTCCGTCTGGCAATCACAGTCTACCGTGAAGCGGAAGCAAGTAGAGAAATAATCTTTCGCACCGTCTACGCCGGCATACGTGAGAAAAAGCTCGGAGGGAGAGTTTCCGCCCACGTAAGCATCGTCATTGCTGACCAAGGCAAGGCAATAATCACCAAAGGGAAGCCCTTCGCGTTCAAAGGTGAAATAGGGTGACACGTAAGGAGAAGTATCCGTGATGCGGCCTTCTTCGAGCAAGACGTCATCCTTGAATAAAAGATAATGAAGGTCGTTGATTCGGGTATTGAAAGAAGCCTCCATATCTACTTGATAATTATGAGTGACAGATTGGAACTTCTCCACATATATCTTAATCTTCACATCCCCCATGGGGCAGGGGTCTAATGTTTCGCGGATGCATCCGGCGAACAATAATATAGACAAAAACAGTACTAATTTAGTTTTCATATCAATAATGATTAGCGTGGGAGATTACATTCATAATAAGTATCAAACAATTTTTCTGCACTTTCTTCTTTCAGATACTCAAGCGTCACGTTTATCTGAGTACCTTCCCACTTTGCATCGGGCGTTGTTTGAAATACAAATTGTTGGATAGTGTTGTTTTTCAACACCAAATCGGTAATAGGTTCCCTGTAAGAATAGGTAAAACCACCCGCTTGTCCCAGTATTCTTATATTGTCAAGCTTATAGGGCACTGACATTTTCTCATCCGTAAAAACAAAAGGAGAATATACGGTTACATCAGGATCAATCGTTTTATATTGCTCTTTGTTCAGACCTGTCATCCACGCCGGAGCAAGGCAACTACAGATTTCCACTTTTGTGGTGGGTTTATCGGGATTGTAGTAAGCGTCTCCCCAGCAGTCCACCCCGTCAGTGAAAAAGAAATTCGGGTCGGTAGCCTTCAATGTGGCATGTACCACATGCTGCGTATTCTCAAAGTTGAGCCCATCCGAGCTGTGGTTCTTCGCCAGAAAACGCATTTGCATCACTTTTCGAGCGAAGGCGATATTCGTATTTCCATTAACTGGATTGGAGTGCAGATCGGTTGTTTTTTCTACTACGAATTCTGCTGTTCCTACAAATATCTCGGCAGTAACTTCACGTTTGCCCCGATTAGGATAAGAGTTAGACATTTGGTAATTATAGGTATAGGCATACACCGGTTTGCCCTCCCCTTCCTTTACCACTGCTCCGGGAACCAGACCAGGATTCCATTGGGCAGCTTGAGGATTGAGCACCACCAAGAGGCGGTAGTGTCCGGGACGTAAGGTCAGATGAAGGTCTTTAAAAGTAGGCTTGTCCTTCACTGGTATCTTGTCCCACCCATATAGGTTGTCCAACAAATTACGTTGTGCCACTGTATCCACATACCACTTGGTTCCTATTTCTTTTATTACCACGCACTTATATTCATTTGTTATAATTGCCTTTATATCTCCCGTCTCTGCCCGCGTAGCAGACATGGGCCGATAGTCCGTATTGCCCTGCGCCAGCACTTCGGTGAGTGACGACAAGCTGAAGCGGACGTCGACTGTTTCCCTGCCCATGATGGCGTTGTTTATCAGGCTTTCGTTGTCTTCCTGCTCAGAACATGCCAAGAGCAGGACACAGATGCAACTCAGCATCCCTATTATTTTTTCTTTCATCATCATTCTTTTTTATCGTATTTATCGTTCCATACCATATCTACATCTATCACTGAGCTGTGAAGCACATCTATAATCCGGTTGCAAGGTAGCCCGGCATTGCTGATAGTGAAATAATCGGGCAAGACGTTCAACCCCGGGCTCTCTTCCGATTTGGGTAGGCGAAGGGAAACGGTTCCGGGCATATAGCACGAGGCTACATGCTGATGGGTTGCATCTGCGTTCTCGCATATCGGCGTCGTATCGTAATAATGAAACACCATCGACACACGCACTCCTTGCCGGGAAGGAAGCAGGCATGTACCTTTCACGATGGCTCCTCCGGGGATGGAATCGGCTACTTCTACCGGCACTCCCGCCTGCGGCAGAATAACCCGCAAGCTGTCTTCCGTTTGTGAGAAACGGATGGTGTGCTTCACTGTTTTCGAAAGAGAAGCAACGGGGAAGGGTTTATTCTCTCCGTCGAAGCCCACTTGCAAAGGGATGCCTTCGTAGGTGATGTCGAGAGAGAATATCCGGTCGAGCACCGACTTCACTGTCTTATCGTCGACCGCCACCGGGTCTTTCACTCCTCCGGGACCGGTCTTATAAAAACAGAATACCATCTGCCCCACCAAACGGGTAAGCTCTCCCTCAATGGAAGTGAGGCGCATGACTTCCGTACCCGAAAGGTCCGTTATCCCATAATAATTATCTACCGACAGGCTATCGCCCTGCATTGCTACAACCACTTTATCCCAGCGAGTGCCGAAGGCGAAAGAAGCATCGTCGGAACGCTTCACACATATTTCAGGTTTAGACTGCGGCGTAGCGACAAAAAGAAAACGGTAGTCGTTCTTGTTCAAATCTGCATAGCTCATTTTAAGCCTCGTAGTGCCACTGATAACCTGGGGCACAGAATCGGAAAGCTGGTATCCCGTTCCATCATTCGTGAAAATGTATAGTTTGGTTAGCAAACCGATATAGGGGGTTTCTTCGCGGACACTCGTCCGGAGTACTATTCCCGATTTGCTATCCACCCCATCCGGTATATCCTGCTGCGATTCCGTACAAGAGTGGAACAACCCGCCAGGCAAAGCAGCCAGGGCAAGCAAGCCGATGTATTTTACTGGTATCTTTCTCATAGGATGTATCTCTGTTTTTATAAAAGTTGTTGATATTATTGTTATTCCCACATGCCTGCGTCTCCGTCGGTGCGTCCGGAAATGGCTTCGGTGTGGATGGTTACTCCTATATCAAAATAGGAAGACGTAAGCCACAGGTTGACTACCAATTGGCGGTTGGCTTCCAGCTTGCCTTTCAGGTGGAGAGGAGGATAAGCGCTGCCTGCAACGGACACCAGTGTCAGGGTGAGGTCTATCTCTTTCCCGTCGGCGGGCGGAAAAACGAAAGGTCCCGTAAACGTGACAAACCCGTCAGGAGTAACATTCTTTCGCGATGCCTCGTTATAGGTCTGATACACTGTTCCTTCACCGGACGTTTCGAGATAGTTGCACTGGCTTGCTACGCCGGCTATCTCTACATGGAGTTCTTTCACTGTCTCAAGTATGTTATGCGTCCCGGTATAAGATTGGGGCACATATTCATTTTCAGTTCCCTCTTTCTTATAGCCCCGTGCCACAGTGAACGAGAGTTGGGAAACTCTTCTCTCCACCGTGCACTCTATCTGCTCGCCTCCACGGATGGTATACATCTGATTGGCAACATCGGATTTGGGAAGATAAAGCTCTCCAACGGGAAGAAGCCCTCCATCGTGCTCCTCATCTTTGCGGGCGGCAAAGCGGAGCTGGTCGAACGTCACAGTCCTGTCCAATGTGGCAGGGAGCACCTCTATCTGGTCGTCCAGAGGACCGGTGAACAGGAACTTGTAGTCTCCTATGAGGAGCCGCGTTGTCAACTTTCCCTCCGGCGTCCATCCACTGTCCAGGGTGGACTGGTAGACGAAGTTGTCTCCTTCTTTGCTGAAGACATACACACAGGGAGATTGAAGGCCTCTACTATTGAAAGAGACCTTGGAAATCCCTGCCGGGATTTCCTCCGGGTTCCCGGAGCTGTCAGTCAGCTCTTCCTGAGGGGAACAGGAGAACAATATCGGCAGGGATATGAGAAATAAAATATTTGACCGCATACACACGTATATATAAATATTGGTTAGTTGATTTCACCATTTACTGTGTTGGGTGCCAACCAGGCTGTGCTAATTGTCACGCCAAATTGAACATCTGTATTAAATACCGTTCCACTGAGAACGTAAACTTTGACAATGGTCACTTTATTTCTTTCCAGTGGCAATTTACCAGAAGCATTGATAGTACGGGTGTCTCCCTTACCATTCTTTAACACCAGTGTCAGACCTGTCGTGGTCTTGGCTGCCTCATACGGCAATACGTAAGCACCATGCATGTGGGCAGAGCCTTTCTTGATGTCAGCAGGTGTAATATTGTCATAAGTCAGGAAAGAAGCGGT
>JAUUNK010000417.1 GCA_030844565.1 Bacteroides ovatus
GCCCATGTGGGAAACTGGGAAATAGGCGTTCCTTTCTTCGACGATTACGGAAAGAAAATCAATATCGTGATGTATGATGCCGAACATCGTAGAATCAAAGAGATATTGGAGAAAAATGGTCAGGACAAGGATTTTAAGATTATCCCCGTCAACGAAGATAACCTGACACACGTTTTCCGTATTACCGAGGCGTTAAACAAGAAAGAATATGTATGCTTCCAGGGCGACCGTTATCTGAATAAAGAGAAACTGCTGACAGGAACACTCCTGGGACAGAAAGCTCCTTTCCCTGCCGGTCCTTTCTTGCTTGGTTCGCGAATGAAAGTTCCGGTGGTATTCTACTTTGCCATGAGAGAGCCGGGCAGAACCTACCGTTTTCATTTTATAAGGACGGAACCAGTCATACGAACCAAAGAAAAGAAAGCAGAGATCGCTCTGCTCGAACAATATACGGCCGCTTTGGACCAAATACTGAAACGCCATCCGGAACAATGGTTCAACTATTACTCATTCTGGAAAACCACGAGTGACGGTTCGCCCTCCAAAGGATTGAAATAAAGATATAACAAAATAAAGATGCAACAGAATCAATATGATAAGGAACCGTTGACCGCGGTAGAGGCACAACGCTTGGCACAAGAAATAGCTTTCGGGCCCATCGTGTTTCAGGTATCACGCCTTATGCTCAAATTCGGTATTTTCCAGTTACTAGCCGACGAACGTGCAGGCATGACACAAGAAGAAATCAGCAAGGCTTGTGGCCTGTCTTCTTATGCAACACAAGTTTTGCTGGAAGCCTCATTAACGATCGGTACCGTATTGCGGCACGAAAACCTTTACCGCCTTGCCAAAGCCGGATGGTTCCTGCTCAACGACAGGATGGTACGTGTCAATATGGATTTCAACCACGATGTCAACTATCTGGGAATGTTCCATCTCGAAGAGGCTCTCACCAACGGACGTCCCGGAGGGCTGAAAGTATTCGGCGAATGGAGCACTATCTATGAAGGGCTGTCAAGCTTGCCCTCACAGGTACAAAAGAGCTGGTTCGGTTTCGATCATTATTACTCGGATTGCTCGTTTGACGAAGCTTTGGCAATTGTTTTCGCCCGTCATCCCAAGACTTTACTGGATGTGGGAGGTAATACCGGTCGATGGGCGACCAAATGCGTAAGCTATGACGATGCAGTGGAAGTAACTATTATGGACCTTCCGCAACAATTGGAGATGATGCGTCAACAAACTAAAGACCTACCCGGAGCAATGCGTATTCACGGGTATGGCGCCAATCTGCTCGATCCCGAAGTACCTTTCCCGACAGGGTTCGATGCTATCTGGATGAGCCAGTTCCTTGATTGTTTCTCGGAAGAAGAAGTAACCAGCATACTGACCCGTGCAGCCCGTTCTATGAGTGGGGAGAGTCGCCTCTACATCATGGAAACTTTCTGGAACCGGCAAAAGTTTGACACAGCCGCTTATTGCCTGACACAAATCAGTCTTTATTTCACAGCCATGGCAAATGGTAACAGCAAAATGTATCATTCGGATGATATGGAACGGTGCATCAAAGCAGCGGGATTGGAAGTTGAAAAGATAGATGACCATTTAGGAATGGGACACAGCATCGTACAATGCAGATTGAAATGAACAACAGGGAAGTTATCATACAAGGAGAAGGAATGCTCAATTTGATTCCACAGCGTCCGCCCATCGTGATGGTGGACAGTTTCTTTGGTATCGAAGAGAATCATTCCTATTCCGGACTGACTGTTACTGCTGATAATATTTTCTGCGAAACCGGAAAACTGCAAGAGGCAGGAATTATCGAACACATCGCTCAATCGGCAGCGGCACGTATCGGATTTCTTTATACCCGGCAGGGTGAAAAAGTACCGTTAGGGTTTATCGGCTCGGTAGACAAACTTAAAATCTACGATTTGCCAAAGAACGGGATGAAACTATTTACGGAGATTACCGTTGTACAGGAGGTATTCGACATTACATTGATTTCTGCACAAGTGAAAGTGGAAGACAAGCTGATAGCTGAATGCAGGATGAAAATATTTATAAAAAAAGAATGAAACGGAAAACGAATCAACAGGTTGCAGCTTTGACTAACCGGACTACCTTCAGAGTGCGGTTCAGCGAAATAGACTCCATGCAGATTGTATGGCATGGTGAGTATGTGCGCTATTTTGAAGATGGAAGAGAAGCTTTTGGCAAACAGTATGGTTTGGATTATATGAGTATTTACCGGGAGGGATACATGGTTCCTATCGTGGATTTAACCTGTCAGTTCAAACAATCACTATCTTTTGGTGAAGAAGCGATTGTCGAGACGCGCTATATTGCCTGTGAGGCAGCCAAGATAAAATTCGAATACGTTATCTACCGGG
>JAUUNK010000418.1 GCA_030844565.1 Bacteroides ovatus
ATGAAATCCGACTCCGAAGTATTGCAGGAAGTGGTGGTGACCGGTATGCAAAAGATGGACAAACGCCTGTTTACGGGAGCCACCAAACAATTGGATGCCGATAATGTAAAACTGGACGGTCTGCCCGACATCAGTCGCGGCTTGGAAGGTCGTGCGGCAGGAGTTTCCGTTCAGAACGTTTCGGGTACTTTCGGTACCGCTCCTAAGATTCGTGTGCGCGGTGCTACTTCCATTTACGGAAGTTCCAAGCCCCTTTGGGTAGTAGACGGAGTGATTCTTGAAGATGCCATCGACGTAGGTCCCGACGATCTTTCCTCCGGTGATGCGGAGACATTAATCAGTTCCGCCATAGCCGGGTTGAATTCCGACGACATCGAGAGCTTTCAGATATTGAAAGACGGAT
Organism: Bacteroides ovatus; assembly: GCA_030844565.1. GTDB lineage: Bacteria > Bacteroidota > Bacteroidia > Bacteroidales > Bacteroidaceae > Bacteroides > Bacteroides ovatus_A. The sequence continues at coordinate 404 of JAUUNK010000418.1, forward strand.
CGGCGACTTCCATTTACGGTGCACGTGCGATGGCAGGCGTGATTGTGGTCACCACCAAAAAAGGCCGTGCCGGAGTCAGCAAAATCAGTTATACCGGTGAGTTTACCACCCGTGCCATACCCAGTTATAAAGAATTCAATATCATGAATTCGCAGGAACAGATGGGTATCTATAAAGAGATGGAGCAGAAAGGCTGGCTGAACAGTGCCGACCTTTTCCGTACCAAAGACACGGGAGTGTACGGTCGTATGTATCGTCTCATCGACGAGTATAATAACAGCAACGGCCAGCGCGGACTTCTCAACACCCCCGAATCCCGCAATGCTTATCTCCGTGAAGCGGAAATGCGTAACACCGACTGGTTCGACGTGCTTTTCACCAATGCCATTTCGCAGAATCATTCCGTCAGCGTCACCGCCGGAACGGAAAAATCATCCTTCTATGCCTCGTTGAGCGCTATGCTCGATCCGGGCTGGTACAAGCAGAGCAAAGTGAAGCGTTACACAGCCAATGTAAACACCACCTATAATCTTTATAAAAACCTGTCGATCAACCTGATTTCTAACGCTTCCTACCGTCAGCAAAACGCACCGGGAACGATGAGCTCTACCCTCGACATCGCTTCCGGAAAGATGTCACGCGGATTCGATATCAACCCTTATTCTTACGCGCTCAATACGAGCCGTACGCTCGACCCGTCTGCGGATTATATCAGCAACTACGCTCCATTCAACATTCTTCACGAACTGGATAATAACTACATCGAAATCAACATGGTAGATGTGAAATTTCAAGGCGAGCTGAAATGGAAAGTGATTCAAGGACTTGAATTAAGTGCCCTCGGAGCTGTGAGATACCAGACCTCGTCGCAGGAACACAACGTGCTCGACGATGCCAACCAAGCCGTTGCCTACCGTACCGGTATGGACGACGCCACCATCCGCGAACAAAACGGATTGCTTTATAAAGACCCCGACAATCCATACGCCCTGCCTATCACCCTGCTGCCCGAGGGGGGAATCTACCAGCGCCAGGACCGCCGTATGTTGGGGCTCGATTTCCGCGGAACCCTCTCATGGAATCACCTTTTTGCCGAAAAACACATCACTAACTTCTTTGCCGGTATGGAAGTGAACAGTCTTAAAAAGGCATATTCTTCCTTTCAGGGCTGGGGAATGCAATATTCGATGGGGGAAATCCCTTCCTACGTCTATCAGTTTTTCAAGAACGGAATAGAGTCCGGTTCGCGTTATTACAGTCTGGGGCACTCCGAAACCCGTAGCATTGCGAGCTTTCTCAACGCCACCTATTCTTATGACGGCCGTTACACGCTCAACGGAACGTTTCGTTATGAAGGAACCAACCGCATGGGGGCGCAGCCGTTCGTCACGCTGGCTGCCCACGTGGAACTTGTCCGGTGCATGGAACGTGCATGAGGAAGCTTTTTTCAAAGCGCTCCAACCCACTCTTTCCAACCTGACTCTGAAAGCTTCTTACTCTCTTACTGCCGATCGCGGTCCGGCGGAAGTAACCAATTCGCAAGCCATCATCCGCAGTTTCTCTCCCTATCGTCCTTTTACCGATATTCAGGAAACGGGACTTTACATAGAGGACATCGAGAACAGCGAACTCACCTACGAGAAAAAGCATGAACTGAACATCGGCATCGACCTCGGTTTGCTCGAAAACCGGATCAATTTCTCTGCCGACTGGTATCAGCGCAACAACTATGACTTGATCGGTGTAGTTCCCACGCAGGGAGTGGGCGGTTTCATCAACAAATATGCCAACGTAGCCACGATGAAATCCCACGGTGTGGAGTTCACCCTTTCCACCCGCAACATTCGCACGAAAGATTTTTCGTGGAATACGGACTTTATCTTCTCCTACGCCAAAAATGAAGTGACCCAACTGAAAGGACTCACCAGCATGATGGAACTGGTATCCGGCAACGGTTTCGCCCGTGAAGGCTATC
>JAUUNK010000419.1 GCA_030844565.1 Bacteroides ovatus
ACAGTTGAGAGGAGTCAGGGATATTCCATTCTTTATTTTTAGATTATGCAAACTAGCGGCTTAGATTTAACATTCCAACAGGGTTTTCGGACTGACCCGGTTAAAGTGCAGGAGTGAGGTGTATGCAGGGCTTATTTATCGCAACGGTGGTTATTGTAATCACTGTTGCGATAAATAAACTTGTTGGTTACTTAGTGATTCCGAGAATTTTTGCTGGAAAGATTGGAGATACAATAAAAGAAAAAAGGCACCCAAGAGTGGAAGCCTCTCAAATGCCTAATTTCTTAATGTAGCGCGACCCAGGATTGAACTGGGGACCTCATGATTATGAATCATGCGCTCTAACCAGCTGAGCTATCCCGCCATCATTTCTCGATTGCGGGTGCAAAGATATAGCTTTTCTTTAAACTACCAAAACAATTACCATGTTTTTTGTGTTTTTTCTTGTATTATGTTGCTTTTGTTCGGTGGAAAGGACACGATTGAGGCGATAAAAAAGGAGGGAAATTAAATAAAGTAGTTAATTTGTGCCATGTATTTAGAAAAAAGTCTTTATCTTGGCAACGCAAAAATAAATGTAAGGTAACTATGAAGAAAGAGAAAATTCATTTAGAGTATCTTCTTAATGCAACTTCGAAAACTATTCTTTGGGCGGCTATCAGCACACCATCCGGGTTAGAGGACTGGTTTGCCGACAGAGTAATATCAGATGATAAGACAGTTGAATTTCGTTGGGGAAAGACCGAATCCCGAAAGGCGGACATTATCGCCATCCGTTCGTTTTCGTTTATCCGTTTCCGTTGGCAAGACGATGCCAATGAGCGTGATTATTTTGAACTGAAAATGAGTTATAATGAACTTACGGGAGATTATGTGCTTGAAATAACGGATTTTGCAGAACCTGACGAAGTGCAGGATATGAAGGAACTTTGGGAGTCGCAGGTCACTAATTTGAGAAGAACTTGTGGATTTTAGTTAACTTTCAACTAAAAATTTTCTACACTCCTTTTTTTGTGCTAATTTTGTATCTTAATTGTAGGAACCTATTAAGATGCTACACATAAAAAAGTTAGATATATTTATTGTAAAGAGTTTCCTGTTACTCTTTGTCGGCACTTTTTTCATTTGTCTTTTTATCTTCATGATGCAATTTTTATGGAGATATGTGGACGAGTTAGTCGGAAAAGGATTGGAGATGAGCGTGCTTGCTCAATTCTTCTTTTATTCTGCATTGACACTGGTACCGGTTTCTTTACCATTGGCGGTCTTGCTCGCTTCCCTCATCACATTTGGTAATTTTGGCGAACGTTATGAATTGCTCGCCATGAAGGCGGCGGGCATTTCCCTGCTTAAAATCATGCGACCGTTGGCTATTCTTGTTTGCGGTCTTGTGGGTGTTTCCTTCTATTTTCAGAATGTCATCGGGCCTATCGCCCAAGCACAACTTGGTACTCTTATTATTTCCATGAAGCAGAAATCTCCTGAATTGGACATCCCCGAAGGTGTGTTCTATTCAGATATTCCCGACTATAATCTGAAAGTAGCAAAGAAAGACCGTAAAACGGGAATGCTCTACGATGTGTTGATTTATAACTTTAAGGAAGGATTCGAGAATGCACATATTATTTATGCCGATTCCGGACGGATGGAGATGACGGCAGACAAGCAGCACTTGTGGCTTCATCTGTATAGCGGTGACCTGTTTGAGAACCTGAAGACACAGAACATGAAGTCCAAGAACGTGCCTTACCGCCGGGAGACATTCCGGGAAAAACATACTATTATAGAGTTTGACTCGGATTTTAATATGGCAGATGCAAGCATCATGAGCAACTCGTCCAGTGCAAAAGACATGAAGACGTTGCAGGCATCCATTGACTCCATGACTGTGCTTGGTGACAGTATCGGACGTAAATTTTACGATGAAGTGGCGAAAGGAGCATATAGCCCTCCCTATGGGCTGACTAAACAAGATACGATAAAAATAAAAGAGGCTGATATAGGTCACTACAATATTGACAGTCTCTTTAATGTGGCTACCTTAATGCAGAAACAGAAGATTCTCTCTTCCGCTACCAGCAAAGCTGAAAGTCTCGGGGGAGACTTGAGCTTTAAAAGCTACACTATGGAATCCAACGATTATAGTATACGCCGGCATAAAATAGAATGGCATAAGAAACTTACCATTTCGCTCTCGTGCTTGCTTTTTTTCTTTATCGGAGCTCCGCTTGGAGGTATCATTCGTAAGGGAGGACTTGGCATGCCGGTGATTGTCTCTGTACTTACCTTTATTATATATTATATTATAGACAACACCGGTTATAAAATGGCACGTGACGGCAAGTGGATTGTCTGGATGGGAGTGTGGACCAGTAGT
>JAUUNK010000420.1 GCA_030844565.1 Bacteroides ovatus
CCAGCACTTGCTCGGTACGTCCGCCGGCAACAGGAACTTTATATAATTCCGTCATCGCTCCTGTAGGAAACAGGGCACTGCTTGCCGGATCCTGTATAGAGGCAGAGAAAAAGACATACTTTCCATCCGGAGTAAAAGCCGACGGTATTTCTGATGCAGAATGATAGGTCAGTCGCCGAGCGGCACCTCCGTCAGCAGGCATAATGAATAAGTCAAAATTTCCATTCCGGTCACTGGCAAACGCAATTTGCTTGCCATCGGGCGACCAAACCGGATTGGCTTCATAAGAGGTTTGTGTGGTGAGTTGAACAGCTGTTCCTCCTTGTGCAGGGACTTTATAAATGTCACCCTTGTAACAAAAAACAATTTCTGATCCATCCGGTGAAATACGTGCATCACGCATCCACAAAGGAGTAATTGCATAGCTGGATAATGCTGATAGTACCAGCGCTAAAGAAGTTATTAGTTTCCTCATATCAAATTATTATAAATTTATTCCGATAAATCGGTTTGAATTAGTTTTCCCGTGTAATTATAAAATGTGCTGTCACCAAAGTCTTTGTAAAAGAAGGCATATTTATCCACTCCCGTACAATGACAAACGCCAATCTGTCGGGGAAGATATTCCTGTAAATAATCTGCAATGACCTGATATTTTTGTTTTTCCGCATTATGGATATGAAAACCTCCCAGAAGTAACTTACAAGGAGATTCGGGAAAGGCAGCCTGAACCGTACGCAAAATATTGGTTATTCCCCGATGAGAACAGGCACTTAATACGGAAAATCCTTCTGGTTCCACCAATACCACCGCCAATTCATCCTGAAAAGTATCCGGTATTTTGCATCCATCTTCTTGCTGAACCCAAAAACGTTCAAAATGGGTATCTGCCTGATTTATAATATCAATAGAGGGAAAAAGGAAAACTCCGGGAAGCAGTTCGGTCTGCTTTGTAATAAAGCGGAAACGGGAACGATCGAGGTTTTGTGTATGCATCATCCCGTTCTCACGTTCATCCTTGAATTTAGGAGAAAAAACCTCACGCTTACAGACAACGGTTGCCTGCGTATTCAATTCAAAAAAATAACGTAGTCCGCCCGTATGATCGCTATGACCATGAGATAATATCAAATAATCGACTTTTTGCAAGTCAATATGCAACAAGCGGGCGTTACGGATAAACAAGTCGGATGCTCCCGTATCGAAAAGTAATCTATGTTCTTGAGTCTCGATATATAGAGAAAGACCATGTTCTGCCTGCAATTTACGTCCATAGACACAATTCTCCACAAGAGTCGTTATTTTATAGCCCATGATACTTAGTTAGTTATCAAACGAATTATACAAAATAAAAAGTTCTGCCACAAAATTATAATAATTCTGTGGCAGAACAAGCAATCCAGTCAATTAAGTAATCGTAAAAAAGGGAAAATCTGGAAAACATAACCGTCTTTTCCAGATTTCCCGTCAGGTTTTAAAAGTTAAGTTCAAAACTATATCTCAAATATTCGAACAAATCCATTTATCATATTCTTTATGAATATCTTTAATATGGAAAACAAACAGTTACACCATCTTTCCCATATTATATGCTTCCTGCATGTAGGGAGTATCTTTAATCTCTCCTACTTTCTATGCACCGATTCCATAGACCGTCCCTTTTTCCTGTGGTCCTTCCAAGCAATCGAGGAAGCCACGGAAGCCGTCGATAGTACGCTCCATCATTGCTTTATCGTTTTCTGCTGCCGCAATAATGAAATAAAATTCCTTATTGGTTATTTCCGTATAACGTGCGCAACAGCGGTCAATCATTATCTTCATCTGCCCGCACATGGTGTAAAAATAGACCGGGGTTGCCATTACAATCACATCGGCAGCAATCATCTTCTCCACGATTTCCACTGCATCATCCTTCTGCGGACAAGGTTTACCGTACATACTGCAAACACTGCATCCCGTACAAGGATGAACCGTTTTGTCTTTCAGAAAAATCTTCTCTACTTCATTGCCCGCCTCGATAGCACCTTTCATAAATTCATCACAAAGCAAATCCGAATTACCACCTTTACGTGGACTGGACGAAATTATCAAAACTTTTTTAGCCATAACTTTCTTTTATTACTTTCATCTTTCAGAATTAATCAGTCTTTTCACTCTGCAAAAATAGACAATTTATAACATAGCGAATGTATATAAATTACAGAGAAATATACCCAGATTACAGATTCAAACATAACAAAAGATTTTTTCTACCAATATTTAATTTATATCTTTGTCCACAATACGAACAACATGATACAATGAAAAAAATACAACTGACCGACACACATAAAGAAAAGCTGTTTCAAATCCCC
>JAUUNK010000421.1 GCA_030844565.1 Bacteroides ovatus
AAGCGGGACTGAACCGTTGATCCACCCGCAAATAATACCCTCGGTAAGCATTTGTCAGGAAATCCCGGGAATCATAGAGCAGGGAAAAGCCAAGGCTGACATTTGTAGTGCGTGCCGCCATGCCTTCCCATAGTTGCGGTTTCTCAAAATCATGTCCGTCCACATAGTCAAAAGTAGTCATTGGACCAATATAGAAGTTCTTTGCAAGGCGGAACATAAAATCCACTTTAACTTGTGCTTGGAAACGTTCATATTTACTTTTGTTGTCATCATTACTATCCATATCATACCCTCTTCCCCAATAGTAGCTGGGAAAAGAATAGAAATACAGATTATAGTTCAACCGATATTTGTCTTGTGGGAAAAGATGGTTTCCCCGTATTCCCAGCAAATAAAATCCTACAGTAGAAATATCTCCATAAAGAGATACATTAGAAGGAGACATAAGAGTATCATTTCTGTCTGCACGATACAAACCCGCTGCTACCAATCCCAGCCCCAGCTTCGTGTCACTGGAATAGTGAGGACCGCCTAGAATACTGAAATCAAATTTCTTATTTTTATCTTCTTTGTTGGCATCACTCAAATAATCGAGAATCTTTTTGAAAAAAGAACGCTTAGCAGGGAGTGTATCAGAATCACCGCCAGAGAGCGAATCCTTTAACAAGCCTGTTTCATAATAAATAGTATGAGCACAAATCATAAATTGCACCACACACAATAAAAAGAACAACAGACCTATTCTTAGTTTAGTATTCATATTATAAAAAGAAAACTTAGCCTGCAAAGTTAGTTTTTTACTTTTTATTATAACGATGTTACTATCCTTATTTCCTTTCTGTTGCTCCTTTTTAACGATTATAATACTATAAATACATTCAACTACTCACTTTCAATGCCAACTGATACGTACGCCAAAGTTACCTTTCTAATTCGTTATACTATTTTCCACCTTTTTACTCCTATTCTTTATATAAGACTATCCTCTGTCCTTGGTGAAATATCCTTTTTCCTTTGCTTTACATATAGGCTCTCTATCAGTTGGCAGACAATGTATGTTTGAGGGATTTTTGCCTATCCGTCAAATATATTCCCTCGTTTCATGGCAACACCATAATGCCCTAAGCCTTCAAAAGCCGAAGAAACTGTTCCACATCCTCTTCGGTAGTATCAAAGGAGGTCACCAAGCGGATTTCATTTTCATCTTCATTCCAAAAATAAAAGAAGTAGGATTGCAGCATACGGTCAATCACGGGATGGGGCATAGTGAGGAATAACTGATTGCTTTCCGGCTTCTGAGTAAAAGAAACTTCGGGTAGCTTATCCAATTCCTCATAGAGCCGCGCAGCCATGGCATTAGCATGGGCCGCATTCTTCAACCAAAGTTCATCTGTCAAATAGGCAGTAAACTGACAGGAAAGATACCGCATTTTCGATGCCAACTGGGCAGATTGCTTACGGATGAAACGGGCTTCGGACTGTAACTCCTTATTAAATACAATGACACATTCACCCATCATCAACCCGTTTTTCGTCCCACCGAAACTTAGCATGTCTATTCCGCAATCCACAGTCAACTCTTTGAGGCTGAGACGGAGGGCAGCACAAGCATTGGCAATTCTCGCCCCATCCATGTGGACATACATGCCATACTGATGCGCAAAGCGAATCAGACGTTTTAGTTCTTCGGGAGTATAGATGGTCCCAAGCTCAGTACACTGGGAGATATAAAGGGCTTTGGGTTGAGAATGATGCTGATCGCCAAAGCCGTGAAGATAAGGTTGTATCAATTCAGGGGTTAGCTTCCCGTCCTTCGTCGCAATCGGACGAATCTGGCAACCGGTCATCTTCACAGGGGAACCGCATTCATCTACATAAATATGAGCGGTTTCTGCACAGAAAACAGAATGATAAGGACGAGTCATCAATTGCAATGCCACCGCATTGCTACCCGTACCATTAAAAACAAACAAAGGTTCACAGTCAGCCGAAAACGTTTCCTTTATTTTCTCTACGGCTTCTTGGGTCCATTTATCATCTCCATAGCCTAACGCATGGTCTATGTTTGCCCGGTTGAGCGCTTCCATCACTAACGGATGCACACCGGAATTATTATCAGAGGCAAAACTTCTCATTTTTCTTTGCAAATTAATTGATAATGCAAAGAAACAGAATTATTTTCAAATATACTTTTCGCACTGCCAATAATCTGAAACTGAAGAAAACTTTTCTTCCTGAAAGGCTGTTATTACACCATCATATAAAAAACTAATTATAGACATAAATATGGCAAAAAAAGTAGCAGACCAACTTGTCGAGACATTGGCAGAAGCTGGTGTCCGACGC
>JAUUNK010000084.1 GCA_030844565.1 Bacteroides ovatus
CCAAAAACAGCGATAAGACACCAAAGAGTCAACCTAAGTCAGGTTATGACAAGGTATTAAAAAGCAGTTTCTCAGCTATTAATAGTTGATTTCTCAAGTGTTAATACCTGTCACGCAGGATGTTAATACCTGACAACTCAACTGTTAACACCTGACAAACCGTTTATTAATAGCCATCCTGAAGGAAGTAAATACCCCACTTGAAGGTTGCTACAAACGTATCGACAACGCATAAGGCTCCTATCAAAAAAGAATAAGTTTCTCACCCAAACAGAAAATACTACTAGCGTCATTATACCGATTTCAGATATAATGTCTATTTTTACAAAGAAAAAGAGAAACTTAAAATCCTATTGCAATGAAAAAGTTTTTTGCGTCCCTATTGTTACTATCCTTTGGAGTAATAGCTAACTGTCAAAAGATTACCGGCACATGGGCGGGAGATTTAAATGTAGGTCCCACTAAGTTATCACTCGTCATTCATATAGATAAAGATAGAAACGGGAAAGATGTCTGCACTTTGGACAGTCCGGACCAGGGAGCAAAAGGCATACCGGCTACTATTACTATGCGCACCGAAGACTCCCTCAAAATTAACATTCCCAGTATCGGCGCGTCCTACGAAGGCGGATTAGTTGATAAGATGCTAAAAGGCAAGTTCAGACAATCAGGATTTTCTTTTGAACTGAATTTGAAGCCGGGCACGCCTATTGTGAAGAGGCCTCAAACGCCACTGCTGCCATTCCCCTACTCTACGGAAGAGGTTTACTTCAGCAATGCAGAAGACACTGCCACTCTCTGCGGAACACTTACTTATCCGGTTGGCTATGAGAAGATGAAGAAAAGTTCGGTCCCCGTAGTCATCATGGTAAGCGGTAGCGGGCAACAAAACAGGGATGAAGAGCTTTTTCAGCATAAGCCTTTCCTGGTGATGGCTGATTATCTTGCTAAAAATGGAATTGCTTCTCTTCGATACGATGATAGAGGGGTGGGTAAGTCCAAAGGGAATGTAACGAATGCGACCACTTATAATAATATGAAAGATGCCGCCGCCGGATTGGAATATCTGCGGCAAACAAAGAAGTTTGGAAAAACAGGAGTGTTAGGACATAGCGAGGGAGGAACCATCTCCTTTATGCTGGGAGGAGAGAAAAAGCCCGACTTTATCATCAGCCTTGCCGGAACAGGAGTAAGAGGTGACAGCATACTCGTGACCCAGAACAGAAAGATGTTGAAACAAAACGGCATGCCCGAACAACTCTGCAATGATTACTGTAAAGTGCTGGCACAACTACTTTTATATAAGATAGAACACCCTGCCATAGATAATCCGGCTGTCCCAGTAGACAAGATTATACAAGAAACAAAAGCTACCATCCCCCCCGAAGCAAAGAAGAACCTTATTAAAATAGTAGAATCGCGGAATCCGTGGATGGACTATTTCATCGCCTATGATCCTGCTAAGGTTATAGCAGCTACGAACTGTCCTGTAATGGCCATCAACGGTAGCCTAGATACTCAAGTTCTATCCGACATCAATCTGGGGACGATAAAGAAGCTGTTACCTGCCAACAAGCAGAACTTGATAAAAGAGTATCCGGGACTGAACCACCTGTTTCAGCATTGCACCACAGGCAACGTAGTAGAATACGGAAGAATAGAAGAAACCATCTCTCCGGAGGTTTTAAAAGACATAGCCGATTGGATTAATAACTTAAAATAAACTTCATGATGAAACAATTAATTGCATGTTGCGGATTGGATTGCGAAAAATGCGCCGCCCGCATAGCCACTCTCACGAATGACAATGAGTTAAGAGAAAAGACAGCCCGGGAGTGGAGCGTAATGAATAATACATCGGAGATTACAGCAGACACTATCAATTGTATGGGTTGCCGTGCAGAGGGAGTGAAATTTGCCTATTGCAGCAATTATTGCGAAATCCGCAAATGTGTGTACGAAAAAGGATTTGATACTTGCGGTGACTGTGAAGAGTTGGAGAATTGCCCGAAAGTGGGTGCCGTGCTAGAACATGCTCCCGACGCAAAAGCAAACCTAAAACAAAGTTTATGATAGAGTCGCCAATGAAAAAAAACAGCCGTATTGAGGTTGTAGATGCTTTACGTGGGTTTGCCGTGATGGCTATCTTATTAGTACACAACTTGGAGCATTTTATCTTTCCGGTCTACCCCACCGATTCCCAAGCTGGCTAAACGCACTGGACCAGGGAGTGTTTAATTGTACTTTTACTTTATTTGCGGGAAAGGCTTATGCTATTTTTGCGCTCTTGTTCGGATTCACTTTCTACATTCAAAGCAATAATCAAAGAAAGCAAGGCAAAGACTTCGGCTATCGTTTCTTGTGGCGTTTAGTCCTGCTGGTGGGCTTTGCAACATTAAACGCCGCCTTCTTCCCGGCTGGAGACGTGCTGTTGTTGTTTGTCATTGTAGGACTTGTCCTATTCTTCACGCGCAACTGGAGCAACAAAGCTATTTTTATAACCGCCGTTATATTCTTGTTACAGCCTGTCGAATGGTATCACTATCTAGCAAGCTTACTAAATCCCGAACATCAGCTTCCCGACTTGGGCGTAGGCGCCATGTATGCAGAAGTGGCGGACTACACGAAAGCTGGAGATTTCTGGAATTTCATCTTGGGTAACATATCTCTAGGACAAAAAGCCAGCCTTTTATGGGCTGTCAATGCCGGACGCTTCTTCCAGACAGCGGGTTTGTTTCTTTTGGGGTTCTATATAGGCAGGAAACAACTTTTTCTGGCAACAGAAAAGAATCTCCGCTTCTGGATAAAAACTCTTATTATCGCGGCTATAGCTTATGCTCCCCTATATACATTGAAAGAATTGGTGATGAAAAGCGATGCAATCATACAGCAAACAGCCGGGACAGCATTCGATATGTGGCAAAAATTAGCGTTCACCTTAGTTTTAGTTGCTTCATTCGTCCTGCTCTACCAACGGCAAAGATTCTCCAAAGCTGTTTCCAATCTTCGTTTTTATGGTAAAATGAGTCTTACCAACTATATCTCGCAGTCCATAGTAGGAGCTATTATTTATTTTCCATTCGGTCTGTACCTTGCACCTTATTGTGGATATACAGTCAGCCTTTTAATAGGTTTCCTGATATTCCTTTTGCAAGTGAGATTCTGTAAATGGTGGCTATCAAAACATAAGCAAGGACCCTTGGAATACATCTGGCACCGATGGACATGGATGGGGACATAATTCATACTCTCAAATAGTTGTAAAAAAAGGTCCTTTATTCAAAATAAAGAATCCTTCCTAACAAAAGATTTGTTATATTTGCATGTAGTAAACTTTTAAAAGCCACAGCTATGTTTAATTCATTTGGCAACATTTTCAGACTTACAAGCTTCGGGGAATCACACGGAAAAGGTATTGGTGGAGTGATAGACGGATTTCCCGCAGGCATTACCATTGATGAGGACTTCGTACAACAAGAACTGGACCGCCGGAGACCCGGACAATCGCGTATCACCACTTCACGCAAAGAATCGGACCAGGTAGAATTCCTCTCCGGCATCTTTGAAGGGAAATCAACCGGATGCCCCATTGGATTTATCGTGTGGAACAAGAACCAGCATTCTAATGACTACAATAATTTAAAAGAAGTATACCGTCCTTCACATGCCGATTACACTTATACCGTAAAATATGGCATCCGCGACCATCGCGGAGGAGGTCGTTCTTCGGCACGGGAAACTATCTCGCGCGTAGTAGCCGGTGCACTTGCCAAGCTTGCCTTGCGGCAGTTGGGAATCAGCATCACGGCATACACCTCTCAAGTGGGTCCCATCAAACTGGAAGGAAACTATACCGACTATGACTTATCAACGATTGAAGATAACCCCGTGCGCTGTCCCGACCCGGAGAAAGCTAAGGAAATGGAAGAGCTTATCTTCAAAATCAAAGGAGAAGGAGACACCATTGGCGGAGTGCTTACTTGTGTTATCAAAGGATGTCCTATCGGTTTAGGTCAGCCTGTGTTCGGCAAATTGCATGCAGCATTGAGCAGTGCCATGCTAAGCATCAATGCCGCCAAAGCCTTCGAATATGGCGACGGGTTTAAAGGATTGAAACAGAAGGGTTCCGAGCAGAATGATGTGTTTTATAATAATCATGGGCATATAGAAACCCGCACCAACCATTCGGGAGGTATCCAAGGAGGTATCAGCAACGGACAAGATATTTTTTTCCGGGTAGCTTTCAAACCGGTTGCCACGGTGCTTATGGAACAAGAGACGGTGAACATCGACGGAGTGGACACCACGTTGAAAGCTCGTGGACGCCACGACCCATGCGTGCTTCCCCGTGCAGTGCCCATTGTAGAAGCAATGGCTGCAATGACCATCCTGGACTATTACCTGTTGGACCGGATGACACAACTGTAATTTCCTCGCGCGCGTACCTTATTATATATTCTCACATTTCTCAATTTAGAGTATTATGAACGAAATACAACATTATATTCAAGAGAATGAACCCGTCATGCTCGACGACCTGTTCAGCCTTATCCGCATACCGAGTATCAGCGCATTGCCTGAACATCAGGACGACATGCTGGCATGCGCCCAACGCTGGGGGCAACTGCTACTTGCTGCCGGAGCGGACGAAGCATTGGTGATGCCTTCTCAAGGAAATCCTATCGTGTTTGCCCAAAAGACAGTAGACCCCAACGCCAAGACCCTGCTGGTATACGCCCACTATGACGTGATGCCCGCCGAGCCATTGGAACTCTGGAAAAGCAATCCCTTTGAACCGGAAATACGCGACGGATATATATGGGCACGAGGCGCCGACGACGACAAAGGACAATCTTTCATTCAAGTGAAAGCTTTTGAGTACCTGGTAAAGACAGGACTCTTGAAAAATAATGTAAAATTCATCTTCGAGGGAGAAGAAGAGATTGGCTCTCCAAGTCTCGAAGCTTTCTGCCAGGAACACAAAGAGTTGCTCAAAGCAGATGTCATCCTTGTATCAGATACCAGCATGCTAGGCGCCGACCTTCCGTCACTGACAACAGGGCTGCGTGGACTTGCTTATTGGGAGATAGAAGTGACCGGTCCCAACCGCGACTTGCATTCTGGACATTTTGGCGGAGCTGTTGCCAATCCTATCAACATACTCTGTGGAATGCTTAACAAAGTGATAGATGCAGATGGAAGAATTACAGTGCCGGGATTTTATGACGAAGTTGAAGAAGTGCCGCAAGCAGAGCGAGAGATGATTGCACATATTCCTTTTGATGAAGAAAAGTATAAGGCAGCTATCGGTGTCGGCGAACTTAGCGGAGAGAAAGGATACAGCACTCTGGAACGGAACAGTTGCCGCCCCTCTTTCGACATTTGCGGCATCTGGGGAGGATATACAGGAGAAGGTAGCAAGACGGTACTTCCTTCTAAAGCTTATGCTAAAGTTTCCTGCCGCCTGGTTCCCCATCAGGACCATCACCGCATCTCTGGATTGTTTGCCGATTATATTCGTAGCCTTGCACCTGCCACAGTACAAGTCAAAGTGACTCCTTTGCACGGCGGACAAGGATATGTCTGCCCCATCTCACATCCCGCCTACCAAGCTGCAGAACGGGGTTTCGAAGCAGCCTTCGGCAAGAAACCACTGGCAGTGCGCCGTGGAGGCAGCATTCCCATCATTTCCACTTTTGAACAAGTCCTCGGCATCAAGACTATCTTGATGGGCTTCGGGCTCGAATCGGATGCTATCCACTCGCCGAACGAAAATTTCCCGCTGGACATCTTCCGCAAGGGAATAGAAGCAGTAGTAGTGTTCCATCAGGAATACGCGAGAACAAAAGACTAAAAAAGCTATCTTTTGCAGCGGTTAACCAAATATGAAAACACACCTCTTTTCTTTTATTATCAGTATATTACTAAGTTGTTTGGGAACATCCATTGCCCAAGAGCCTTACATGTTCAAGCATCTGGCAAACAAAGACGGGCTTTCCCACAACCAGATTAACGGAATCTCTAAAGATAGCCGCGGATTTATGTGGTTTGCCACCGCCGGAGGACTGAACCGCTATGATGGATACACCTGCAAAGTCTACCGTTACGAGGAGAAAGACACACTCTCACTGGCAGACAACTTTACGGACAACATTCAAGAAGATGCCGAAGGTAACTTGTGGATTCATACCGCTTCAGGATACGTCATCTACAATCCGCTTAAAGAAACATTCGACCGACATCCGGAAACATTCCTCAAGAAATATGGAATAGAGGGAGCTCCCCTCTTTATTTACATCGACCCGGAAAAGAATCTCTGGATGCATCTGCCAGAGCAAGGAGTCTGCCAATATCAACCCGCCACAGGACAACATATTCTTTACCCTTTACTGGAAAACGTGGGAAATGTGACAGCCATCCAAGTGACTTCCACGGAAGGCGTCTTCCTATATAGCAACGGAACCCTGGAGCATGTAGACAAAAAGTCTTCTAAAAGAACCCGGATAGACGAACATATTTCCTCTCATCAACCCATCATCTCCACCAAATATTCTTTCTTCATCGACCGAGAAGGAGATTATTGGGTCTACTCTAAAGATGCCACCGGAATGTGGATGTATGACGGGAAAGCTGCCCAATGGTTCTTACTGGACAGTAAAGAAAACAGCCAACCCTACCGCTTGTCCAGCAACGTCATACAAGACATCACGCAGGACGACCACGGCAAAGTGTGGCTGGCAACCGACCACGGCGGACTGGACATCATTGACAAAAAGACCCACACCCTGACCAATCTGCAAAATGATATTGCCGATGAGAGAAGTATCGCCAACAATAGCATCAACTGTCTTTACTATGACGACATGGACATCATGTGGGTGGGTACATATAAGAAAGGCATTTCCTATTATAGCGAAAGTATTTTTAAGTTCGGCATCGACCATCTGCCCTATCTTCAGGGAATCAAGAACTTTGAAAGCGACATCACCGTGCTCGAAGAAGGCAATGCCAACCGACTTTGGGCAGGAACCAACGGCAACGGACTTATCTGCATCGACCGCAACACCGGTAAACAGAAACTCTACGAACACATCTCAAACAATCCCGCTTCACCGGCAGGCAACATTATTGTCAGCCTGTGCGCTTCAAGCGATGGCAAGCTGTGGATAGGAACCTACCTCGGAGGAATGGACTGCTTCGACGGGAACCGCTTCGTGCACTACCACCACGAACCGGAGAACCCTAATTCGCTCGCTAACAACAATGTGTGGTCCATCATTGAAGACTCCGAAGGCATCATCTGGATTGGAACTTTGGGAGGAGGATTGCAAAGCCTCGACCCCCAAACAGGGACATTCACCACCTACCATACACAACTCCCCTCAGAATACATCTCTTCTCTCTGCCTGGGAAAGGATGGTATCATCTGCATAGGAACAGCAGCCGGTGTCAGTCTGTACGATAAAAAGTCCGGTACTTTCAGTAATCTCTACGGCAACATGAACGGAACCGCCACTTTCTCCAACCAGAACGTGAACCAAGTGTTTGAAGACAGTCGCGGGTTGTTGTGGATAGGCACACGTAACGGGCTAAACATGCTCGACCGTAAAAACGACCAACTCACCGCACTACGCAAAACAGACGGACTGGCAGACGACATCATCTGCGGCATCATAGAAGATAACAACAAAGACCTTTGGGTGACTACCTCCAACGGCGTATCTAACATTGTAGTTAGCGCTGACTCCAAGACGAGACAGTATCACTTCAAATGTTACAACTATGACGAAATAGACGGATTGCAAAACGGGGAATTCAACCTGCGTTCCATCGCCAAGACTTCCCGGGGGGAAATACTGATGGGAGGCATCAAAGGCTATAACATCTTTCAACCCGAAAACATCAAATACAATCAAATCCTGCCACACGTCACCTTCACCAACCTCAGCCTGTTTAATAAAGAGGTGAAAGTAGACTCCGTCTACGACGGCAACCGCATACTGACGCAAGCGCTAAACCGCACAGACAAAATAGAACTGGAATATCGCCAGAATATCTTCTCCATCTCCTTCTCGGGTATGAACTACATTCTACCTGAAAAGAACCAATACGCCTATATGCTCGAAGGCTTCAACCAAGACTGGATGTTTGTAGACGGGATGACCCACCAGGCAACCTATACCAGCCTTCCTCCAGGAACCTATACTTTCCAAGTGAAAGCAGCCAACAGCGACGGCTATTGGAGCAAAGAATCGGCAAAGCTCACCATCGTCATCCGTCCGCCATTCTGGCGCTCGGGCTGGGCTTATCTCATTTACGGCATTCTGCTGGCTGGAGCACTGGTGTTCGCCCGTGCTTTAGTGCTACGTAGCGAACGCGAGAAATTCAAACTACAACAGGTAGAACTAGAAGCGCAACGCAAACATGAGCTGGACGATATGAAACTACGTTTCTTTACCAACATCAGCCACGAGTTCCGCACACCGCTCACCCTCATTGTCTCTCCCCTCGAAAGCCTCATCAAAAACAGCCCCGAAGGAGAGCAGAAACAGAAGCTGATGCTGGTACGCCGCAACGCCCTGCGGTTGTTGACCCTTGTCAATCAACTGCTGGATTTCCGTAAAAGTGACGTCAGTGGGCATCAACTGAACCCCACTTGCCAAGACATTATTCCTTTCCTCAAAGGAATCTGCCAATCATTTATGGAATTGACTGACAAGAAGAACATCCGGCTGGAATTCAACACCTCCCTCAACAGCCTCATTATGGACTTCGACGATGACAAGATGGAAAAGATAATGATGAACTTGCTCTCCAACGCCTTTAAGTTCACCGAAGAAGGCGGGCAGGTCAACATACAAGTGAAACGCCTTGCCGCTACCAATAGCCCAGCCACCACTGACCAACTGGAAATCCGTGTGACCGACACCGGAAAAGGAATCAGTAACGAAGAGAAAGAACACATCTTTGAACGTTTCTACCAAGTGCAACACTCTGATGCACACAACCTCAGTGGTAGCGGCATCGGCCTTCACATGGTAAAAGAATTCGTCACCCTCCACCAAGGACACATCCGCGTGGAAAACAATATAGGAAAAGGGAGCATATTCATCATCACCCTTCCCATCCATGAAGAAACAGCTATGGAACCAGAGAAAGCCGTCCAGCAAGCCCCCGCCCCGCCGGAAGAAGAAGAATCTTTTTCTCCGAAGCCTATCTTCTTTGAGAATGAGCCCGACAGCCAACCGGAGGAATCGGAAGAACAAAACATTCCCGGCGCTCCTCTTATCCTCCTGGTAGACGATAGCGATGACTTCCGTGCCTTTATGAAAAGCTGTCTCAAAGGGAAATATAATCTTCACGAAGCCCACGACGGACAAGAAGCCTGGGAAATGATTCCGCAGATACAGCCGGATATTATCATCAGCGACGTCATGATGCCCCGCATTGACGGTTGCCAACTCTGCCTTATGGTGAAGAATGACCTACGTACTTCACACATCCCCCTGATACTCCTCACCGCACGAACGGCAGAAGAGCAGAAGTTGGAAGGACTGGAAACCGGAGCCGACGACTATATCACCAAACCCTTCAACTTCGATATTCTCGCTCTCCGCATCAAGAAACTACTCGAGATACGGAACAAAAAGCAAGAGAAGTTCAAGCAACAAATAGAGCCTAACCCTAGCGAAATCACCATCACCTCGCTAGACGAGAAGCTTATCACACGTGCCATCGAATACGTAGAGAAAAACATCGACCGGAGCGAACTCTCCGTAGAAGAGCTGAGTCACGAACTGGGCATGAGCCGCGTTCATCTTTATAAGAAGCTGACCAGCATCACCGGTAAAACACCCGTAGAGTTTATCCGTATCCTCCGCCTGAAACGCGCCGCCCAACTGCTACGCGAGAGCCAGCTCAATGTGTCGGAAATAGCCTACACCGTAGGCTTCAACAATCCGAAGTATTTCAGCAAGTATTTCAAGGAAGAATTCGGCATATTACCCTCCGAATACAAGCTAAAGATGGGAAAATAACAAATAATACCCTTTCAAGAAACATATAATGACCCGACAACCACAAAAAAGACCTTTGTAGACAACAAAAAGCCATCCTCTCATTACACTGGAAGACGTATTTTTGCGACATTGATAATACCCAAAAAACACTCTAGTAATGAAGATGAGAAACACGTACTTTATGCTCGCCGCCCTACTGCTGGCTTCGTGTACAAACTCTGGCTACGAAAAAACCGGCAACGGCATTGTCGTACGACTGGCGCAGCAGCAACCGCAAGACGTACGCACCGTGAGACTGCAAGTCATGAACGACAACACCATCCACGTATCGGCAACCCCGGAACGCAAGTTCGCGGAAGAACCCAGTCTGATTATTGTACCCGACCTCTCTCCTATCCCTGACTTCAGCGTGGAAGAGACCGAAGGAAATGTTATCCTATCCACCGCTTCACTGCGGGCATCCGTCAGCTTGAAAACCGGAGAAGTGAGCTTTGCCGACCCGGAAGGCAACCTTATCCTCCGTGAGAACGAAGGAGGAGGCAAGACATTCCGTCCCGTCGAAGTGGAGGGAACCAAAGGCTATGAAATCCGGCAAGTGTTTGAAAGCCCGGACAATGAAGCCTTCTATGGATTGGGACAACACCAGGCAGATGAATTTAACTATAAAGGAAAGAACGAAGAACTCTTCCAGTATAATACAAAAGTTTCTGTTCCCTTCGTGCTGTCTACCAAGAACTACGGCATCCTGTGGGACAACTATTCTCTCAGCCGCTTCGGCGACCAGCGCGACTACGCCCAACTGAACGAAGCCTTCAAGGTATATGATAAGAACGGCACGGAAGGCGGACTCACCGGAACCTACGTGCCCGATGCCCGCACCGGCAAAGAAACCCTGGTGCGTACCGAACCTTTCCTCTACTTCGAGAACCTGAAAGCCAACCGTGAATACTTGCCCAAAGGCTTTCCGCTGATGGGCTCCCACGTCACCTTCGAAGGAGAACTGGAAGCCTCCGAAAGTGGCGAATACCGTTTCATGCTCTATTACGCCGGATATACAAAGGTGTATCTTAATAACGAACTTCTTGTGCCCGAACGCTGGCGGACTGCCTGGAATCCCAACAGCTATAAATTCACCGCCCGCTTCGAAGCAGGCAAGAGAGTGCCGCTACGCATCGAATGGCAACCAGACGGCGGAGAATCTTACTGCGGACTGCGAGCCCTGAGCCCCCTATCCGCACAAGATCAGAACAAACTCGCCCTTTTCAGCGAGATGGGCAACGAAATAGATTACTACTTCATTTACGGTTCGTCAATGGACGAAGTCATCAGCGGCTACCGCACTCTCACCGGGAAAGCCCCTATCATGCCGAAATGGGCAATGGGATTCTGGCAAAGCCGTGAAAAGTATAACACCCGCCGCGAACTGCTGGATGTGTTGAAAGAGTTCCGCCAACGTCGTATCCCCCTCGACAACATCGTAATCGACTGGAATCACTGGCGTGAAGATGCCTGGGGAAGCCATGAGTTCGACCTCGACCGTTTCCCTGACCCGAAAGGAATGGTAGACTCTATCCACGACCTCCATGCCAAGTTGATGATAAGCGTATGGCCCAAGTTCTATACCACCACCGAACACTACAAAGAATTTGAAGAAAAGGGATGGATGTACATGCAGTCCGTCCGCGACAGCCTTCGCGACTGGGTAGGTCCCGGCTACATGTACGGCTTCTATGATGCCTACAATGCAGATGCCCGCAAACTTTTCTGGAAACAGATGCAAGACCACTATTGCCCGCTAGGAATCGACGCCTGGTGGATGGACGCTTCGGAGCCCAACGTGCGCGACTGTACCGACATGGAATATCGCAAAGCACTCTGTGGCCCTACCGCCCTCGGTCCCTCCGCCAAATACTTCAACGCATACGCCCTCATGAACGCCGAAGCCATCTACAACGGACAACGCCAGATGGACCCCGACCGCCGCGTATTCCTGCTGACACGCTCGGGATTTGCCGGACTGCAACGCTATAGCACTGCCACCTGGAGTGGCGACATCGCCACCCGCTGGGAAGACATGAAAGCACAAATATCCGCCGGACTGAACTTCGCCATGAGTGGCATTCCATACTGGACTATGGACATCGGAGGCTTCTGCGTGGAACGCCGCTATGAAAACGGACAACGGGAATGGAACCGCACCGGAAAAGAAAACGCCGACTACAAAGAATGGCGAGAGCTGAACGCACGTTGGTACCAGTTCGGCGCCTTCTGCCCGCTCTATCGTGCACACGGACAGTTCCCCTACCGTGAAATCTGGAACATCGCCCCCGAAGGACATCCGGCATACAGCTCCATGACCTATTACACCAACCTGCGCTACCGTCTGATGCCTTACATCTACTCCCTGGCAGGCATGACCTACTTCAACGACTATACCATCATGCGTGCACTCGTCATGGATTTCGGCAAAGATACCCGGACCCATGACATCAGCGACCAGTTTATGTTCGGTCCCGCCCTCATGGTATGCCCTGTCTATACCTACGGAGCACGCAACCGCGAAGTGTACTTCCCCCAATCTACAGGATGGTATGACTTCTACACCGGTAACCATCTCGATGGCGGACAGAAACTCACCGCAGACGCTCCCTATGAACGCATCCCGCTCTATGTACGCGAAGGCGCCATCCTCCCCTATGGTCCCGCCATACAGTACAGCAACGAAAAGCCGGCTTCCGAAATCACACTCTACGTCTACGCAGGGCAAAATGGAAGCTTCACCCTCTACGAAGACGAAGGCGAAAACTACAATTACGAGAAAGGGCAATACGCCCGGATTCCCTTCGAATATGACGAAGCCACTCATTCTCTCACGATAGGCGAACGCCAAGGAGAATTTCCCGGCATGCTGAAAGAGCGTAACTTCCACATCGTACTTGTAGACAAGACACACCCGCAACCCTACAACCCGGATGCCCGTGGAAAAACAGTGAACTACGACGGAAAGAAACAAGTAGTGAAGTTATCATGAAGATACTACGTTTACTTTTACTCGGCACAGCCGCCCTTTTTGTGGCGGCTTGTGCCACAAAGAGCACTACCGAAGACGTGCGCCGGCGCACCTACTTCAACGAAGACTGGACCTTCCATCTTGGAGACGTCCCCGAAGCGGCACACCCTGACTTTGACGACTCCGCATGGAGAAGAATAGACCTACCCCACGACTGGGCCATCGAAGGAGATTTCAGCCCCGATAATCCCTCCGGTCCTGGGGGAGGAGCTCTGCCGGGTGGTATCGGCTGGTACAGAAAGACCTTTGAACCGATAACGGAAAGCACAGGAAAGAAGATATTCATTGACTTCGACGGCATCTACATGAATGCCGA
This sequence comes from Bacteroides ovatus, assembly GCA_030844565.1. Classification (GTDB taxonomy): domain Bacteria; phylum Bacteroidota; class Bacteroidia; order Bacteroidales; family Bacteroidaceae; genus Bacteroides; species Bacteroides ovatus_A. The sequence continues at coordinate 13,406 of JAUUNK010000084.1, forward strand.
AGTCTTTGTCAACGGGCATTCCCTTGGAGTACGCCCTTACGGATACATCTCCTTCCGCCACGACCTGACCCCTTACCTGTATTCCGACCGCAAGAACGTGCTGGCAGTTCGGGTGGACAATGCCGAACAACCTAACTCGCGCTGGTATAGTGGCTGTGGCATCTACCGCAATACCTGGCGGACAGTGACCGATCCCGTTCACGTAGACTTATGGGGAACGTATGTGACAACTCCTGCCGTTTCGGCACAGCAGGCAAACGTATGTGTGGTTACCACCGTCAAGAACGACTCTACCAACCAAGTGCAGGCAAGAGTACAGAACCTGTTGTGCGACCACACCGGGAAAATCGTAAGCCGCGCCCCCGCCATCTCGCTGGACATCGCACCTAACGACACAGCGCAACTCCGCCAATCCATCGAGCTCGAAGCACCGAAACTATGGACACCGGAAGCTCCTTACTTATATCACATACGCACCGAAGTACACCTCGGCAACCGGCTTGCCGACACCTACGACACCCCGGTTGGCATCCGCAGTTTCTTTTTCGACGCTCAGCGGGGCTTTATCCTCAACGGGCTCCCCACCAAGATTAAAGGTGTCTGCCAACACCACGACCTGGGATGCCTGGGCGCAGCAGTCAACACCCGCGCCATCCAGCGCCAACTGGAAATCCTGAAAGAGATGGGGTGCAATGGCATCCGCTGTTCGCACAACCCGCCCGCCCCCGAACTGCTCGACCTCTGCGACCGCATGGGATTCATCGTCATGGACGAAACCTTCGACATGTGGAGGAAGAAAAAAACCGCCCACGACTACGCCCGTTACTTCAACGAATGGCACGAACGAGACCTGACCGACCACATCATGCGCGACCGCAACCACCCCAGCATCTTCCTCTGGAGTATTGGCAATGAAGTGCTCGAACAATGGAGCCATGCCGACGCCGATACCCTGAGCCTCGAAGAAGCCAACCTCATATTGAACTTCGGCCACAATAAAAGCCAACTTGCAGCAGAAGACGGTAAGCTCAGCGTCAATGCACTGCTCACTCGCAAACTAGCGGATATAGTACGCGCACTCGACCCCACCCGACCCATTACTGCCGGTTGCAACGAACCGGACCCGGGCAACCACCTCTTCCGTTCGGAAGCACTGGACATCATCGGCTTCAACTACCACGAAAGCTACTTCAAGGACGTGCCACAGAACTTCCCCGGCAAGCCCTTCATTGTCACCGAATCCACCTCTGCGCTGATGACCCGCGGCTACTACCGCATGCCCAGCGACTCTATGTATATCTGGCCGACACGCTGGGACATCCCCTTCGCCGACCCGTCTTTCGCCTGTTCGTCCTACGATAACTGTCACGTGCCTTGGGGAACCACCCACGAAAACTCGTGGAAACTGGTGCGAGACCATGACTTTATCTCAGGCACGTATGTATGGACAGGATTCGACTACCTCGGCGAACCTACCCCCTACGGCTGGCCTGGCCGGAGTTCCTACTTCGGCATTATCGACCTCGCCGGATTCCCCAAAGACGTCTACTATATGTACCAAAGCGAATGGACCGACCGCCCCGTGCTCCACCTCTTCCCGCACTGGAACTGGCAACCGGAACAAACCGTTGACCTATGGGCATATTACAGCCAGGCAGACGAAGTGGAACTCTACATCAACGGCCGTTCACAAGGAAAGCGCAGCAAGACGGACGGTGCACTGCACGTCAACTGGCGGGTAACATTTGAACCGGGCACTGTACGTATCGTCTCCCGCAAAAGCGGCAAAGAAGTGCTGGCTAAAGAAATCCACACCGCCGGACCTCCTGCACACATCCGCCTGACACCGGACCGCAGCACGATTGCAGCAGACGGAAGCGACCTTTGCTTCGTTACAGTAGAAGTGACCGACAAAGACGGCAACCTCTGCCCCACCGCAGATACCCCGATTCACTTCTCCGTAGAAGGTGCAGCCCGCCTCGCAGGGACAGATAACGGCAACCCCGTGTCCATGGAAAACTTCAAAGCACCCCGGCGCCAAGCTTTCTATGGCAAATGCCTCGCCGTGCTGCAAAGCAATCGCAACACAGGGACCATCCGACTCACTGCCACCGCCGACGGACTCAAAGGGAGCACCCTCCAAGTGCATGCCCGCTAAAAGAAATCATTATAATACACTCTATAAACACTTATCAACCATGAAGAAGAAACAAAAACTGATTGCTGCCTGCGCCCTGAGCGCCCTCTGCGCCTTCCCCGCACAGGCACAAACACCTGTTTATCTGGACGACACACAACCCATCGAAGCCCGCGTGAAAGATGCCCTCTCACGCATGACTCTCGAAGAGAAAGTAGCCCTCTGCCATGCCCAAAGCAAATTCAGCAGCCCGGGCGTCCCCCGACTGGGCATCCCCGAACTGTGGATGAGCGACGGTCCTCACGGTGTCCGTGAAGAGATTCAATGGAATTCATGGGGAGCCGCCGGATGGACCAACGACTCCTGCACCGCTTTCCCCGCCCTGACCTGCCTTGCCGCTACCTGGAACCCGGAGATGTCAGCACGCTATGGACGCGCCATCGGCGAAGAAGCCCGCTATCGCAAAAAAGACGTTCTCCTGGGACCCGGTGTTAACATCTACCGCACCCCGCTCAACGGACGTAACTTCGAATACATGGGCGAAGACCCCTATCTAGCCTCCGTGATGGTAGTTCCCTACATCCAGGAGGTGCAGAAGAACGGTGTAGCAGCTTGCGTGAAACATTATGTCCTCAACGACCAAGAGCTCTGGCGCGGACACATCAACGTGGAACTCAGCGACCGCGCCCTATACGAAATCTACCTTCCCGCCTTCCGTGCCGCCATCGAGAAAGGCGGAAGCTGGTCGCTCATGGGCTCATACAACAAAATACGTGGACAACATGGTTGCCACAATGAGCTGACCCTCCAAAAGATACTCAAAGGCGAATGGGGATTCGACGGATGCGTCATCACCGACTGGGGAGGCGCACACGATACCCGCGAAGCAGTACTCAACGGGCTCGACATCGAAATGGGCTCCTACACCAACGGTCTGACTTCGGAATCGCAATTTACCTACGATGACTATTACCTCGCCACCCCCTACCTCAAGATGCTCCGCGAAGGAACCGTCCCCCTCGCCACAGTGGACGATAAAGCAAGCCGCATTCTCCGCCTGATTTTCCGGACTTCGATGAACCGCAATCGCCCCTGGGGTTCGTTCACCACACAGGAGCACTACGATGTGTGCCGCACAGTGGGAGAAGAAGGCATTGTCTTGCTAAAGAATGCCCCGGCAAGCAAAAAGCAATCCCCCTTGCTCCCGCTCGATGGCAGTAAATATAATAAGATTCTGGTGGTAGGCGAAAACGCCACCCGCCGGCTCACCGAAGGCGGAGGTTCTTCTATGCTGAAAGTGAAAAAAGAAGTCTCCCCGCTGTCCGGTCTGCAAGCTCTGTATGGCGGCAAGATAGTATATGCACAAGGCTATGAATCGGGGCGTCCCAGCTATGACTTCGTGGATAAGATTCCCGCCACCGTGGTGGATTCTCTCCGTCAAGCAGCGGTAGAACAAGCCCGCGAAGCTGATTTGGTTATTTACGTAGGCGGATTGAACAAGAATCACCAACAGGATTGCGAAGCGGCAGACCGCCTCTCTTATTCCCTTCCTTTCGGTCAAGATCAGCTCATTGAAGAATTGTTGGCAGTAAATCCCCGGATGGTGATGGTGTTGCTCAGTGGAAACGCTGTAGAGATGCCATGGGCAGACCGCGTTCCCTCTATCGTGCAGGGATGGTATCTTGGCTCGGAAGCCGGCAATGCTATTGCCAACGTACTGAGCGGCAAGACGAACCCCAGCGGTAAACTGCCTTTCTCTTTCCCCGCCAAACTGGAAGATAACGGAGCCATGCACTTCGGCACGGAAAGTTATCCCGGCGACAGCATTAACCAAACTTATAAAGAGGACATCTTAGTAGGCTACCGCTGGCACGACACCAAAAAGATTCCCGCTCTCTTCCCCTTCGGCCACGGACTGAGCTACACTTCTTTTGAATATGGTAAACCGGAGATTTCGGATAAGAAACTGTCCGCCGACGGACAGCTAACCGTAAGTGTCCGTGTGCGCAATAGCGGTACTCGTGCCGGAAAAGAAATTGTGCAGCTTTACATCGCCGATAAGAAATCTTCCCTCCCCCGTCCGGCAAAGGAGTTGAAAGGATTTGATAAAATCTCGCTCGCTCCGGGCGAAGAGAAGGTTGTCAGCTTCCGCATCGACAAAGAGGCACTCAGCTTCTTCGACGACAGCCGCCACGAATGGATAGCCGAACCGGGACAGTTCGAAGCCATCATCGGCGCCTCGTCTACCGATATTAAAGGAAAGGTAAATTTCGAGCTGACAGATTAAGCAAAGTTGGCTCTTATAGCAACAATAAGGCGCTTGGCCTATAAACAGTTTCAACCTGTTTATTTTCGCCAAACGCCTTTTTTCTTTGCCTTTCTCCTTAGATAAAGGGAGAGGAGAATTATCCCCTGGGGAAAAAGACTTTCTCCCCAGGGGAAAGGTGAGCTATCCCCTGGGGAGAAATGGATTATCTCCTGGGGAGAAGTGACTTATCCCCTAGGGAGAAATAAATTGTCTCGTGGAAAGAAGCATTCTCTATACCTATACTTGAACGAACACCTGCTATGACTAGTATCTAATCTTAGCAACATACTCAAGAAAGAAACACTTTTTTCTTATCAATAGCACCTTCATTAAAAGGATGACAAACAACAGTCGATACTATCTTAATTGAGTATCGACACAGCAGAACAAAACATAAGTCAAGAGTATCCTCAACTCCCATCCTTGGAAAGGAGGGGTGTCCGAAGGACGGGGTGGTTGATAAACATAACTGAAAGGTAACAAGCAAAATACAACCAACCATGGGAGTTATAACCTACCTCCCTTATACAAAAAGCGCATCCTTATTCCTCAACGGGTATGTTATATGCCCCGGAATAGGATGCGCTGTCTCTCCTTTATCTTCTTACCTTATAATCTTCTCCTAGAAAGGATATGCACCTGCGGAAGCTCCCCGCATAATGCCATCCACCGCCGGTTGGTCAAATATTTGCAGGTTGAAGCGGTCAAAGATACCGAATTGGTCTGCTTCAGAACCATCGCCCATACCACCATTGTCCCAATAGACAGGGACTAGACCATTGTTTTTTGCAGCCTTAGTGACATATTCCAGGTAATAGGCACGGGAGTTTATCATGTTCTCATCCGTCAACGAATGGCGGTTTGCTCCATATTCGCCCAGAATCACAGGATAGCCCTTGTCTACAAAACTTGTCTTCATAGCAGCAAACTGGCGGTCTACGTGGTTCTCCTGTCCGCCCCAGGTGGAGATACCAAATTCTTTGTAAGGCTCGCCCCAATAAGAATTCGTCACACTACCGGCATAATCCCACGGGTCATAGAAGTGTACTTCCACCATCAGACGGTTTTCTGCTTCGTCAGCAGGCAGTTTCAGCTTGCTGACAGCTAAGTCAATGTTGGTATTATACGCCTGAACGATGAGATTGCGATAAGCATTCTTGCCTCCTGTGGCACGAACGGCATCTACGAAAGTCTGGTTGAAAGACTGTTGCACGGTGTGGTTCTCCTCCGTCACCAGATTATTGTCATATACACCTTCCACACGTACCTCATTGGTTCCGGCAAAGAGCAAGTGCTCGTCATAATCGCGAAAATAGAAGGCGATTTGCGACCACAAGGCCTTTTGTTTCTTATTCACTTCTTCCTGCTTTGCGTAGGTGGGATTCAGCTCGAGCCAGCCGCCATCGTAGTGAATGTTGAGGATGGCATACATACCATTGTCCACGCAATAGTCCACTACCTCTTGAACACGTTTTATCCAACTGCTCTGGATGGTGTAGTTTGCTTCGTCCGACAAATGTCCGTTGCTCCAATTGCAGGGAATACGGACGGCATTGAATCCGGCGGTTTTCACCAGGTCGATAAACTCCTTTGTAACGGCAGGATTGCCCCACGCTGTTTCTCCTCCGTCGGCTTCCATGGAGTTACCGAGATTCCAGCCCACCTTGATTTGGGCGGCGAGTGCTTTGGAATCTTTCTCTACGCCTTCTCTATCGGCAGGAAGCGGAGTGAGAGGTTGCTGGGTGAAGGTGACGGTTTCTTCGAGGTCTTTTAAGGTGAAGGTCACTGTACCCGTGCGAGGAGCTCCGGTATAATT
>JAUUNK010000422.1 GCA_030844565.1 Bacteroides ovatus
GGCAGACTTATAAGGTGAATTAAAGTTGAGATTGAAATGGAAGCCTAATAATAAGGCGATACCGATAGCCATGTCACTATATCCGGAAAAGTCACAGTAAATTTGCAAAGCATAACCATAGACTCCCATCAGATTCTCAACACCGGAATAGAGAGTAGGATTGTCAAAAATACGTTCCACAAAGTTGATACTGATATAATCGGATATGATGGCTTTTTTGAAAAGACCGGAAACGATCAGAAAAATTCCGCGTCCGAACATTTCCTGCGAGACGAATAGGGGTTTCCGGATTTGCGGGATAAAGTCGCGGGCACGCACGATAGGTCCTGCCACCAATTGGGGGAAGAAAGATACGTAGAAGGCATAGTCCAAAAGATTGGTCAATGGCTTTATTTCCTTTCGGTAAACGTCGATGGTGTAGCTCAATGACTGGAAAGTGAAAAAGGAGATGCCGACCGGCAGGAATATATCGAGAGCGGTAAATTCTCCTCCCATCAATGACGCAATCACTCCACCCAGAAAATTGGTATATTTGAAATAGACAAGAAGTCCTAAATTAACTCCCAAACTCAAAGCGACCAATCCTTTACGTTTCCAATAACCCTCTGCACGATCCATAAGTTGCGCAAGGAAAAAGTCGGCAACGGTGACTATGGCAAGCAGGAAAAAATAGGTGCCGCTACTCTTATAGTAAAAATAATAGGAGAAGAGAGTAACAAACATGATACGGGCGGTGTATTTGCGTTGTAACAACACATACACCACCATGAAAGCAGCGAACAACCAAAGGAAAATACCGCTGCTGAATATCATTGGCGCTTGCGGATCGTAGGTAAGTACCTCTTTCAGTCTACTGAAATCTATATCAATGGGAAACATAGTCATTATATGCTTTGATAAGTGCTTGGTATAATAAATTTCCTTGCAGGATGTATCCTTCGGGTAAATAATGTACATGATCGGGGCGCATCAGTTTTGCGTCTGTCCAGTTCGTGCAGGCACGGCGCTTCCCTCCGACTACATCGTACATATCCCACACGAGCAGACGATGGTCTTTTGCATAACGACGAATGGTTTCCGCTGCTGTCGCTGTACGTGGATTGATGGCATACGTGCGTCTACGCCTTCGCTGCCGGAAACTTTCATAAGAACCGGGAGGGGTAGTCAGAAGAATGGGTACGTTAGGAAGACTGTCGCGCAACAGTTTCACAAGTTCATCCATCTGATTGTAGTGCACATTTATATTATAACGCCGGTTATGGCTTTCATTGGTTCCGAAAGAGAGAATCAGCAATTCGGGCTTCAGGGCGGCGATTTCGGCAATACGATCCGGATGGGTAAAGGTAAGGCAAGTAGCTCCGTTGACGCCTTTATCTATATAAGAAACAGCACCGAAAGTTTCTGTCAAACGGGCACCGGTGGTTTGAGGGTAGATATGCCCACGTACATGGCTGTCGCCAATATGAACGATGCGGACTGTATCTTCGGAGAGTCCGGCACGCACTTGGCGGAGATGTTCGAAGACGGGAGCCAGCAGAGCGATGCTGTCAATAACTTCGTTCCGACCAGTTTCGCGGAAAGCTGAAGGGAAGGATATTTGTACAGTGATCGTATCATTCGCCCAGTTCATTTCCCGTAAGGGCTTTATAAGTTTTGCGGTCTTTCCCAGTGGAGGACATACAGGTATACGATCTTGTGCGATTGCTTCCGCAAGGAAACAAGGAACACTCAACATACCGGCGAGAATAAGAATAAAGACAGACTGCAGATTATTCTTGCTCATAAGCACGCCTCCTGTCGTATTGTTCCTTACCATAAATCATCGTTTCATAAAGTAGTCCCGCCAAATGCTTGCCGCCACGGAAATTTATATGTGTATAATCGTAGTTTGCCATAGAGGGTTTGGCATGAACGAGTTTTGCCATGCTGCCCTCTCCGCCCATTGCTTCAAACATATTCCAGAATGCAATGCCGCTTTCAGCAGCAATGTTCTGCTGATAACGAATCAGATTCTTCACACCGGGCATGGTACGAAGTTCACCGTTCTCGTTTTTAGAATCACGGTCGCCGACGCTCAACAACAGGATTCCTGCTTGTGGGAAACATTCTTTCAAATGCTCGATAGCTGTGAGCAGTCCTTTTTGATAGTTATCATAATTACGTCCCCGTTCGGTAGCTACATTCAAACCATATTCGAGGATAATGAGGTCGTAAGGACGTTGACGGTTAAACTGTTTCAACATCTGTGGAGGAATGCCCCGCAGAGAAAGACCGGAACTGCCACGCAACGAGAAGTTATCGAGAATGATTCCTTTCTTTC
>JAUUNK010000085.1 GCA_030844565.1 Bacteroides ovatus
GGTAAGATTTAAAAGCCAATAAAGAAAGAAAACACAGGGTTTTGCAGGTGACCCATTCTAACTTTATAGAATTATTCCCTAAAAATGAAATCATAATTATGAGAAGTAAATTATTAATGGCATTAGCAACCTTCATTGTTATTGGTTGCAGCAATGAAGAACCAGAAAATCGCCTTCCTCAAGAAGTAGTAGTAAATTTTGACTACAATTTCTGGGAAAGTGGAAGTATGACAAAAGCAGGTGCGGATTTGTACTCTGATTTTTATAACAAATATATTAAGACTAAATTGTTAACTCCCACCTCCTATTCACTTACATTAGGAACTAAAGACACACCGAAGGCTACAACAATGGAGGGATATTGGGATACAAAAGATGGAGTCAGATTGCTCGAAGGAATCTATAATGTAAAAGGTTTCTCCGCTCCTAAACATACTAACCAGTATATTGATTCATTAGCTCTTTCCTTCAATGAAAAGGTGACCATTACCAAAGAGACAACTTCTATTAAATTAACCGCCAATTACACATCATATATGTTAATATTTGATGCTGCCAATACACAGTCAATAGAATATTGTGGATATATGAACGGAATATATCAAACATATAGTCTCAAAAAAGTCGATAATATATTTTACGCATTCATACATCGTGAAGCTGAATCGAATGATAAAATTGTAATTACCAGAAAAAACAAAAGTGTAATTACAATAAATCCTTATGGTTTATCTTTCGAAAAAGGAAAGTACTACTACTTTAATGATACAACAAATTCATTTAATATACCTTCCATGGAAGGAGGAAATTAAATTATGTGATACAAAAATCATAAAAAAGCCTGAAGTATTACTTTTTCAAGTTACTTCAGGCTTTTCTACAAATCAAAGAAAATAGCTAAAATTTATATCCATATCCCAAAAGAAGTACCACATTATCTTCATCAGCAAACATGAACTTCACTTCGGCATTCAAGTAACTACGGGCGGAAATGGGTAAAGTAATACCGCCACCAAGATTGAAAGCAAACTTAGTCGTATTATCCCGTTTCTTTTCAACAGTCTGACCGTCTACTTCTATTGTTTCTTTTCCACGGAAATTGTTTTGCATACCAATTCCTGCCAAAGGATAAACAGAAAAGCCCTGACCATCCTCGCTGAAATTAAATACATAGTGGAAGTTAAGATTCACATCCAGACCGGTCACTTTATCTTTTGGGAAAAAGAAGGTAAGGTCCGGAGCAATACGAAGATTATTCGCTATTACATAACGCCCTTGTACGCCCAGTGCAAACCTCTCATAATTAGTTTGATAACCAAGGTTCCCTAAAATGGAACCTTCGCCTTTTCTTGTCTGGGCATTCACGCATACGGCTGCCACAGCTAACATAACTAACAATAAAAACTTTTTCATAATTTTCGGGTTTTGATTATTATATCTCTTAAAAAAAAGAGCTACTACTTTATACTGGTTAACCAACGAAAATAAAGCGAAGATTGTTTGATGAAAGCGGGATAAGCTTTCTGATAATAACATTTATTATAAGACTTAAAGCATTGCATTCCTATTAGGGAGATTAAAAACAAAAACACATCATTTTTCCGCCTTTAATTGATATATGTCAATTGGAATTAGTACTTTTGCGAACCAAACAGGATAATAAACACTATGGATGTATTAAAAGATACTGTAAACGCAGTAGTTAATTCACGGTTCCCGGAAATGAGCAAAGAAGGACGGGAATTACTTGAAAAGATTCTCATCCGCGAAGAAATAGCTAAAGGAGAAATTGCATTGAAAGAAGGACAGATATGCCGGGAACTAGTATTTGTGGGAAAGGGAATGCTTCGCCAGTTTTACTATAAGAATGGAAAAGACGTAACCGAACATTTCTCCTATGAAGGATGTATCATTATGTGTATTGAAAGCTTTCTTAAACAAGAGCCTACCCGACTCATGGTAGAAGCATTGGAACCCTCCATCGTTTACCTTTTCCCCTATGATATGGTACAGAAACTAACTAAAGAATCATGGGAAATTAATATGTTTTACCGCAAGATACTGGAATATTCCTTGATTGTATCTCAAATTAAAGCAGATTCATGGCGCTTTGAAACTGCACGCGAACGGTATAACTTACTTCTCGAACAGCATCCGGAAATCATCAAACGGGCTCCTCTTTCTTATATTGCTTCCTATTTGTTAATGACACCGGAAACTTTGAGTCGTGTAAGGTCAGGAGTATTGTAACTTCTACATGTCTTAGCCTACTAAAAGAAGGTCTTATCTGCTCTTTCGATATTCTTTAGGAGACATGCCCGTATAATGCTTAAAATATTTCCCAAAAAAAGATTGATTGGCAAAGTTAAGCCGATCGGCAATCTCTTGAATATTCATACTCGAAGAATTCAAAAGAGCCTTCGCTTCGAGCACTACAAATTCGTCAATCCATTCTCCTACAGTCTTACCGCTTACTTCTTTTACAACTCCGGAAAGATGTTTCGGAGTGAGACATAATTGATCGGCATAGAACTTTACTTTCCTTTCCGATTGATAAGATTGAGAAAGAAGATGGTAAAATTCTTCGAAAAGAAACTCTTTACGGCTTTTCGTTATTGTTCCTGAAGGCACAGTGGGTGCATGCAGACGAAATATGTTGCAAAGCTCATAAAAGAAACTCTGCATGAGTCCCAACACAGAATCCCGCCTGTACGTATTATTTTTATTTTTCACCCTCTTCCAAATGAAAGAGTGGTATTCTTTGAAAATTTCCTGCTCCGCTTGGGTTATATCTATACAAGGGCAATCCTTAAGAAAAAGAAATAAAGAAAGCACATTTCCCATACGAGGTAATACCTCAAGAAGTTTTTTAGATACCGCCACAAAGATTCCCTTAAAATCCGACGTCACTTCGCGGTTTTCTATAATCTGGTCAGGTAATATCGACATCATCCTACCCGGACAAAGTTGATACTCGCGCAAACTGATATTTATATGACTATGCCCTTCCAGACATAAACCCACCCCTGCAACTTCCAACTTACAGGGGCCGTCAAAAATAGAAATGATACTCGCTGTATCAAAAATGGCAATATCATCATCAATGACACTAAAGCTCTCTGGATCCACCCTCTTAGAACGCAATGCGGAAGAAATACCGATTTTAGGCATACCTTGTATATTATTCATACGTTTTGCAATAATTATATCCACAATAAAAAAACAAATTCTCACCTATTCGGTCTTCTTTTTTGTACCGAATAAATAATCATAATCCCGCTTGGCGGCCGGGACAATCCAATTCTCGGGGACAAACTTCCATTGGTTCATTGCATGTGGCTCCAGTCTTCCTTTCTGTTGGATATAGTGCATCAGATAATACCGTAAATCTTTGTCTGTCGAGAAAATGATACGGTTTTTAAGTTCCTCTTTCGGAATACCTGCTCCACGGGTCAAAAGTTCTCCCCCACCATTGCCACGATAGGAATTCAATGCCACTTTATAAATCTTATCCATTTGGAAAGGAGTCCCATCCGCCATGTGAAGAATAGCTACTTTTTTCCCTTTGGGCTTCGTCACATCTACCGTATATACAATGCCACAAGCGGAATCAAAGTTAAAACTATAATTCTGAAAAGAAGCACGATCTTCAGCGCCTTCACGCCGTTTTTCCTTAAACCACAATAAATGATCCTCCGATGACTTCATTTGATTGGTCCATCCATAATAAGACTCTTCCAGGTAATCTTTAATTTCTTTACCGGAAAGTGTCATGACGTACAACATATTTTCATACTTATAGAGATTAAACATATCGCTCACTGTCACATCTCCTTTATTTATCTCTGCATCAAAAGAAAGTGGAGCGGCAAAAGAAATATCAGCCCCCGTAATGTCCAATTGCAAAGAATGAATGAAATCAATGAAAGCAGAAGAGCCAAAATAAGCAGGTCGGGTAGAGATACCCTCAGAGAAACTGCCTATCTTCTTAGAAACAAATTGCTGTACATCTTGATATTGTGGAGCAAATTTCTGCATAAATTCTTCACTGACACCATAGTTTTTGGTATTTGACAACACCCCCTTTATTTTTTTACTGTGTATTTTTCCATCCTTTATCACTAAAGTCACATCCACATTCGAAACTACAACTCCATTGCTGGCAGGATCCATAATAAGCACCGAATCTCCCGCTACATTCAGCACCTTTTTGCACTCACGTGCATGGTCATGCCCCATCAATATCATATCAAACCCCGGGACGTTCTTGGCAACGTTTACAGAAGCATTTTCATTATATTTATTAGACATGCGAAATGCCTCCTGTCCTGCATGAAATAATCCAATCACTAAATCAGGTTGTTCATTCTCCCGAATTACTTTCATCCATTGGCGTGCCGTCTGCTCCATATCGTCAAAACGAAGACCTTCCCATAAATTTTCGGACAACCAGGCAGGAATAGCCGGTGTAATCATGCCTAATACCACAATCTTTACTCCATCCCGTTCGAGTACTTTATAAGGAGGAAGGTAAGTTTTCCCTGTTGCAGTATCTATGATATTAGCACCCAATATAGGAAATTTGCATTCCCTAATCCATCGGTCAAACACAGCATGTCCGGTTTCTACATCATGATTTCCCATATTACCGGCATCATAGCCCATAAAATTCATCATCTCCGCACAAAGATGAGGAGACACGGTATCGATATAATTGTAATAATAAGCAGTAGGCTGTCCTTGGAGGATATCTCCATTATCAAGTAAAATAAGATTATCTTTGTACATCTCCCTCTTTTTCTGCACAAAGGCATGTATCCGCGCCAAGCTCCCCGTCCATGCTTGGCGGGTAATAAAATTATAAGGGTAATAATTACCATGCACATCACTTGTCTGCACAATTTTCAGTTTTACCACCTTTTCTTGTGCAACCAAGGGAAGCACCAAGAATAACAATACTGCATAAATAGTTGTCAACCGTTTCATTCTTTTTCTATATTTAGAGGATGTAAAAATACAAACTTAGCTCCATCTTTATAATCTTTATCCACCCAGATTTCTCCCCCCCACTTCTGGACAATGAGTTTGCAAATAGAAAGTCCCAATCCTGTACCCTGAGCATATTCATTTAGTTTTTCAAATCTTTCAAATATCAACTCCTGTTTTTCCGCAGGGATGCCGCAGCCTGTATCTGTGACCGAAAAACATGCCATCTTTTCTTTCACATTAAAGTCCAGGGTAATGATTCCCTGCTGAGTGAATTTATCGGCATTGGAAAGAAGATTTATAATCACCTGTTGCAGCCGTTGGACATCAGTTTTCAACGAAAATTGCTTATAACCAGAAGTAAAGACAAACTTGTTCCCGGAACGACGAGACATGCTTACTGAGCTCACCACTTGATTGCATACTTGGATAACATCGCATACTTCCCACGTAAGATTGACTTTCCCTGCCTCAAGACGCGAAATATCCAATATATCATTGATTAATCTTAAGAGCAAATCCGAATTGGTGCGTATAATCTCAAAGTAGTTTTCTTGTTCTTCCTGGGTGGCATCACCTGATGCCAGCACATCGGAAAAGCCGACTATAGAATTTAGAGGAGTACGAATCTCATGACTCATATTAGCTAAGAAAGCCGTTTTCAACCTATTGGATTCTTCTGCCCGGTCTTTGGCTTCTCGCAATTCATGTTCCGACTCCACTAGCTTATCCTTCAAACGCTTTGTACGAAAATAGAACAATAGGGAAATAAGCAGACCAACTAAAAGAATGACAAAGATAAGGCTTCCCGCCCATATTTCATATTTATATTCCTTATAAAAAGAAGGAGGAAGGTTGACAAACTCTACTGTTCCAGGTAATCGGCTATAATCAAGCGACCATTCCTTTACTTTCTTGCTATCCAACACAGTAGAGGTACCTAAAACAGAAATATGCCCCACACTATCCGAAGAAATATTATCCATCCGAAAAGCTTCTCTTGCCATATCATGACCTAACGCTCGATATTGGGGAATAACGCCACCGATAGCCCAATGCCCCAACCCCACCGAGGAACAAGAAAAAGCCGGCACCTTAGGTACAGCTTCCATCATAGCATAGGTAGCATTTCGCATGAAATAACCTTCGTTCATATCTACCCGCCAAGTCCCTACCATTATTACACTATGCTCAGGCAATTTCCTCAATTTATCCACAATAGTATAAATAGTATTGGAACGACCGTCTAACAAAATAAGGTCTAAACCAGGAAACTTCTTAATCTCGCTTCTTACCAGCGCCTGCATGGCCACGCCTCCGTATGTGTTATCGGAAACAAAAGCTATGTGACGCGTATCCGGATAAAAATGCTTAATTAATTGAAAATTACCAGGAATATCATATTCGTTTATAAAGGCAGACTTCACTTCAGGAAAATGGCTCTGTTCAGAAAAGAAATCGAAAGATTCGGGCATCCAGTCTTCCAACGAAGTTGTATCTTTGGGCAGTATTACAGCATTCCGACTAATAAGACTGCACATCACAGGAATCTTTCCGGGAATAGAATCTCGAAGAGAAAAATAAGCTGCCCATGCTTCTTGCCCTAAAAGCACAATGAGTCCCGGTTCTTTTTCACCTTGATATTTAGAAAGAAGCTGAGTCATGACTCCTCTCCATAAAGAAGCTTCCGAAAAGCTTTTGCAGTTCATATTTTCTATGAGTATATCGCGAGTACCTCCCAACTTAGCATATTCATCCATAAAGTCGGAAATGGTTGCAGCTGTCCGCTGAGCAGCCGGATTATAGGAACACACAATTAAAATTGGCTTCCTCTCATGGGCATCGACAGAGGCTACCGAAAGCCAACAGAAGTAGATACACCACATCGTAAATAGCAAAATATATTTGACTCCCGATACCATATTTCACTTATGGGATTAATAATAACCGTGTTTTTATGTGTGCAAATATACTGAAAACTTAGCGGCTCTAACAGAATTATATGTACTTTTGTCGATTATTAGCAAAAAAGTTTATGGAATTATTTCACAAGATGATTGGCGAAAGCCTCGGTATCCCAGAAGCACAAGTAACCCGAACTCTCGAGTTGCTTAACTGCGGCTCTACCATTCCTTTTATCAGTCGTTATCGAAAAGAAGTTACCGGGGGACTGGACGAAGTAAAAATCGAACAAATACAAGATCACTACAATAAGCTGTCAGAAATAGCTAAAAGGAAAGAAACCATTTTCCATACTATTGAGGAACAGGGGAAAATGACTAATGAGCTGAAAAATAGAATCCATAATACATGGAATGCCATAGAACTGGAAGACATATATCTCCCTTACAAACCTAAAAAAAGAACTCGCGCTGAAGTTGCCCGGGAAAAAGGATTGGAACCGCTCGCCCTCCTCTTACGGATGCAACGGGACAATGATTTGCTTTCCCAAGCCTCCCGATTTATCAAAGGTGATGTTAAAGATAGGGAAGATGCTTTGAAAGGAGCACGGGATATCATCGCGGAGCAGATAAGCGAAGATGAAAAAGCCCGTAACATTGTACGCTTCCAATTTCAACGCCAAGCAAGAATCACGTCTAAAGTAGTAAAAGGAAAAGAAGAGGAAGCGGCTAAATACCAAGACTATTTTGATTTCTCTGAACCACTCAGCCGCTGCGTTTCCCATCGGTTACTAGCCATTCGACGAGGAGAAGCAGAAGGGCTGCTGAAAGTTTCCATCAGTCCCGAAGATGAGGAATGTTTGGAGAAACTTCACCGTAGATATGTGTATGCTAAAAATGAGTGCGCACATCAGGTAGCAGAGGCTGTTACGGACTGTTATAAGCGCTTGCTAAAGCCCGCCATAGAAAATGAATTTGCTTCCCAAAGTAAGGAAAGAGCCGATGAAGAAGCCATTAGAATATTTACTGGAAACCTTCATCAGCTATTAATGGCTCCGCTCTTAGGACAAAAACGGGTATTGGCCATTGACCCCGGATATCGCACAGGATGTAAAGTAGTATGTCTCGACGCTCAAGGAAACTTATGTCATAACGAAAATATCTATCCCCATCCTCCGGTCCGGAAACAAGCAGAAGCAATCTCCAAACTACTCCGAATGGTAAAAAACTATCAAATTGAAGCAATATGTATCGGAGACGGGACTGCCAGCCGCGAAACAGAAAGTTTTGTCAGAGGAATCGATTTTTCTCCCAGTAAAATACCGGTCTTCGTAGTAAGCGAACAGGGAGCTTCCATTTATTCCGCCTCCAAAATAGCTAGAGATGAGTTCCCGGATTATGATGTAACAGTACGCGGAGCAGTCTCTATCGGACGACGACTGATGGACCCATTAGCAGAACTAGTAAAAATAGACCCTAAATCCATTGGAGTAGGACAATACCAACATGATGTGGATCAGGTAAAACTCAAAAAAGCATTAGACCAAACAGTAGAGAAATGCGTCAACCTTGTAGGTGTAAATCTCAATACAGCTAGTAGCCATCTTCTCACTTACATCTCGGGGCTCGGGCCACAACTAGCGCAAAACATTGTCCAGTACCGCGCAGAGAATGGTGCATTTACTTCGCGCAAGGAATTAATGAAAGTTCCGCGTATGGGACCAAAAGCATTTGAACAGTGTGCTGGATTTCTTCGAATCCCCATGGCGGAGAATCCGTTGGATAACACTGCTGTACACCCCGAAAGTTACCATATCGTGCAACAAATGGCTAAAGATATGGGATGTAGCGTATCCAAGCTTATTGCAGATAAAAAGTTGCGTGACAAAATTGATATATCCCGTTATATCACATCTACTATAGGATTACCTACCTTACAAGACATCCTGCAAGAGTTGGATAAACCGGGGCGGGACCCGCGCGACTTATTACAAGTATTTGAATTTGACAAAAATGTTCACAGTATAGAAGATATATACGAAGGAATGATTCTACCAGGTATCGTGACCAACATAACCAATTTCGGGGCATTTGTCAACCTTGGAATTAAAGAAAATGGTCTTATACATAAATCGCAATTAGCCGAACGTTTTGTTGCAGATCCTACGGAAATAGTGTCTATCCATCAGCAAGTGAGGGTGAAAATTATGAAAGTAGATAGAGCAAGAAAGCGTATAGAGTTGACAATGATAGGAGTAGCATAAAAAAAAGAACAGAGATATTCTGTTAAACTAAAAAAATGTCCTACTTTTGCAGGCAAAATAGAGCTAACACTTACCGTTATGACAGAAATAAAAAACGAAGAAGCAGGCGAAAAGAGAAGCCTCAACTTTATTGAACAAGCAGTTGAGAACGATTTAAAAGCAGGAAAAAACGGAGGGAGAGTCCAAACACGGTTTCCACCAGAGCCTAACGGTTATCTTCACATCGGACATGCCAAAGCTATTTGCATAGATTTCGGTATCGCAGCCCAGCACAACGGTGTATGTAATCTCCGTTTCGATGATACTAATCCCACTAAAGAAGACATGGAATATGTAGAAGCTATTATGGAAGATATCCAATGGCTGGGTTATCAGTGGGGAAATGTTTACTATGCTTCCGACTATTTCCAACAACTATGGGACTTTGCCGTACGTCTCATTAAAGAAGGCAAGGCTTATATAGACGAACAAACGTCAGAACAAATAGCCCAACAAAAAGGTACTCCCACCCAACCAGGTGTGGAAAGCCCTTACCGTAATCGTCCGATAGAAGAAAGCTTAGCTCTTTTCGAAAAGATGAATAGCGGAGAAATAGAAGAAGGAGCAATGGTGCTTCGCGCCAAAATAGATATGGCTAATCCGAACATGCATTTTCGTGACCCCATCATCTATCGGGTAGTGAAACATCCGCATCATCGTACAGGAACGAAATGGAAAGCTTATCCTATGTATGACTTTGCTCATGGACAAAGTGACTATTTTGAAGGAGTCACTCATTCGCTTTGTACGTTAGAATTTGTAGTACATCGCCCCTTATACGACTTATTCATCGACTGGCTTAAGGAAGATAAGGATTTGGACGATAATCGTCCTCGCCAAACTGAATTCAACAAGCTCAATCTTAGCTACACACTTATGAGTAAGCGCAATCTTCTTACACTTGTCAAAGAAGGATTGGTAAATGGATGGGACGATCCACGTATGCCGACACTTTGTGGATTCCGGCGACGTGGCTATTCACCCGACTCTATCCATAAGTTTATCGATAAGATTGGTTACACCACTTATGATGCACTCAACGACATCGCTTTGCTTGAAAGCGCCCTTCGGGAAGATTTAAATGCACGCGCCATCCGCGTTTCGGCAGTACTGAATCCTGTAAAATTGGTGATTACCAATTACCCGGAAGATCAGGTAGAGGAAATGGAAGCCATTAATAACCCCGAAGATTTATCTTCTGGTACACACGCTATCGAGTTTAGCCGTGAACTGTGGATTGAACGTGAAGATTTCATGGAAAACGCTCCTAAGAAATTTTTCCGCATGACGCCGGGACAAGAAGTACGGCTTAAGAATGCATATATAGTAAAATGTACAGGCTGCAAAAAAGATGAAAATGGAGAAGTTGTAGAAATCTACTGTGAATACGATCCGAATACCCGAAGTGGGATGCCCGAAGCAAACCGTAAAGTAAAAGGTACCTTACATTGGGTAAGTTGTGCTCACTGTCTGACAGCAGAAGCCCGCCTCTACGATCGCCTATGGAAAGTCGAGAATCCACGTGATGAATTGGCTGCTATTCGCGAAGCGAAGAACTGTTCGCCTTTGGAAGCTATGAAAGAGATTATTAATCCTGATTCACTGAAAGTGATTTCCGACTGCCGCATAGAAAAGTATGCAGCTACCCTACCCCCTTATTCGTACCTGCAATTCCAACGCATCGGTTACTTTAACGTAGATAAAGATTCAACTTCAGATAAACTTGTGTTTAATCGTACAGTAGGGCTCAAAGACACGTGGGGAAAGATTAATAAATCCAACAGCTAGTAGCTCCCAAAGGGGAAAAATACCGGCTATTACCACAGAATAAAAAGATTACCGCAAGGCAAATAAAGAACATATTAACATGTTGCTAACTAAGATATATGCCAATTTGCCATTTTTCGTCAGGTTTACTTCCGGGACGATTTTGGTACATTGGCATTCTTGTTAGCTCTTATCAAACAAGATCCAAAATGGGAAGAAAAAATTCATGGTCTGACAAAGACTCTGAACTCAAAGAACTCATTACTCAGTATGAAGATGGGAAAAAAGAAGGGAAATTACCATATCTGGACGGTTGCCAATTAGCCGATATTGTCGCACAATACTCCTTTGATAAAAGATTTGAAGAAGCACAGGAAGCCATAGATTATGGATCAAAACTACATCCGGAAAATATAGAACTGCAAATAGAGCAAATCTATCTATACCTGGATACAGAGCAAATTGCCAAAGCCGAAGAATGTGCCCAAACTTTACCAGATAGCTATTCACCAGACGTAAAACTCATAAAAATAGAAATTTGTCTTGCAAAAGACGACTTAGAAGGAGCCAAAGCTATAGAAGAGACTTTCAAGCAAATAAACAACCAAGAAGTTCTTTTTTCTTTAGTGACACTCTATCTTCAAGCAGGATATCCGGAAGAAGGAATAACTTTACTAGAATCTTATCAGGGAGATGAGGAAGATGAAGAATACCTTAATATCCTTGCTGATTGCATGTGTAACGCCAATAAGCGGGAAGAAGCTAATCGCATTTTTAACAAGTTAATTGATAAAGACCCTTATAATCCTGTCTATTGGATGGGAATTGCTAAAAATTATTTTATAAACGGCGAAAATGAAAAAGCGATTGAAGCACTCGATTTTGCCTTGGCAGCCGATGATACTTTTACAGAAGCTATCGTAATGAAAGGACATTGCTTCCTACAACTCGGGAATATGGAAAAAGCATTAGAATATTATCAGGCAGCGCAAAACACAGATATTCTGCCTGAAGGAATACTCGATACGTTTCTCGGGATATGTTATGTGCAAAAGGAAGAATGGAGAAAAGCCAACGAAGCATTTGATAAAGCTATTCAATACTACACCAGATCACACGATGAGTTTGCAAAGGATGTTTATTATTATAAACTTACGTGCGTCATCAACATGAAAAAATTCAAAGAATCTCATCAGATATGTAAACTTCTCAAAGAATGGGACCCGGGCGTAGCTGAACCATACATGCAAGATGCACGTACCTATATTCTGGAAGAAAAAGTTGAAGAAGCACAAAAAGAATGGAAAAAGGCCTTGAAAATAGCCCCGGACGCAGAGACATGGATGCTAATAAGCGAAGCTTATCAAGAAGTAAACATGATAAAAGAAGCCTATCGTTGCCTGAAAAAAGTCAAAGAATTAACTCCCAATCATCCCGGTATCGACCGGCAACTGGCACTGGCTGCCATCTTTTCGGGAGACAGGGAAGGCTTCTTCAAATACAATGTACTTACTGACAGCCCCGTCGATCTGGAAGAACTTTATGATGAACTCCAGCAAATAGACTCCCTACCGGAAGATATGCTCTTTCGGGTAAAAAACCTCATAGACAATACAAATAATAATCAAATAAAATAATAAGTAAATAAAAAATAAAGCAAATGGAATCTGTAGCTTTTATCCAATGGTGTCTCGACCATTTAAACTACTGGACCATTACTCTGTTAATGGCAATTGAAAGTTCATTTATTCCTTTTCCTTCGGAGGTAGTTATTCCCCCTGCTGCTTATAAAGCGGCAGTCAATGAGGAATTGAATATCTATTTAGTGGTATTTTTTGCCACGGTAGGGGCTAATATAGGTGCTCTCATCAATTATTACCTAGCTATGTGGCTAGGCCGTCCGTTGATTTATCGTTTTGCCAATAGCCGTATCGGGCACATGTGCCTTATAGATGAAGAAAAAGTGAAATATGCCGAGGTTTACTTTGATCGCCATGGCGCCCTTTCCACTTTCATCGGTCGTCTGATACCCGCTGTCCGCCAGCTCATTTCAATACCTGCCGGATTGGCGCGCATGAAAGTGACTACATTTCTCCTCTATACCACTTTAGGAGCAGGACTGTGGAACAGTATTCTAGCTGCTATTGGATATTACCTTTCCACCGTACCGGGAATTGAAAGCGAAGAACAATTATTAGCGAAAGTTACACAGTATAGCCATGAGATAGGCTATGGTTTCATTGCCATAGGAATAATCATCGTTGGTTTCCTCGTATACAAAGGTTTTCAGAAGAAATAAAAAAAACACAACCTAACAAGAACGGATAGACATGCAAAAATAAACTGCATTTGTTCTATCCGTTTCTTATTAGGTCAACTTCTTTATAACATTTAACAGCCTCTTACTGCTCCAACTGTTTCACGGCAGCCAAAGCTTTTTCATAATTCGGCTCTTGCGTAATTTCTGGAACCAGTTCGGTATAAGCCACTTTTCCATCTTTCCCAATCACTACTACTGCCCGTGCAAGTAAGCCTGCCAACGGACCATCTGCCATACGCACCCCATAACTGTCGTCGAAGTCGGAGAAACGGAAATCCGACAAAGGAATCACATTCTCAATACCTTCCGTTGTACAGAATCTTGCCTGGGCAAAAGGCAAGTCTTTAGAGATGGCCAATACTACCGTGTTTTGCAAATTGGCAGCCATCTGATTAAACTTCCGTACAGAAGTTGCGCATACGCCCGTATCCAGGCTTGGAAAAATATTCAGAACCACATTCTTCCCTTTCAGTTCCTTCAAAGAAAAAGGAGACAGGTCTGCTTTCACTAACTGGAAGTCGGGAGCCACCTCTCCTACCGGTATAAATTCACCGATAAGTTTCACCGGCTGTCCTTTAAAATTTGTTGTTGCCATAATGCTTTTTTCAATATTAAAGTTCGTTTGTATACAGATAAAACAATCTATAGAGGCGATTGGTTCAATGGAAACTTTTTGTGAATCCCGTTTGTTATCATCACATTCAAATTAGAGTATTCATTAAAAAACTAGATTTGTATGGAAACAATTTATGACGAAATCAGCCATTCGGTAAAGAATTGGTGGGCCTCTCTCCTACTCGGCATAATATATGTCATCGTAGCTTTTTGCCTAATGTTCGCCCCTTTAAGCAGTTACGTGGCCCTTAGCATTATTTTTAGCATTTCCTTGCTTGTCAGCGGTATCCTTGAGATTATGTTCGCAATCACCAACCGCCAAAGAGTATCGAGTTGGGGATGGTATCTGGCAGGTGGAATTATCGACCTCATCTTAGGTATCTACCTTGTAATTTATCCTCTGGTTAGCATGGAAGTTATTCCCTTTATCATAGCCTTCTGGCTAATGTTCCGGGGGTTCTCCGCTGCCGGCTACTCGATTGATCTTAAACGATATGGAACCCGAGAATGGGGATGGTACATGGCGTTTGGTATTCTTGCTATTATCTGCTCCTTCATTATCTTATGGCAACCCGCTATCGGTGCTCTATATGCTGTATACATGATTGCTTTTACTTTTCTCATTATTGGTATCTTTCGTATTATGCTGGCTTTCGAACTGAAAAACCTGCATAAAAGAAAAAAAGAAAAAGCAGAACAACATACTATAATCAGCTAAGTCCTGCCAAAGCCGGTAGAAAAGCTACCGGCATTCTTTCAAGAAACGAAACATCGTCGTTCGCGACACCCCCAATTCTCTTGCCAGCACCGCTTGTTTCTTTCCTTTATCCATTTCCTGCAACAGAAATTCTTTATTCTCATGCAGTTTTTTTATTTGAGGTGTATATCCTTTCCTTCTTCCCAGCACCATTCCTTCCTGCTTCCTTCTTGCCAGCGCCTCTTTAGTCCTCATCGATATGAGGTTACGTTCAATCTCCGCTATTAACCCAAAGGCAAAACCCAGCACTTTACTATTAATATCGTTCCGAAACACATAGCCCTCTTTGGTACTGTATAACACCACCTTTTTTTTAATGCACGAATTCAAAATAGTCATTATCTCCAAAAGAGTACGGCTCAATCGGGAAATTTCTGTGACTATCAACGTATCTCCTTCTTTCACACTCCGCAGCAGCAGGGACAACTTTCGATTTTTGGCATTCACGTTGCCACTCACTGTTTCAGTGTACCACTTATCAATTTTCAGATTATTCTTTTGTGCAAATCGCAAGATTTCCTCTTTTTGATTCTCCAAGAACTGTTTTTCTGTACTTACTCTCAAATAAGCTATTACCATAATTTTAAGCATTTAATATATATCTATCCGCCTGCCATGTATACCTGTCAAAGATAATAACCTAGGCATTTCAACGGTAAGCATTTCAGGGAAAAAAGAAAAAGATAAAAAAACTAAATCAATCAATTAACCTTTAACATTTATATCAGCAAATATATCTGTGATAAAGCTTCAAAAAGAACCCCAAATATGAGATGAAGCGATTCTCAATTAAAGGATGAATACAGGTTTTTTAAAAAAAAATTATTATTTGTTTGGTGAGATAGAAATTTTATTTCTACTTTTGTGCCCGTAAAATAAACGATATTTGTTTCATTCTCCAATAAATAAGGAAAGAAAACAAGTATTAGTCAAGCAAAAACGGGGGTATAATTGTAATATCAAAAAACGCATGAGGCAAATATTACGATTCAATAAGGCTATAAAGGCGGTAGTTATATTAGGAGATCTGATTATTTTAAATGCCCTATTCGTTATATTATATAACGTAATTGGCGACAGATTTTTCGAAGTGAACTTTATGCGTTCTCTTCCGCTTGTTTTGGTTCTTTTGAATCTATGTTATTTGGTATGTAATCTGCAATCGGGCGTTATTCTGCATCATCGTGTAGTTCGTCCGGAGCAAATTGTATGGAGGGCAATACGCAATATGGTGCTTTTTGCCACTCTCTTCATTAGTGTGCTCACATTTTGCAACTTTAATCATTTGTCAGCTCGTTTCTTTATCCTTTTTTATGTCCTTTTTACCATTTGCCTCATTTCATATCGACTTACTTTCCGCGGTATCATCAAGCTTTACCGTAAGAAAGGAAGAAATTTCCGCACCGTCGTCCTTGTTGGAAGTAATAGTAATATGGTAGAACTCTACCATGAAATGACAGACGATCCTACCTCCGGATTCCGTGTAGTAGGTTACTTTGAAGACATCCCTTCCGCACACTTTCCGTCCAACGTACCTTATCTCGGGCATCCGAAGAAAGTAGTTTCTTATTTACAGAAAAACGGGGTATCCCAGCTTTATTGTAGCCTTCCTTCTTCACGTAGCGAAGAAATCATTCCTATCGTCAATTACTGCGAGAACCATTTGATACGCTTTTTCAGTGTACCTAATGTCCGTAACTACCTCAAACGCCGTATGTGGTTTGAGTTATTGGGCAATGTTCCCGTCCTATGTATTCGTCAAGAACCCCTTTCACAAATAGAGAATCGAATCTTGAAGCGTATATTCGATGTTGTTTGTTCATCGCTATTTCTTTGCACATTGTTTCCTATTATATATGTAATAGCAGGTCTTGCCATCAAACTCAGTTCTAAAGGACCTGTCTTCTTCAAACAGAAACGTAGCGGAGAAGACGGACATGAATTTTGGTGCTATAAATTCCGTTCGATGAAAGTGAATGCTCAAAGTGACACGTTGCAGGCTACCGAACATGATCCCCGAAAGACGAAGGTAGGCGACTTCCTTCGTAAAAGCAGCATTGACGAATTGCCTCAGTTTATCAATGTGCTCAAAGGAGACATGTCAATAGTAGGTCCCCGCCCTCATATGCTAAAACACACGGAGGAATATTCACATCTCATCAATAAATTTATGGTGCGCCATTTTATTAAGCCCGGCATCACAGGTTGGGCACAAGTGACAGGGTTCCGGGGTGAGACCAAAGAACTTTGGCAAATGGAAGGACGTGTACAAAGAGACATCTGGTACATTGAACATTGGACCTTTATGCTAGACTTATTTATTATCTATAAAACCGTATACAATGCCATCCGCGGAGAGAAAGAAGCTTATTGACTTATCCGCAAACAAAAAGGTATACAAAAACAAAATCCAAATAAAATTGCAAAAAACTAAGATTACAAGATAGAATGAGAAAGATTAACAGAATTACATTGCTATTGTTCCTGCCCCTGTTGATGGCGGCATGTCAATCCTACAAGAAGGTTCCTTACTTGCAGGATGCCGAACAAATTAAAGAGACTACTCAACAGCGTCCTCTGTATGATGCTACCATCATGCCTAAAGACTTGTTGACGATTGTCGTTTCGTGTACGAACCCCGAGTTGGCGGCTCCCTTCAACCTGACAGTAGCCAGCCCGGTAAACCTCAACCAAAATTACACTACTACCCAACCCGTACTCCAGCAATATCTGGTGGACAATAATGGAATAATTAATTTTCCAGTATTAGGTGAACTTCATGTAGGAGGGCTGACCAAGAAACAAGCAGAAAGTATGATTATCGACAAACTGAAACCCTATATGAAAGAACCACCTATTGTAACAGTGCGTATGATAAATTACAAAATATCTGTTATCGGGGAAGTAACCCGTCCGGGAACTTTCACCATTTCCAACGAGAAGGTAAACCTTCTCGAAGCATTGGCTATGGCAGGTGATATGACCGTATATGGTATGCGTGATAACGTAAAACTGATTCGTGAAGACAAAACCGGTAAACAAGAGATCATTACTCTCGACCTGAACAAAGCCGAGACAGTGCTTTCTCCATATTATTACCTCCAACAAAACGACATTATCTATGTGACCCCGAACAAAGCAAAAGCACGTAACTCTGATATTGGTAGCAGTACCAGTTTGTGGTTCTCCGCCACCTCTATCCTCGTGTCTTTAGCCAGCTTATTATATAATATCTTAAAATAACTCCACAACAAGAAAATGAAAGAAAATTCGTACGAAGAGACACGTGAAGAAAAAGAAGAAAAAGTAGATATTCAAGAGCTTTTCTTCAAATATGCCATCCACTGGCCGTGGTTCGTCGGCTCTGTCATAGCCTGTCTGATAGGGGCTTGGTTATATTTGCATTTTGCGACACCGGTATACAACATCTCCGCCTCTATCATCATTAAAGATGATAAGAAGGGAGGAACCACCGGTACTGCCACAGGGCTGGAAGACCTTGGATTGGGAGGCCTTATTTCTTCCTCACAAAACATCGACAACGAAATTGAAGTATTGCGTTCCAAGACTATCATCAAAGAAGTGGTGAATAGCCTGAACCTTTACACTACGTATAAAGATGAAGACGAGTTCCCCTCACAAGATTTATATAAGAGTTCTCCCATCCGTGTGAATCTAACTCCGCAGGAAGCTGACAAGCTCCCCAAACCTGCAAAAATCACCATGGAACTGATGCCCGAAGGTAGTCTGGACGTAAATATAGAGATAGGGGACGACATCGAATATGAGCAACATTTCGAGAAACTCCCTGCTGTGCTTCCCACTGACGAGGGTACCTTTACCTTTGTACAGACACCGGACTCCATCATGGATAAGTACAAAAAGAAAGAGGAAGATAAAATAACAGGGCCACGCCATATTACGGCTACTATCACCCAGCCGTTGAAGGTTGCCAAAAATTATCTTCAGAACATGACGGTAGAACCGACTTCTAAAACGACTTCCGTAGCAGTAATATCCTTGAAGAACTCCAGTCTCGAACGCGGTCAGGATTTTATCAATAAACTGCTCGAGATGTATAATCGTAATACGAACAATGATAAAAACGAAATAGCTGAAAAGACAGCTGAGTTTATCGATAGCCGCATTGCCATCATCAATAAAGAGTTGGGTAGTACGGAAGAGAAACTCGAAGCCTTTAAACGTAACGCCAAATTGACTGACCTGAGCAGCGATGCCCAGCAAGCACTGACCGGCAATGCTGAATATGAAAAGAAACGCGTAGAAAACGGCACGCAAATCAGCCTTGTACGGGACTTAGCCAAGTATATCGAAGACCCTAACAACGAATACGAAGTACTACCCAGCAATGTAGGCTTGAAAGATGAAGGCTTAACCACGCAAATCGACCGTTACAATGAATTAATCATCGAACGGAAACGTTTGCTACGCACTTCTACCGAAAACAACCCTGCTATCGTTAATCTGGATACTAGTATTCGCGCAACGAAAGCTAATGTTCGCGCAACCATCCAAGGTACTCTGCAAGGATTACTTATCACCAAGAGCGATTTAGACCGTGAAGCAAATCGTTTCAACCGTCGAATCAGTGATGCGCCAGGACAGGAACGCCAGTTGGTAAGTATTTCCCGCCAGCAGGAAATCAAAGCAGGTTTGTACCTGATGCTGTTGCAGAAACGCGAAGAAAATGCTATTACCTTGGCCGCAACCGCCAACAATGCCAAGATCATCGACGAAGCCATTGCTGATGATATTCCTGTATCTCCCAAAGGAAAGTTGATTTATCTTATTGCGCTTGTATTGGGTATTGGTATTCCGGTAGGTATCATCTACG
>JAUUNK010000086.1 GCA_030844565.1 Bacteroides ovatus
GCTCTACCAACTGAGCTAAGAGTGCTTATTTCCTCGTTTGCGGTTGCAAAAGTAGAACTTTTATTTCATTTAGCCAAACATTTCGAAAGCTTTTTTTTGCAATCTTTCTCATTTCTAATCGAACACATACAACTGGGAAGGTGTACTTCGCTTTAAAGCAAGCAGTTGCACATCTTTACCTACAAGGATACCTTTATTCTTCAATTTCAGTTCTACAGTTTTATAAGCTAATTCCGGGTGGTTGTTATCTTTGCTCAGGTGGCAAAGCCAGATATATCGTAGATGCTGAGTTATGTTTTCAGCTAAGAATTCGGCAGCGGCCATGTTGCTCAGATGCCCCGTCCGGCTAGCGATGCGTTCTTTCAGATAAGCGGGATAAGCTCCCATACGCAACATTTCCTCATCGTAGTTGGCTTCGAGAATCAAATAATTCGCTTTGCATATATATTTGGCGGCGATAGGGGTGATTTCTCCTAAGTCCGTCAGAAAAGAAAACACTTTCCCGTCTATCTCAATACAATATCCGACATTGTCGGTTCCGTCGTGAGGGACCTCGAAAGACTCGATGTGGAAATCCTCTAGTATCATCGGTTCCTGCTTCTCCAAATAGCGCGCCGAAGTATGGAGCTTCTCCGTCATACAATAGCTTTTATTGATTCCCGCATGAATACGGGCTGTGGTATAAATGGGGATGTGCAACTTCTCGCCAAGATTTCCTACCGCTTTAATATGATCGGCATGGTCATGGGTTACAAATACTGCGCGTATCATATCCATCGGTACGTTGATGTCTTTTAATGCTTTTTTTATGGTACGGATGCCAATTCCTGCGTCAATGAGTATTCCATAAGTGTCTGTACCAAGAAAATAGCAGTTCCCACTACTGCCACTTGCCAGACTTATAAATTTCACTTTCATGTTTTATCTATCTTTTAAAATGCAGATGCTATCAATTTTTATAGCAAATTGACGGCAAATATACATAAAAAAGGAGATATTCTCCGACTTGTTTTCTTCTTTTTATCGATGAAACGGGGGATTTTCCGGCAAAGCAGGCACAGTATGTTGTCCGGCTCATACATGCTTAAAATGTTAATTTAACGCAAAGTTACGTTTTTTCCACCGACTGTCTGTATCTTTGCCTGAAATTACGCATCTTGAAATAAATTATGGTTATAGCTGTAGATTTTGACGGAACAATCGTGGAACATCGTTATCCTCGCATCGGTGAAGAAATCCCGTTTGCAGTGGAAACATTGAAACTATTACAACAAGATAAACATCGGTTAATCTTGTGGAGTGTACGTGAAGGAGAACTGCTCGACGAAGCAGTAGAATGGTGCCGGGCACGGGGATTAGAATTTTATTCGGTCAATAAGGATTATCCCGAGGAAGAAAAAGGCCATCATGGCTTCTCCCGTAAGCTTAAAGCTGATATGTTCATTGACGACCGTAATCTGGGAGGTTTGCCCGATTGGGGGCAAATATATCAGATGATAAAGGAAAAGAAAACATTTGAGGAGATATACAGCCAAAAAGAGTTTGAAGAAGACAACTACAAGAAAAAAAAGAAAAAAGGCTGGTTCTCTTTTTGCTCTTCCCGCTAAGAAGGCTCCATTCGGCAAATGCCAGATTCAGAAGAAATGAAGAGCAAAGGTGAGTGAAATCTCGCCTTTGCTCTTCATTTTTATTTATTTCCCGGGTACAAACTCTCCCATCAATATAAATTATCCTTCACTGCCTATAATTTTTTTATAAATTGCAAAACCACCGGTTTTGTGTCACTAATTTTTATTTTCGCACAACTGCCACTTCTTTAAAATGCGCCGTCAGGTATCCCTGAGCCATTTTTTTGCCATCAGTGATACATCCGGATTTCCCGCTATCCTTCACTTTTTAACATTTTCACCCCCTATTCTTTTGCTCTACTTTTGCCCGAAATTTTATTTATGATATGAAAACAAACAACGAAAATCCCCCAGAGCAACCGGAATTCCGCTTTGCTCATTTTCACAAACTTTGGAGCAAGGGCTCTACGGTAATCAACCTCCGGGAGTTCTACCTGGACACAATCAGCCCGCATTGGCGTCCGATTACCCTCGCCTACCGCGCTCTTCTCGACGACCCTAACCGACAGAACGAAGCACGTAACACAAAAGAATCTCTTTCCGCAGTCATCGCGGAAGGGGTGTGCCGGCCCAACTCCACTCATGCCGCCGCCAACCTTGAAACGCTTAGCGGGCTGGCTATGTATGACATGGACCACAGCAATGAGCGAACGGCAGAAATCAAAGCCATCCTCTCCCGCCTGCCTTACGTCGCCTATGTCCACACCACCATTTCCGGCCGCGGGCTGAAAGCGTTCGTCTACCTCGACGCCCGCGACTTCCGCGAGTATGCCATTGCCTACGCCATCTGCCAACGCACACTGGAACGCCTGGCAGGCCATCCCTGCGACACCCAATGTGCCCGCATCTCACAGCCCTGCTCCTGCGTATGGGACCCCGGGGCATACTACAACCCCAGCCCCGAAATCTACCCCTGGAGAGAAGAACTTGCCGCCGATCCCTCGCTCGGCCAGCTTGCTCCCCCCACTTCGGAAAACATCCGGACAGGCAGTGGCAAAGCTTCTCCCTTCCCTCCCACAACGGAGGCTTGCGGATACATTGAAGCCTTCGTCCGCACCTTTGCCCAGTATCACTCTTGGCAGAAAGGCAATCGCCACGCCACCATGCTAACCCTCGGAAGAAAGGCGAGACATAAAGGTTTTTCATTAGAAGAAATAGAAAAATTAACAAATATTATGGCGGTTGATATTGTAGGAAACGGATACACCATGTCTGAATTAGCAAAAGATTTACTCGCTGGTTATCAATACGTTGACTCCTCATACACCCCCGAAAGCACCCCCAGTTTACCGCCACTACCGCCAACCGCCACCTATACGGTCACTCCAGATGGAAACGAGGAAGAGGAACAAGAGATTTTGTCCATAAAAAATGAAGAGTTAAGAGCAGCTATGCCCCACATTCCGCCGGAAGTCTACCTCACCCTCCCCGACTTTATAAAAGAAGCACTGGTCCCCGCCCACACCTGCCGCGAAAGGGATATGCTGCTCCTGGGGATACTGGTCAACCTGAGCGGTTGCCTGCCCGGGGTACGTATTGTCTACGACCAACGTCCCTACAGCCCTCACCTCTATTTGCTCATCATCGCCCCTTCGGCTGCCGGCAAAGGAGTGCTCACCCTGGCGGCCATGCTTCCCGAAGGCATCAACAACTATCTTGCCGGAGAAAACAAGCGAAAGAAAGAAATATATGAAACCGAACTTAAGGCATGGGAAGACGCCTCGCATCCGCAGGGAAAGAAAAAAGGAAACGCCCCCGTGTCTCCCGCTCCTTCATCCATGCCCACAGAACCGGACTACTACTATCTCTGCGGTGCTCCCAACACTTCGCGCAACCAAATCATCTGCCGTCTCAGGACGAACGCCGACCTGGGGCTTATCATCAATGCCAGCGAGCTCGACATGATTTCCGGCTCTCTCAGGCAAGACTACGGAAAACACGATGACGTATTTCGCGCAGCCTTTCACCACGAATCTGTAGCCACTGACTATAAGAACGACAAAGAGCTTATACGGGCCGAAGTCCCTCGTCTCACACTTTGCCTGTCGGGCACTCCCAACCAGCTCCCCAGCTTTGTGCGCTCCCTGGAGAACGGGCTCTATCCCCGTTTCACCGTCTACACCTGCGAAGCCCATTGGGTGTATCGTTCGGCAGCTCCCATCAAAGGCGCCGAGAACTACGTCACCCTGTACAAGCGGTTGGGTAAGGAACTGTTAGAGAAGTTTCTCTTCCTTCAGCAATCGCCCACCGAAGTGGTGTTCACCGACAAGCAATGGGAAGAGCATACGGCCTACTTCGACCACCTTCTCACCGAAGTGGCAAGCGAGCAAGCCGAAGCTCCCGGTTCCATCATCCTGCGTTCTGCGCTGATGGTGACGCGCATAGCCAGCGTGCTCACCGCCCTGCGCAAATGCGAAGGTTGCATGAGCATGAAGGAATATACCTGCACAGACGAGGACTTCCACACAGCTATGGAAATCATAAAAGCTACCATATCCCACAGCTTGCTGATTGCTTCGTCGCTGCCCGGCGAAACAGTCAAGGCAAAGCAAATGAAATCATATTTCCGCATGCGTCCGGTCATAGCAAATCTTCCAAGCATTTTTAGTTACAAAGAGGCAGTAGAGATGGCTCAGACCAAGGGAATAAGTGAGCGTAGCGCCTGTAGGTACTTAGGTAAACTAGTGGAGATGCATTACATTAATAAAGAGGAAGATAAGTACAAGAAAATTAAAAAACTTACCGCCAAATGACCATTAAGTGGCGGTTGGCGGTAGTGGCGGTTGGCGGTGAAACTTTTCTTGGGCAATGATTTTTACATTCCCGCCCAAGAGAAACACATTTCCCGGCGAAGACTTCCACCTCTCTTGCCCAAGAAATAAAAAAAGCCCGCCGGAAAATTCCGGCGGGCTTGTAGGCAGATTACGGCTCTCCCAAAAACAACGTTATCAACCGTACCTCTTTCTTGAGAAACCGGTGCCGGCTGCTGTCATATCCATCCTTGCGTAGCGCGTCCATAAGCGGTTGACACTTCTTCATCCATCTCCACAAGGTCTTTCCTGCCGCCTCCGGCGTTCGTCCGGGACAGTAGAGCTGTGCAAGCTCCACCTTGTCATAAGCCCGGAGTTCAAACTCGATATTCTTCTTTTCTTCCCTATCTTCATTCTTCATATCTTTGATTATTAGTGCTTTAATATGTAACAAAGATACATATTTTCTACCAATTTTCCTACTACATTTGTCGGTTTCTTTCTTGTCGGGCGAGACAAAAACAGACATTTTCCGTCATTTCCCGACTTTGCGGGACGGGTCGGGACAGTTCGGGACATGCACCTCTGCCGGAGGACTATCTTTGCAACATCCAATAACAAAAAAAGGATCTTCAATGAATAGCTATTATAGAAGTAGAAAAACAGTATTTGTGAAACCCTAATTTGAAAGAAAGAATTATGGCAAGATTTGTTCCTTTTATCAGTGTACGCCGCAAGAACATTGCGCACCGGGATAGTCCCGATTTGTATTATGCCTTTGCCAAAGCGAGCAGGGATGTGGACATCGAAGAGATGTCGGAACGCATCGAGCGGGCAAGCACCGTCAATGCCACCGACGTGGTGGCAGTGCTTCATGCCTTGGAGACGGAGATGATGGATTGCTTTAAGTTGGGCGAGATTGTCCGTTTGGGCAAGATTGGCTCGTTCCAGGTCAGCCTTCGCAGCTCGGGCGTGGCAGACCAGAAGGATGTCAAGGAAAGCGTCATCCGCAATGCCCGCATCTGTTTCCGTCCCGGCAACGGTATCAAGGATGTGCTGAAGACTTTATCTTATGGTAAAGTGAGCGTAACAGGGGAGAAAGCCCCCACTGACCCGGACAACCCGGCTCCTGACCCCGGAGGAAACGACGGCGGAGGAGAAGCTCCCGACCCGCTGGGCTAGCCGGCTGCATGCTTTCCCACCCGAGAAGGTGGAGACGGCAAAAACTCCGAACTGCCGCGGAGAGGCCGGCAGAGAGTGATTGTACTTCACATGAAGTATTTAAAGTACCTCAGGCGTGTTTCCCTTCCTAAAAACAACAAAGTATGGCTAACAAAAAGACGATGTGGGACATGGTTCTCAAAATTGTCATCGCAGTAGCTTCGGCAGTGCTGGGCATTGTAGGCGGCAACGCCATGAACATCTAAAAACGCGATGAACATCTAGTACAAACGAAGCCAGGGGGTAAGGGCCCTACCCTCTGGCTTCGTTTCTCTCTTTCCCCTTTCCTAAATTGCACATTGCTGTGCATTCCCTTCTTTTCCATTTATTCATCTTATCCTCACTTAAATATATACAATCAATGAAAAGAAAAAATACATCCAGGCTAGCGAAGGCGTGCCTTTATATGGCCCTTGCCTCCCTCCCCATCCTCCCCGGGCATGCCCAAGACGGTTTTCTGCCCGCTTCCACACACGACCCTTCGGTGCAATCGCCACAGATTGCCACTATCATGCGCCACGACCAAACTCAGGTGGACCTGAGCACAGGAGCCGTCAGCCTCAACATCCCGTTGGTGAGGTGGAAAGACAAAGATTTCGATTGCCCCGTGTCGCTGTCCTATCATTCGGCAGGTTTCCGCCCGCGGGAAGTGGACAACTACGTAGGCAGGGACTGGATGCTCAACGTGGGCGGAGTGGTCTACCGCAAAGTGAACGGCGTGCCCGACGACATTGACGCCGCCCAAGTGCCCATCGCCGCCGATGCCGGGGTGGGTAGCTACGTGAGCGGTTTTCTCAGCGTGCTGGGAAAGGGGGTTTTCAACACCAACGTCATGCTCAGTGATTACAAACAGAATCCTCATAAATATGCCAAATACAAGCAGAACGACGATAACGCCTGTATGCCCACCATCCCCGGCATGACAAAGGACATCGAACCGTCTGCCGACGTGTTCTACTTTTCCTTTGGCAAGCATTCGGGGAAATTTATGATTAACTTCGACGGAACTGTAAGCGCAATGGGCTATGACGGCGCTAAATATGAAGTAGACCTGAGCAGCATGAAGACTTTCTTCTCCACTGCTCCGCAAGATACGCACATCCGCATACTTACCGACGACGGATACACTTACACCTTTGGCGGTGACGGATATTCTTCGCTGGAATATAATGCCTTGGCATGGAAAGATTTCTTCTACAATGGAATCGTTAACCCGCCTTATGCCCGCAATGAAATCACTGCATATTATCTGACGGAAATTATGGCTCCCAACGGCAGAACGATGAAATTCGTCTATCGCGATAATGTGGATCCTGACTACCACCTCGTGCCAGGCAGACTGAACAATATCCGGTACGAGAAGACTCCCGCCCAAAGGGATGAAACAGCCTTACACTACAGCCTGTCAGGCAAATCGAAGTATCAGGCGTATCGCGCTGCACCCCTCGCCTCGTACATGACTAACCTGCCTTTTGAACCAGAGGTGAGGCCTTCATATACCCTCACCAAAGTGGCGCTGCTAGACCACATCAAAACAGATCAGGGTGGTATCCGCTTTCACTATTCGCTGCGCGACCAGCATATCTCCTATACCGGAAAGGCTTCGGACGAAGGAACCTTCCCCTACATCTGCGGAGCAAAACTGGATGCCGTAGAATTAATAGATTCTGAAGTGGAAAGCACTACGCTGAACTACACCTACCAATGTGGCAAACGCATGTTTCTCGAGAGTGTGAAAACACGCGAAGGGATTTACCGCTTTCAATACAAGGCGAACTCCGGCCTCACCGCCCCCAGTCCGCTCACCTATAACATCGACCATTGGGGATTCTGGAGAGGAAGCCGGCAGAACCGGGGCATCGTCCCTGCCATGAAACCCGACCCCGTTCATCCGCAGGACTACACCATCACCAGCGACGACCGTAACCCGACAGGGGAGGCAGTGGATTACAGTTTGTTGGAAAAGATGTATCTGCCCACGGGAGGATATACTACGTTTGAATACGAGAGTCACCAATACTCAAAACTACCCGAACGTACCTGGGCTACATCTTATTATCTGAAAGGTAAATATCCCGAAGGAAAGCAATACGACATAGCAGGGGGAGCACGCATCCGCGCTGTGACCCATTACGACCAAGATGCACCTGTGAAAAAGACCGTCTACACCTACGGATACATTACCTATATGGGCGAACTGACCTACATACCTTGTTACAAGTATCTGGCATTCAGAAGGAAACCCGGAACCACAACTGAATTGATAGATTTTATCTGCTTCGACAGCGAAGGTATAACCGACCTCCCCTATCCCTCGGTGCACATACGCTATCCGCAGGTGACAGAGCACTACGTGAACCCCGTAACGGGCAGCACATCGGAAGCACATCCTTATAAGACGACAGACTTTGACGGCTACATAGCTACTTATTCTTATAACTACACAGACGACTTCTCTTATGCCACAGACCCCACAGTGAATTTCCTCAACCCCGACGTGACGTATGTCAACTCCGATACCCGCAACTATAACCGCAACTTGCTGGCACATCCCACACGCGACCTCAACATGAGATATGGGAAGATTGTGAAAGAAAGTTTCTACGACGCACAACGGCACTTGGTGGCACAGACAGAATATCAGTATGATTATCAAAACAAGCAGAAGTGTAGTTTGCGTCAGTATACGGCTGCTCCTCATTTCGGATTGGGCACAGGGCTCTATAGCCACTTCGTTGCCGAACCTTTCCATGAGTATGCCCCGGTGAAGAAAGTAACTTCCACGAGTGTTCCCAGCGGACAGGCGGCACGAAAACAAGAATTCTTTAAATATGATGCCGAGGGCTATCTGGCAGAAAACGCTTCTCCCAAAACAGACGGAGATACGCTAATTACTACTTACTCGCATCGCTACAACCGGGACACTTTCCGCATGCAGGTAGTACCTACAGCAATCAGCTCTTATCTGGGGACCGCCCGAGGCAGACAGTTGATGGAAAGGGACTCCACTGTGTATAGTCCCATACTTTCTTTGCCGACAAAAGGAGCCCACTGGGCCCCAAAACGCTTTGTGAACTATGCTCCAGACGGACAAGTGATACACCGAACCGACTATGGTCGCTACGATTATTATGGCAATCCGCTGGAAATAAGCCATAATGACGAAAAGCCCACTATTTATGTCTGGGGCTACTACGGGCAGTATTTGCAGGCACTGGTAGAGAACAGTTCTTACAACGAAGTGAGAGCAGCTATGGCAAAAGCTCCCGAAGCGGCGGCACACGATGCTGAAGGTAGCCCGCAAGTAGATTTCATCCGCCTGAGACTACCTCATGCACATGCTTACACGTATGCCTATAAGACGGGAATAGGAATGATTCGGGAAACCAATCCCGCCGGAAAGACACTCTACTACCAGTATGATACGAAAAAGCGCCTGCAACAAGTTTACCGCACAGGAGAAAACGGCAAACGGGAAATCCTGCAACTCAACCACTATCACCTCATTAACGAATAAACACCCCTGGAAAACTTATGAGAACAAGACTCTTTAAATTCATTATAGCATTGCTGGTGTGCCTCTTTGCAGACACCCTGCTGAAAGCGCAGGAGAACTATACCCCTTCTGCCGACCGAAACTATATCCGGACCGTTATCCCTACCGTTGCCAACGACACGATTGCCAGCTTCTCTTACCTGGACCATGCCATACACCGCATCGGTTACTACGATCATCTGGGACGCCCCGTGCAGGAGATTGGCTACAAGGCTTCGCCCACCCGCAAGGACCTGATTGTTACTCACGACTACGACTTTCTGGGACGCAATGGCAAGCAATGGCTCGCCATCGCCCGCGCTACGGGCAATGCGGGCTCTTGGACCGACCCTTCGAGCGTAGCGGCAACCGCCCGCACGATCTATCAGGACGATGTTGCCTATAGCCTGTCTGTGTATGAAGAATCGCCTCTCAACCGCCTGATAGAAGAACAGGGACCCGGGCAAGCCTGGCAGGGCAGCGAACACAGTGTGAAGCATGCCTACCGCATCAACACCGCCACAGACTGCTGCCTCTATCTTGCCGCAAGCAATAAGCCTGAAGCCCCCCAGCTCTTGCAGAAAGGCATGTATCCCGCCAATCAACTCACAGTGACTGCCACCACCGACGAGGACGGTCACACGGAATATAGCTTTACCGACATGCAGGCACGGACGGTATTGAAACGGAACATTGCCGAAAAGGATACGCTCGACACCTACTATGTGCACGATGACTACGGAAACCTGTGCTTCGTGCTCCCTCCCACCGCCACCGACCGCCTTAGCGCATCTCCCCAACAGATGCTGGATAAATATGCCTACCAATATCGCTATGACTACCGCAACCGCTGTACTGGCAAGAAGTTGCCGGGATGTGTCTGGACGGAATCTATCTACGACCGGAACAACCGCCTGATCTTCACTCAAGACGGGGAACAGAAAAAACGGGGGGAATGGTGCTTTCACTTCTCCGACTTACAGGGAAGACGAGTGCTTTCCGGCCTTTATCACGGCACTCCCGACCGGGAGGCATACAACACGAACAATGTATATGCCGCCTTTCTCCCCTCGGATGCAAAAGCCATCTATGGATACATTCTCAGTTATCCGCCAACCGTCTCCCAATCCCAATTTGACGTCAAGCAGGTCAACTTCTACGACACGTATATGTACAAAGACCACATAAAAGAATTCACCGCCTCACTCGACTATAAGGAAGATGCCAACTACGGCAAACAGTATCCGGACAGCGTGGCGGGAATACAGAACTGCAAAGGCTTGCTGACGGGTCGCATCAACGTTGTGCTGGAAAACTCCCAGGCACTCTACAGTTGCTTTTACTACGACTACAACCGCAAGCGGGTGCAGACACGCCACACTACCCTGCAAAACGACCTGATAACCACCTACAAATTCGCCCATAACTTCAGCGAGCAGCTCACAGCATCCTGCGAAGAGTATGGCGATACCCTCTGCCTGAAAAAGAACTATGTCTATGACCATCTGAAAAGGCTGCTCCGCGAAACGCATACCTTGGGAAAGGAGACCACCTTTTTCACTTACGCTTACGATGAAACAGGAAGGAAGAAGAGCCTGACCCGCACCCACGGAAACCATTCGGAGACTACCACCTACACCTATAACATACGCAATTGGTTGACGGAAACCCGAAACCCTTCTTTCTACCAGACGCTGAGCTATACGGACGGTCTGGGCACACCCTGCTACAGCGGCAATGTAAGTAGCATGAAGTGGGCATCAGGAGGAGGAACCGTAAGCGGCTACCGCTACTCTTATGACGAGCTCTCACGCCTGAAAAAAGCAGCCTACGGAGAAGGCGACTTGTTGAACGTAAATTCCGGCAGGCGCAATGAAGAGGTAACCGCCTACGATAAAGCGGGAAACATCCTGGGACTTAAGCGCTACGGACAAACCGGCCCGGGCATCTATGGCATCATGGACGACCTGTCTTATTCATACAACAGCAACCAACTCCAAGCAGTAAACGACGCCGCCACAACCTCTGTCGACAACCCCGACATAGAATTCCTCGATGGAGCGAAGCAGACAGTAGAGTACTCTTACGACGGGAATGGCAACTTAATTCAAGATTTAAACAAAAAAATTACCAAGATAAAATATAATTGTTTAAATTTACCCAGTCAGATAGAGACAGGACAAAAAGGAGGTCCCATCCAACATTTCTATGATTTAGAAGGAAGAAGACTGAGAACGATACAGGCAATAAACCAAAAACTGGTGTTTACAACCTATTGTGGCAATGCGATCTATGAAGACCAACCAGTTACGAAAAGTTATCTACCTACCAAGAATTACCCGTTCGGAAGCGCGTATAGAGGAAGTGACTCTGATGTGCAACCTTACAAATATAATGGAAAGAAACTGGAACGGAATAACGGACTGGATTGGTATGATTTCGGAGCAAGAAGGTATGATCCTCTTTTAGGACGTTTCTGCATGGTGGATCCACTGGCTGAGGAGAGCTATTCGGTGAATGCTTATAATTATTGTAGGAATGAACCCGTCGGAAATATTGATCCAGACGGAAAGCAAGTCAGACCTGTGAGACCGCCAGTGAGAAGAGGCTATAGAAATGGAGGACGTCCTAATCCGTATGTCTTTTATCCCGGGGGAGTTAAGCCACAAAATTATGCGCGAGTGGCTAGATATTCTTATACAGGGACCGGACTGAGAGAAACTGTAGCTATGAGTTCACAACCGTTTTTACGAACTGTTAGCACTCCAGGAGGAAATGAAGTGCAAATGAGCTCTAATAATATACTAGGAATGAGAATATCTGGAGGCATTGACCTTCTTGATAGTTATAAAGGTATGAAAGAAAATTTATTCAATATAACAACAATTGTAAAATATGCAGAGAATGGCATAGTGCAGAAAAGCACAGATATAGTCATCACAGACCCTCTGTTGGCATTACAGCAAATAGAATATGAAGGTAAAGCCCGGGAAATCGAGAAAAATTTAGAAGAACTAAATTTCACTGGTAAATCTTTAATAGAAATCCTTGATATGTTAGCAGAACGGAAAAACATTATTCAAGAAAAACTAGGAATGTCACCGAAGGATATTTTATGGAGTGAGTTTTACACTAATCCTGCAAAATTTCAGGCGGGTGAACCTACAAGAATAACACTTCCTGAATTAAATCCTAAGTAAGTATATGGCGAAAAAGAAAAAAAAGTGGACCACAAAGAATACTCATATTAAAAAACTGAGAGCAAAAAAATATATCGGGGAACCCCAAGGGGTGTTAGATAGAATAGGGACTTGGTTGATTCTTATAGGTGCCATCATAGCAACTCTTTTGATAGCACTAGATTCCCATATTGTAGGCTACGACCATTTCATTGGCATACCTGTTGAATGGATACGGTCCCTATACAACTTTAACCGCTAAAGGCTTATAAGGCGAAAGTATCTCTTCCCCGCCTTGGAAAGGAGGAGAGTTAGAGATACTTTCGCCTATTGTTTTGCTAGAAATATTTTTCCTCTTCCCGCTTTTTCAGTTCCTTGTACTTCCGGGAACGAGGGGCATAACTGTTGAGCGGGAGAACTCTTAGTCGTTGCACGTCGTGCTGCTGGTCGAATATTTCCTGTTCTTCTTTCTTAAAAGAGATTGTTTCGCTTTCAGGAACTTTGCTCCGGGCGAACTCATAGTAGCTGGGAGTATCTTTGAGCAACCTCACTAACGCATGCCTCATGTGAGCTAACAAGCGCCGTTCCCGATGGGTATAAGATTTGTTTCCCTTTGTGTGAACGCCGTAGGCAAGCGAGAAATAAATTATCATCTCTTCCAACTCTTCGAGGCAATGATAGCGGGCTTTTATTGAGAAAGGCTTTTTGGAAGGAAGCGAAAGTCGGAAATGCCTCAGCCCAAGCCCTTGTGTCTTTGTTTCCCAGAAGCGCTTCCATTCTCTGCCTTGGGGCGTGTCTTGATGCAAGCGATCCAGCAAAAGAGCAGGTAAATGGTCGCGGTTCCCCATTTCATAATCCAACAACTTTACCATATTCACCAAAATAGCAGTATCTTTCTCACGATAACTTTGATTTACTTTCTCAGAATGAGGGATATAGAAACAAATTATGGTGTCCCTCAACTCTTTCAGATAACAACATCGGATGCCTGTACGGGTATTATCTCCTAAAGATGAATAGGTAGCTAATAAAAAACTTTTTTCATTTGAATAGGTCTAAATGGCGGCAAAAGTAAAACTAAATGTTACAAAATCCTTAAAAATGTAACATTTATTTTCTTCGTTTTTATTACTAGATGCAAAGAAGGATGGCTAGAAGGTAAAGGAAGATTTTTATAAGTGTTTAACTTCTCCCCCCAAACCTTTAAGGAAAAATCTCGTTCTTACTACATAAATAACCGAAACGAACAATAAACCTATACTTAATTATGAAACTAAGAAATCTATTTTTAGTAGTGGCAACTTCCCTCGCCACCGGTGCTATGGCTCAGGACGACTGCACCTTCTTCTTCCCCGACCAGGAAGGACAACAAATCACACGTAACTTTTATACTGCCGATGGCACACTGTCGAATATCCTTGTCTACCATGTGGACCAAGCGTATGACTATCCGAGCGGAGAGGAAGTGGTGGCAAGCTACACCTTCTCCAACGCCACGGGCAAACCGCTCACTTCGGGACA
Organism: Bacteroides ovatus; assembly: GCA_030844565.1. Classification (GTDB taxonomy): domain Bacteria; phylum Bacteroidota; class Bacteroidia; order Bacteroidales; family Bacteroidaceae; genus Bacteroides; species Bacteroides ovatus_A. The sequence goes on from JAUUNK010000086.1 coordinate 13,835, forward strand.
AATGGCTGCTCGCTGCAACAACGGTAACTTTACCATGAGCATGGGCACACTACCCAGCTTCCCCCTCGCGATGAAGATGATTGACTCGGATGTGTTTATGATGGGCGACTTGATGAACTATCCCAACGCTTTCTCCAACCCTATGAATCCAGGGGATGACAATCAGTTTGACAACGGAACGATCCGTATCTACCAGAAAGGAAATAAAAATAACCGGGCGGAAGTGTCGATTACTAACCGCGAATTTGTGAAAAATGAAAATATAGACACTCCTGCCGGAAATTTTCAGTGCACAAAAGTGAAGTATGATATTAATATCTGGACACCTAACGAGAAACTGGAGGGATATGGCTATGAATGGTATGCCCCCAACATCGGCATCGTCCGCTCCGAGGAATACAGCAAGAACGGGCAATTGCAATCTTACAGTGTGCTAGAGAATATACGAAAATAGCACATTGGACTCTATATATGCCCATCCCCGTTGTTTCTGCAGGAACAGCGGGGATTTATCTTTCCCCCTGTTCCTCTCTCTCTTGCAGCGTACTAACTGAGTCCTTCGATTTGCCCGTCTACGATGTCGATGTGCATGGCTTGCGGCTCTTTAGGCAGTCCCGGCATGCGGAGAATCTCGCCTGCAATGGCTACAATCATCTCAGCACCGTTGTTGATAACAATATCTTTGATGTGGAACTCGAAGTTGTCTACCGCACCGTAGATTTTGGGGTCGGCAGAGAATGAATATTGTGTCTTGGCAATACACACCGGATAATGGGAAATGCCCATTGATTCTATCAACTTGATGCGCTTGCGGGCAATGCTGCTGTAGGTGACGACGCTGGCGCCATAGAGCGTGGAGGCAATCTTTTCTATCTTCTGCTGCACGCTGTCGGCCTCTTTGTAGGTGAATTGCAACGGCTGGGAAGGTTGTTTTTCGATTTGTTCCACTACCAGATTTGCCAGTTCCACCGCTCCCTCTCCGCCTTGGGTGAAGGCATTGTTGATGGCAAAGCCTACATGGAGTTTCTCTTCACAGTGGCGGCGGAGCATGTCTATTTCTTCGTCTGTATCGGTGGCAAACTTATTGAAGGCAACCACCACTGTCTGACCGAAGGAACGGAGGTTGCGGACGTGCTTGTCGAGGTTGCGAAGCCCCTCTTTGAGACCTTCCAAATTGGGCTCCTTGATGCGGTCGAGGCTGACGCCACCGTGCATCTTGAGTCCTTGAGCGGTGGCTACAATCACCGTGAGACGCGGTTGAAGGCCGCTTTTACGGCATTTTATGTTGTAGAACTTCTCCGCCCCCAGGTCGGCGCCGAAACCGGCTTCGGTGACTACATAGTCGCCAAACGTCATGGCGAGCTTAGTGGCAAGCAGAGAGTTGCAGCCGTGGGCGATGTTGGCAAAAGGACCGCCGTGCACGAAAGCAGCCGTCCCTTCGGTGGTCTGAACCAGATTGGGATGAATGGCGTCTTTGAGCAGGACGGTGATGGCGCCTGCCACTCCAAGGTCTTTCACGGTGAAGGGGCGGTCGTCGTAAGTGAAACCCAGCAGGATGTTCTCGATGCGTCGGCGCAGGTCTTCCACGTCTTTAGCCAGGCAGAGGATAGCCATAATCTCGGAAGCAGGAGTGATGTCGAAGCCCGATTCCTGGGTGATGCCGTTTGTCTTGGGCCCCAGTCCTACGACGATGCTGCGCAACGAGCGGTCGTTGACATCCAGCACTCGCCGCCAGAGAATCTCTTTCAAGCCGAAGCCCGTTGTCTGGTTCTGGTAGAGATAGTTGTCGAGCAGGGCAGAAATCATGTTGTGGGCGGAGGTGATGGCATGGAAGTCTCCGGTGAAGTGCAGGTTTATCTTCTCCATCGGCAACACTTGGGCGTATCCTCCTCCTGCCGCCCCTCCCTTCATGCCAAAGCACGGACCGAGAGAGGGCTCGCGCAAGGCTACGATGGCTTTCTTGCCTATCTTGTTGAGCCCCAATGCCAGGCCAATGGAGACGGTAGTCTTGCCGATGCCCGCTTTGGTGGCAGTGATGGCAGTCACCAGAATCAGGTTACTGCGCTTCACCTTGTCTTCGTCGATGAGGTATTCGGGAATCTTGGCGATGTAGCGACCATAGTTTTCCACTTCATCGCGGGGGATGCCGATGCTTTCGGCCACTTGTTTTATCTTTTTCAACTCAATGCTGCGTGCTATTTCTATATCTGACTTCATACGGAAAATGATTAAGTGTTTTTATTGAAAGGCTGCAAAATTAACAATTAACTACATACAAAGGTTGATTTGCTTCCTAAAAAACCTTTCATTCATTTCTCCGCCGCAAACTCTTTTACATTCCCTCTGTTTTAGTAGGACAAACTTAAATAACTTAATTATGGAATGGATCATTAATCAACTCAGGGAACATCCCGAACTCGCCATCTTCCTCACCATCTTTGCCGGATTCTGGCTGGGTAAACTAAAAATCGGTAAGTTCTCCCTCGGGACGGTCACCAGTGTGTTACTGGTGGGCGTGTTGGTGGGACAACTGAATATTACGGTCGACGGACCTATAAAAGCTGTGTTCTTCCTTCTCTTCCTCTTTGCCATCGGCTACAAGGTAGGACCCCAGTTCTTCCGGGGATTGAAGAAAGACGGGCTCCCCCAAGTGGGCTTTGCCGTGTTGATGTGTATCGTCAGTTTGCTGTCCGCCTGGGGGATGGCTAAGATTATGGGCTACAACGTGGGCGAAGCTGCCGGACTGCTGGCGGGTTCGCAGACTATCTCCGCCGTCATCGGTGTGGCTGAAGACACAATCAACGGACTCAGTATCCCTGCCGCCCAGAAAACGGCTTATATCAACTCCATTCCCGTGGCGTATGCCGTAACGTATGTCTTCGGTACTGCCGGCTCTGCCTGGATACTCGCCACGCTGGGACCTAAGATGCTGGGCGGACTGGAGAAGGTGAAAGCCGCCTGCAAAGAGCTGGAAGCCAAAATGGGAAACAGCGAGGCGGACCAACCGGGTTTCATCCTGGCACTGCGCCCCGTAGTCTTCCGTGCCTATAAAATCAGCAACGACTGGTTTGGCGAAGGAAAAAAAGTGAAAGAACTGGAGAAGTATCTACTGGACAATGACAAACGACTCTTTGTGGAACGCATCCGGCAGAACGGGAAAGTTAAAGAAGTGACACCGGACTTCATGCTGAAAAAGGGAGACGAGGTGGTGTTGAGCGGACGGCGGGAATTCGTTATCGGAGAAGAAGACTGGATTGGTCCCGAAGTGATGGATGCACAATTGCTCGACTTCCCTGCGGAAGCTTTGCCTGTGATGGTGACCCGCAAGACCTTTGCCGGCAAAACGCTTGCCTCCCTGCGTTCGCAAAAGTTCATGCACGGCGTAAGCATCCGCAGCATCAAACGTGCGGGAATCAATGTGCCTGTGCTGGCACAGACGGTGGTGGACGCAGGCGACATGATAGAACTGGTGGGCATCAAAAGGGAGGTGGAAGAGGCCGCACAGCACGTGGGCTACATAGACCGCCCGACGAACCAGACGGATATGATTTTTGTCGGTCTGGGCATCTTGCTGGGAGGACTGGTAGGCGCGCTGTCTATCCACCTGGGAGGAGTGCCTCTCAGCCTTTCCACGAGTGGAGGAGCGCTGATTGCAGGGCTGGTATTCGGCTGGCTGCGCAGCAAACATCCCACTTTCGGCGGCATCCCCGAGCCTTCCCTGTGGGTGCTGAATAACGTGGGACTGAACATGTTCATCGCTGTGGTGGGCATCTCGGCAGGTCCCAGTTTTATCACCGGATTCAAAGAGGTGGGTTTCATCCTCTTCCTGGTGGGGGCGATAGTGACCGCTATCCCTCTGTTCAGCGGATTGCTGATGGCAAGGTATCTCTTTAAGTTCCATCCCGCCCTGTCGCTGGGCTGCACAGCCGGAGCACGCACCACCACGGCTGCCCTGGGAGCCGTGCAAGACGCCGTAGAAAGCGAAACTCCCGCCTTGGGCTATACTGTGACCTACGCCGTGGGAAACACCCTGCTGATTATCTGGGGTGTGTTTATCGTACTAATGATACAATAATTATAAACGAAAAGAATATGGAAAAGAAAACAACCGGCACAGCCCTCACCAAAAGCTATGCCAAAAAGATGGAGAACATCAGTCCCTTCGAACTCAAAAACCGCCTGATAGAGATGGCAGACGAAAGCATCAAGAAAATGGCTCACACCATGCTGAACGCCGGACGAGGCAATCCCAACTGGATAGCTACCGAACCCCGGGAAGCTTTCTTCTTGCTGGGGAAATTCGGCCTGAACGAATGCCGACGCGTATTTTTCCTGCCCGAAGGAGTGGCAGGCATCCCGCAAAAGGCAGGCATCGCCGCCCGCTTCGAGGCTTTTCTCAAAGACAATGAGAAAGAAGCCGGAGCGGAGTTGCTGAAAAAGAGCTATAACTACTTCTTGATGGAACATGCCGCCGACCCGGACTCGCTGGTGCACGAATGGGCGGAAAGCGTAGTGGGCGACCAATATCCCGTGCCGGACCGCATCCTGCACTTTACGGAAATCATTGTCCGCGATTATCTGGCACAGGAGATGTGCGACCGCCGTCCTCCCAAAGGAAACTTCGACCTCTTTGCCACCGAAGGGGGAACCGCCGCCATGTGTTACCTTTTCGACTCGTTGCAGGAAAACTTCCTGCTCAACGAAGGGGATGGCATCGCCTTGCTGATTCCTGTGTTCACACCTTATATAGAAATCCCCCACCTGCGCCGCTACCAATTCAACGTCACCGAGATATGTGCCTGCGAGATGACCCCCGACGGGCTGCACACCTGGCAATATAGCGATGAAGATATAGATAAGCTAAGGAATCCCCAAATCAAGGCTCTCTTCATCACCAATCCCAGCAACCCGCCCAGCTATGCCCTGAGCGCCGAAACGACGGCACGCATCGTGGACATCGTGAAGAAAGATAACCCGAACTTGATGATTATTACCGATGACGTATACGGAACCTTCATTCCCCATTTCCGTTCGCTGATGGCGGAATTGCCTCACAATACGTTATGTGTGTATTCTTTCTCCAAGTATTTCGGCGCTACCGGATGGAGGGACGCAGTCATCGCTCTTCACGAGGATAATATCTATGACAAGATGATAGCCCAATTGCCCGAAGAGCAGAAAAGCATCCTGAATACCCGGTACTCGAGCCTGGTGCTGAGACCGGAAAAAATGAAATTCATCGACCGCATGGTAGCGGATAGCCGGCAGATTGCCCTGAACCATACTGCAGGACTTTCTCTGCCACAGCAAATGCAGATGACCCTCTTTGCCACCTTTGCCCTGCTGGACAAAGAAGACCGCTACAAGAACCGGATGCAGGACCTCATACACCGACGCCTGCAAGCATTGTGGGACAACACGGGATTCACGCTCATCAAAGACCCCTTACGCGTAGGCTATTACTCGGAAATCGACATGCTGGTATGGGCGAAGAAGTTTTACGGGGAC
>JAUUNK010000423.1 GCA_030844565.1 Bacteroides ovatus
AAATTTTTAGTCGGTTAATAATACCGGGTTAAAATGCTTTTTAAAGTACAAAAAACAAGACTGAAATGTGGTAATTCTATAGGGTCAATTTTTATTATAATCTTAGTGGCTCAGTTTCGGTTATAAAGGTGGGTCAGGTCACTTTTACAATAGTGGGTCAAGTGACTTTATATTTTCCACTCGCTGAAGGATACGGATATGGTGAGGTTTTCTATCATGACATTGTTATTTGGCGTAAAGATAGAAATTTCGGGAGAAAAAGAGGCCTTGCCCGTTGGATTTTCGGGTAAGGCTCGCTATTTACAGGTTTCTATGCACGTTAGTTATAAGAAATGGTAGTCCGGTTGCTGTCGGGATGGAAAACAACAAGGACTTCGGGCTTTTTCTCTTGCAGGCGTTTGTACTCGCACAGGGAGTTGAGTACCCACTCACGAAACAGCTTCGTGCAATAGGTGTTGATGCGGAAGCTGAGAAATATGATCGCTTCCAGATTATAATAGGTAACAATGCTTTTGTTCTGTTTCTCGGTTATGGTCACGTCGCCGTCGTAAAGCAGGCGGGATTTGAAGATGGAGCGCACATTGGCGTCTATTGTCTGAACGAACACTCCGAACAGACGGGCAAGTTCGTGCTTGGTCATCCATACGTTGCCGTTCTCTATCTTTACACTGACGATGGGTTGTTCATCCTTGTTTTCCAAACCGGTGATGGTGATGTATCCTCTATTTTTCATAAGGCGTTGTTTTTTAAATGGTGTGACAATATAATGATTTGTTTATTCATACAGCGTTTTGCGCCGTACCTTTTTGCATATTTTTTAGTTTTCGATCCAGCATATTCATGTCATGGCTCAACTTTCTGTCCACCACACGGGCATAAATCTGTGTGGTCTGAATGTTGGTGTGTCCGAGCATCTTGGATACGCTCTCAATGGGAACGCCTTTGGTAAGGCAGATTTCCGTGGCGAACGAATGCCGGGCGAGATGGTAGGTGATCCGTTTGTTGATTTGGCAAATTGCGGCTATCTCCGCCAAATATTCATTCATCTTCTGGTTACTGATTACCGGAAGCAATCTTCCATCTTTCAACTTGCCCTCGTATTTGGCGAGAATATCCAACGGTATTTGCAGTAGGGGAATGAATGATTCCACGCCGGTTTTACCCCTGTCTTTCATAATCCACTTCTTGCCGTCCACCCCGATCTTTATGTCCTCGCTTGAAAGCGTATAGATGTCACAGTAGGGCAAACCGGTATAACAGCTAAAGATGAAAGCGTCACGCACGTGTTCCAACCGCTTTGATTTGAACTCCTTATAATAGATCGTGTCAATTTCCTCCTGCGTGAGATACCCTCTGTCGGTCTTGTCAAAATTGAACCTGAAATTCCCGAAGGGATCAATGAAGCTCAATCCGCTTTTCTGGGCAAACAACAGTATCGTATGGAAACGTTGTACAAATTTCATGGCGGTATTGTTGCTTACCTCACATTCCTGACGCAAATAAAGGTAGAAGTTCTCGATGTGGGTGACGGTGATTTCCTTCACGGGAATGTCCGACAACTTGTATTCCTTTTGCAAGAACTCTATCATTCGCTGTTTGGTAAGTTCGTAGCGAGAGTAGGTCTTTTGCGTGGCAGTCTTGCCGACCTTCTTTGCATACTGTTCATTGTGCTGGGTGAAGTAGCTGATGAGTGTTTTCTCCTTTTCCTCCAATCCCAGGAATGCGTTCCTGATTTTTTCCGGCAGTGCGTAACCGTCCACGTTCATCATGCGTGTGTAGTGCATGGTGATGGCCGAACGTATCTCGTCCAGTGTCTTGTTAAGTGAGGATACCCTGAGGTTTTCTTTCTTGTCCGCACTCTGTTTGTTGATGACGGCTCTTCCCGTTTTCGTGTCCCAGTTATCGGGGTGTATATCCAACTTGCTGCTGAATTGCACCTGATCACCGTCCACCGTGATACGTACCATTATTACTACATGACCGTTTTTCTTCGGTTCGTTCTTCTTTAAATAGAAGAGTGTCTTGAATGTCGATTTCATACCGTAACTCCTTTCTTGTTGCAAAGTTAATTTGTTCATTCCGTAACGGCTATGACTTTCGACTGCCAATATTCGACAAATGAGCGACTTACCTATAAATTCGTTACGGTTTTTATCGTAACGGAAAACCGTAACGAATTAGTAACGATTCATCTTCACAGGGTGGCTTTTTGGGGTCAGTCCGAAAACCCTGTGGATATGTTAAATTCACACTGTCAGTTTGCATA
>JAUUNK010000087.1 GCA_030844565.1 Bacteroides ovatus
AAAAACGAAGGATTCTATTTCAGTAATCTTCCCCTTAGTGATATTATGAAGGAACTGGAATATTATTTCGATACCAGAATCATCATATTAGACCAAAAGCTAGGTGACAGCACCTATATTGCCTACTTCACTAACGGGGAAACTCTCGATGAGATTTTATCCAATCTCAATACAGACGGACAAATGTCCATAACCCGGAGTCAAGGAGTAGTTATTATTACCTCTGCGACTCAATAAAAACAGCAGTAGTGTAACCTGATATGAAGCAAACTAATAGTTATAAAAAATACACATCAATAATCTTGTTTGCTTGTGTGATGATATTTTTTTCTCAACCTATTCTAGCACAAGATATAACCCTACAGTTACAAAATGTTACAGTAAAAGAAGCGATAGAAGCTTTACATAAAACCAAGAATTATTCCGTTGTTATCAAGTCTACTGAAATCAACATGAATAAAAGAATATCTGTTCAAGCTAAGAATGCCTCTATCAAAGAGGTTCTCGATCAGATATTCGTTGGTCAAGACGTTAGTTATACCATCAACGGACATAGTATTATCATTAGCAAGAGGCCGAATGCAATCTCACAGAAATCAGGTGATAAAAAGAAACGGACAATTACCGGCGTCGTCTATGACGAAGAAGGGAATCCTGTTATCGGAGCTTCAGTAATGATTAAAGAGACTTCCCAGGGAGCCATTACCGACTTAGACGGCAAATTCTCTTTGGAAGCTTTTATTCCCGCCACAATTGAAATTTCGTATGTAGGATACGAAATGGTGACAATCAACATAAAAGATACACAACCAAAAACAATTCGACTGATTCCTTCCAGCTTGATGATCGATGAGGTGGTGGTAGTAGGTTATGGTAGCCAGCGCAGGAGTAACCTGACAGGTGCCGTATCTACCATTTCCAGCAAAGATTTGAACAATCGCCCTGTGGTTTCAGCAGCTAATGCACTCCAAGGCGCTGATCCGGCTGTAAACCTGACTTTTGGAACAGGTTCTCCCGAATCGGGATATTCATTGAATATTCGCGGTGGAATTTCTGTTAACGGCGGTTCTCCGTTAGTGCTTTGCGATGGTGTAGAGGTTCCCTTGAACCAAGTAAATGCAAATGATATTGAGACTATATCCGTATTGAAAGATGCATCCTCTTGTGCCATTTATGGCGCAAAAGCTTCTGCCGGCGTTGTGCTTATCACAACCAAGTCAGGAAGGACCACAGCTAAAGGAAAAGCTAATATCAGTTATAACGGTCGTTTTGGATGGACACAAAATACCACATCTACAGATTTTATTCGTACAGGATATGATTATGTAACTTTCGCCAATAAGTTTTACAATGCTTATAACGGAGTTAATATGTTCCTCTATGAAGATGGAGAACTCCAGAAACTCTACGACCGCCGGAATGACATGACGGAAAACCCGGACCGTCCTTGGGTAGAAATCGGAGATGATGGAAAATACTATTATTATGGTAATACCGACTGGTACGGATATTTTTATAATCGCACCCGTCCGCAAATGGAACATAATATTTCTATCACCGGAGGAGGCAAAAAAGTCAATTACTATATCAGCGGTCGCTACTATCAGCAATATGGTATGTTCAATATCGACAAAGATCTCTATAAAGATTATTCATTTCGAGCCAAGATGGACGCCCAATTGAATAAATGGATCAAATGGTCAACAAACCTTGGTCTGGACAATAACAATTATAAATATAATGGCACTTCTAATTATGCAATGACCATTGCTCGATTGGAGTCAAATATCAGCCCATCATTTGTTCCTTTCAACCCAGATGGAAGCATTGTGCAATATACCAACCAACTCTATGCAAATTCCCCACTTGGAGCAGGTGACGGAGGCTATTTGACTTCCAAAAGAGGACATAATACAAAGTCCAGAACATTATTGTCCATAGTGAACCAAATTGATATAAATTTGCTGAAAGGGCTGACATTTACCGCCAATTACAGTTATCAGCAAAGAAAACAACTTTACCGTTACCGTAATAATTCATTCGAGTATTCGCGTAGCCAAGGAGTGATGCAGACTTTTACGTCAGGAAGCATCTTTAACAATTATGAAGAAGATGAATATTTCCCCGTTACCCACCTACTTAATTATTACTTAACATACGAGCATACCTGGGCAAAAAAGCATAATCTGAAAATAACAGCTGGTAGCCAATATGAAACTTACCGGAATGTCAACAAGGACACTTCAATGACAAATTTATCTAATGACAACCTTGATTCATTCTCGGCTGTAACTCCCGAAAGTGTGCTCACCGTATCACAGGATATCAGTGCTTATAAAACATTGGGGTATTTCGGTCGTATTAACTATGACTATATGGGTAAGTATTTACTTGAAATATCTTGCCGTGCCGACGGTTCTTCCCGATTCGCAGAGGGGGACAGGTGGGGAGTTTTTCCTTCTGTATCGGCTGGATGGAGAATCTCTGAAGAGAAGTTTTTCAAACCAGTAAGTGACTGGTGGAGCAGCCTGAAGCTTCGTGCTTCTATGGGCAGTTTGGGAAATCAGCAAGTAGCCTATTACGCATACCTGCAAACTATTACTTCCGACAACCAGTTTAACTATACTTTTGATGGAGAAAGCAAAGCATACTATGCAAAAATATCCAACCCCATATCTTCCGGACTGACTTGGGAAACGGTTACAACCTACAATGTCGGATTGGATATGTCTTTCTTAAGAAACCGTTTAAGTGTAAATGCCGACTACTACGTGCGTAAAACAACCGACATGCTGACATCCTCGCTCACATTACCGGATGTCTACGGCGCTTCCACTCCCAAAGCAAACTGTGCCGACCTACGTACAAACGGATGGGAACTATCTGTCTCCTGGCATGACTCGTTTAAAATTGGCAATAAACCTTTCAGATATGGGATACAAGCTACTTTAGGAGATTATCAACGTACCATCACCAAATACAACAATCCGGATAAATTGATTTCCGACCATTATGTAGGCAAAAAGATGGGTGAAATCTGGGGGTATCATGTAGACGGACTTTTCAAGACAGATAAAGAAGCTGCTGAGTATCAGACCAAAATCAATGACAAAGCTGTAAATGGACGTGTTTACAGCAGTAAAGTAGACGGTTATCTGCGTGCCGGGGATGTTCGGTTTGCCGACCTGAACGATGACAAGGTAATCGGAGCTGGAGCTGGAACCGTAGAAGATCCGGGTGACAAACGCATCATAGGAAATACCACCCCAAGATATAATTACTCTTTCCGTCTGGACGCAAGTTGGAATGGTTTCGATATATCTGCTTTCTTCCAGGGAATCGGTAAAAGAGATTGGTATCCGTCTTACAGTTCCACCTCTCAAGGGGCTAACTCTTTCTGGGGACCTTATTCCTTCCCTTCTACCTCTTTTGTTGAAAAATCATTCCCCGACGACTGCTGGACAGAAGATAATAGAAATGCCTTTTTCCCACGTATCAGAGGTTATCAGTCCTATTCCGGCGGTTCACTCGGAACAGTCAATGACCGCTATATGCAGAACATCGCTTATCTGCGTTTCAAGAATCTTTCTATTGGATATACACTGCCTATTAATAAACGCATTCTGGAAAAGGTACGTATCTACATATCGGGAGAAAATCTATACTATTGGTCACCGTTGAAGAAACACAATAAAACCATCGACCCGGAATTGGCTATTTCCAGTAGTACTTATTCATCCAATACCGGCTCGGGATATGCTTATCCCCGTGTTTACACTGTGGGAATAGATATTACTTTTTAATTAACAATTAATCAGATATAGAATGAAAGCTATCAACAAAATATTAATTCTGGGAATGGTCACAGCTTTGTTTAGCAGTTGTGACTTGACTCTTCTGCCAGAAAACGCCGTCACACCAGAAAATTACTTTAAAAACAAATCCGATCTGGAACTATGGACCAACCAGTTTTATACATTGCTGGCTGAACCCGATGCCTCGGCAGGCACTAATGCCGACGATATGATCGACAAAGGTATGGGACAAGTCATCGAAGGCACCCGTTCGGCTGCCAGCGAAACCGGATGGTCTTGGTCCAAACTCCGTCATATCAATTACTTCCTCCAGCATTCATCCAATTGCCCGGATGAAACTGCCCGTAACGAATATAACGGAGTAGCTCAATTCTTCAGAGCTTATTTTTATTATCTAAAAGTGCGTCGTTATGGTGATGTACCTTGGTATGACCAAGTTTTAGGTTCAGAAGATCAACAATTGCTTACCAAAGCCAGAGATAGCCGTGAATTTGTAATGGACAAGGTTCTTAAAGACTTCGAAGATGCTGCTAACAACTTGCCCAGAAAAAGTCCCGAAACCCGGAATACCCGTGTCACTAGATGGGCAGCTCTGGCTTTTGCCAGCCAAGCAGCGCTATATGAAGGCACTTATCGAAAATACCACGGCTTGGAAAATTATGAAAAATACCTGGAAGTTGCCGCAAGCACCGCCAAACAGTTTATTGACGAAAGCGGATTCAGCCTATATAAAGAGGGGGTAGAACCTTATCGGGACTTATTCTGTTCAGACCATGCCAAAGCCACAGAAGTAGTGCTGGCAAGAGCCTACAACTTTGCAGGATTACAACTATCCCACTCTGTACAGTTCAGTATTTCCAACTTACAAATGGGATTTACACGCCGGTTTATAAATCACTATCTGATGGCAGACGGAACACGGTTTACAGACAAAGAAGGCTATGAAACGATGTTTTATACGGAGGAAGTAAAGAACCGTGACCCACGTTTGCAACAGACTGTGCTTTGTCCGCAATATATTCAGAAAGGAGAAACAACGGTTACTACTAATGATTTAAGCGCCTATTGTGGCTATAAGCCTATTAAGTTTGTGAGTACCAAAGAACACGATGGAGCAGCCAAAAGTACTTCCGACTGGCCTTTAATGCGTGCAGCGGAAGTTTACCTGAATTATGCCGAAGCAAAAGCAGAATTGGGTACCTTGAAACAGGAAGATTTGGATATTTCCGTGAATAAAATCCGTGAACGGGCAAAAATGCCGCACCTCATTCTTGCAGATGCAAACAGCAAGCCAGACACTTACCTTGCCACTTGTTATCCTAATGTGGAGCAAGGCACCAATAAAGGCATTATTCTGGAAATACGCCGCGAACGCACAATCGAACTAGTGATGGAAGGACAAAGACAATGGGATTTATTCCGTTGGAAAGAAGGAAAACAAATGTTTAACCAATACATTCCTTATTACGGAATCTACATTCCTGGAACAGGCACCTATGACATGGACGGAGACTATAAACCAGATCTGGAAATCTATGAAGTCACACCTACTTCACAATGCGACAACAAGAAAAAGCTAGGTAAAGACATTTTTCTATCCAACGGAACCTCCGGCTATATTATAGGCTTCCCCAAAGTAACCTATGGTAAAGACTGGAAAGAAGACCGCGATTACTTGTGGCCTATCCCTGCGGACCAGCGAGTACTGACACAAGGAGTCCTGACCCAAAATCCGGGTTGGGAAGATGGTTTAAGCTACTAATTATTTTCTAAAAATATTTCTCACTAAGAAGGTGTATCGGTTCATTTCGATACACCTTCCTGATAACTATTGCCTTTTCCGGCGACAAACAAACTATTATCATGTTAAAAAGAATCATAAATTTCTATCGTATCAGTTCCCCTTCCCCTACTCTCCAGGAAAATCCACGAAAACTCCAAAAACTTCAATGGAGTACTTTTTTATCGGCACTTACAGGATATGGCATCTATTACGTATGCCGCCTTAGCCTGAATGTTATAAAAAAGCCGATTGTAGATGAAGGAATTTTTTCAGAAACGGAGTTAGGAGTTATCGGCGCCGTTCTCTTCTTCACCTACGCAATCGGGAAATTCACTAATGGATTTCTTGCCGACAGAAGTAATATCCGACACTTCATGTCTACCGGGCTTTTGGTTACCGCTTTAGTTAATCTTTGCTTGGGCTTCATTCATTCGTTTATTCTCTTCGCCATCCTTTGGGGTATCAGCGGTTGGTTTCAATCCATGGGGGCTGCTTCATGTGTAGTAGGACTTTCCCGTTGGTTTAGTGATAAGAAACGAGGTTCTTTTTACGGTTTTTGGTCTGCCAGCCATAATATTGGAGAAGCTATGACCTTTATCATTGTCGCTTCCATAGTCAGCGTACTTGGATGGAGATATGGTTTCCTTGGAGCAGGCATTATCGGTTTGATCGGAGCTCTAATTGTTTGGAACTTTTTCCACGACACTCCTGAAAGCGAAGGACTTCCTCCTGTGAACGAGCCCAAACTGAAAAAAGAATCGTCAATCAGTCAGACAGACTTTAATAATGCACAACGAGAAGCACTAAGTATGCCAGCTATCTGGATATTGGCATTATCCAGCGCATTTATGTATATCAGTCGTTATGCTGTAAATAGTTGGGGGGTATTTTATCTGGAAGCTCAGAAAGGATACTCTACTCTGGATGCAAGCTTCATCATCTCCATCAGTTCTGTATGTGGTGTGATCGGGACAATGTTTTCGGGAGTAATTTCAGATAAATTCTTCGGAGGTCACCGAAATATGCCTGCTCTCATCTTCGGGTTAATGAACGTCAGTGCCCTATGTTTGTTCTTGCTTACCCCCGGCGTGCATTTTTGGGTAGACGTAGTAGCTATGATTTTATTTGGAACCGCTATCGGAGTATTACTCTGTTTTCTCGGAGGATTAATGGCGGTTGATATTGCTCCTCGAAATGCTTCGGGCGCAGCATTAGGCATTGTAGGTATTGCCAGTTATATCGGAGCGGGTATACAGGATATTATGAGCGGTATTCTTATCGAAGGTCACAAAAGCATGATAGACGGTAAAGAAGTCTATGACTTCTCCTACATCAACATTTTCTGGATCGGTGCAGCACTAATTTCCGTCTTTTTCGCCTTGTTGGTCTGGAAGACGAAAGCAAAGGATTAATGAAGGTGTTACTATCATAAAAAACGTGAGTGCATTTCGTGCTCTACCGAATAAATTTCGTATTTTTGCATGTAACATCTTTCTTTTTGATATAAAGAAGATAATATGCTAAAAAACAAAGCGAAGATTGATATATGAGTGACGAAATCAACGAGATATTAGAAGGACATTCAGACTATAAACCGACGGACGCGAGGGACGAAAACGTAAAGCATCAACTTACAGGTATGTACCAGAACTGGTTTCTGGACTATGCTTCGTATGTCATCCTGGAGCGTGCCGTACCCCATATCATTGACGGATTGAAACCAGTGCAACGGCGTATCCTACATGCAATGAAACGGTTGGACGACGGACGCTACAACAAAGTGGCGAATATCGTCGGACATACTATGCAGTTTCATCCCCATGGAGACGCTTCCATTGGCGACGCCCTGGTGCAACTGGGACAGAAAGATCTGCTGATTGACTGCCAAGGGAACTGGGGTAACATCCTGACCGGAGACGGCGCAGCTGCTCCACGTTACATCGAGGCACGCTTGTCTAAGTTTGCCCTTGACGTTGTATTCAACCCTAAGACAACAGAATGGAAACTTTCTTATGACGGACGAAACAAGGAACCGGTCACACTGCCGGTCAAGTTTCCCCTGTTGTTGGCACAGGGCGTGGAAGGAATTGCTGTAGGGCTTTCATCCAAAATTATGCCGCATAACTACAATGAGTTATGCGATGCAGCCATCCACTATCTACATGGAGAAGATTTCCGGCTATATCCGGACTTCCCTACAGGTGGTTCCATCGATGTGTCCAAATACAACGACGGTGAACGGGGAGGCGCCATTAAGATACGTGCCAAAATCAACAAGATAGACAACAAGACGTTGGTTATCACGGAGATTCCTTATGGTAAAACTACCTCGAACGTAATCGACTCTATTTTAAAGGCGGTAGAGAAAGGAAAAATCAAAGTAAGGAAAGTCGATGATAACACCTCTGCCAATGTAGAAATTCTGGTTCATCTGGCTCCGGGCACATCTTCAGATAAAACCATTGATGCGCTTTATGCCTTTACCGACTGCGAGGTTAGTATTTCTCCTAACTGTTGTGTTATTGACGACCGCAAGCCACATTTCCTCACTGTGAGCGATGTGTTGAAAAAATCTGTTGATAACACCCGCGACTTGCTCCGCAGGGAATTGGAAATACGTAAAAATGAACTTCAGGAAATACTTCATTTTTCTTCATTGGAGAAGATATTCATCGAAGAGCGTATCTACAAGGACAAAGAATTCGAACAGGCTAAAGACATGGATATAGCCTGCAAACATATTGATAAGAGGCTGGAGCCATTCTATCCCCAGTTTATCCGGGAAGTGACGAAAGATGATATTCTTAAACTGATGGAAATCAAGATGGGACGTATCCTGAAGTTCAACACGGACAAGGCAAACGAACTCATCGCTCGCACAAAAGAAGATATTGCCGTCATTGACAATCATTTGGCTAATATCATAGAATATACTACTAACTGGTTCCGGATGCTAAAGGAGAAATATGGAAAGAATTTCCCTCGGCGTACCGAATTGCGAAATTTCGATACCATCGAAGCCACCAAAGTAGCCGAAGCCAACGAGAAACTGTATATCAACTGGGAAGAAGGTTTCATCGGTACTTCGTTAAAGAAAGACGAATTTGTAGCCAACTGTTCAGATATTGACGACATTATCATTTTCTATCGAGACGGAAAATATATGGTTACTCCAGTAGCCGACAAGAAGTTTATAGGTAAAAACGTGATTTACGTCAATGTGTTTAAGAAAAACGATAAGCGCACTATATATAATATGGTCTATCGGGACGGTAAAGAGGGACCTCACTACATTAAACGTTTTGCCGTGACTTCCGTCATCCGGGATCGTGAATATGACGTAACCTTAGGTACGCCTGATTCACGAATTGTTTATTTCACAGCCAACCCTAACGGAGAAGCGGAAATCATCAAAGTAACTCTGAAACCGAATCCACGCGTGCGCCGTATCATTTTCGAACAGGACTTTAGTGAGATAAGCATAAAAGGCCGCCAAGCACGAGGAGTTATCCTTACTAGATTACCTGTCCACAAAATTGCTTTGAAGCAAAAGGGTGGGTCAACTTTGGGAGGTCGGAAAGTCTGGTTCGACCGCGACGTGCTCCGCCTCAACTATGACGGACGCGGTGAATATCTAGGTGAGTTCCAAAGCGACGATAGTATCTTAGTGGTACTCAATACGGGAGAGTTCTATACAACCAACTTTGACTTGAGCAATCACTATGAAGCGACAGTCCGCATCGTAGAGAAGTTCGATCCCAACAAGATATGGACCGCAGCAGTCTATGACGCCGACCAACATCATTATCCTTACTTGAAGCGTTTTTGCTTTGAATCAACAGCCCGCAAACAAAACTATATAAGCGAAAACAAGAATAGCCGCTTGATTTTGTTGACGGATGAATATTATCCGAGACTGGAAGTTATCTTCGGAGGACACGACAGTTTCCGCGATCCTCAAGTGATTGATGCTGATGAATTTGTTGCTGTCAAAGGGTTCAAAGCAAAAGGAAAGCGTATTACCACCTTTTCCGTAGAGACTATCAATGAGCTTGAACCTACCCGTTTCCCCGAGCCTACAACTTCACCAGAAGAAAAGCCAGAAGAGCCGCTGGAGAATCTCGACCCGGACCATGGCAAAAGTGAATCGGACATCATTGACGAGATAACCGGGCAGATGAATCTTTTCTCAAATAAGGAATAACAGATTTAAAGTAAGATGTGTGCTCGAAAACTACACATCTTACTTTTTATTATCTCGAGCCAAAATGCTTATAAATTCCCTTCTTTACAACTTTCTCATTATTTTTATTTGCTAAACTCAAAAATCTTCCTATCTTTGCACCGCTAAAACAAATAAAGCTACAACATTCTGCGGCTGTGGCGTAATTGGTAGCCGCGCCAGACTTAGGATCTGGTGTCGTGAGACGTGTAGGTTCGAGTCCTATCAGCCGCACATATTCCATAGCTAAACAATAAAAGAGGGCGTGTCAAAAAATTGATATGCCCTCTTTTTATTGTTACCAGGGGGGAAGTTTGGAAGGATGTCTCTTCTTTATTATTCCAATAAAAGTTTATTTGAAATATTAATTTTGTAATAAAAGCATTACTTTTGTATCTTTACATAACGTCTTTTCTAAGGAGAGATACCTAAATTATTAGAGAACCACCCTTCCACAAACGTATCTCAGATGACAGTGGAAAGGAATAAGAACCTCAAGATTATAAAAAGATGAAACAATACGAGGCTGTAATAGAAACACTAAAAAAACTTGGCGGAATTGCAACGTTAGGACAATTAAACCAAGAGGTTTTTAAAATTAAAGACTGTGAATGGAAAACCAAAACTCCATTCGCAAGTATACGCCGTATCGTTCAAGAAAATAAAGATATATATAAGATTAAACCAGGATTGTATGCATTGAAATTATACAGAAAGCAACTAGAACAGCAAGGTATTCTTGAAGAGAATGAAAAGACTTTCAATTCTAAAGAAATGATTGAGTTTAATCATTCCTATTACCAAGGTCTTTTACTAGAAATTGGTAATTTGAGAGGTTTTGGCACTTTTATTCCTGACCAAGACAAAAACAAGAAGTTTATACAATCTAAGTTAGGAACCATCCGAACGTTAAACAAGTTACCAGCATACACTTATCCTTGTTTAGTAAAACGAAGTTCAACCATTGATGTTATTTGGTTTAATGAGCGTAAAATGCCACATTCTTTTTTCGAAATTGAACATTCCACAGACATACAAAATTCACTCTTAAAATTTAATGATTTACAGGATTTTAATGTTCGAATGGTGATTGTCGCTGATAAGAAAAGAAAAAACGAATATATACATAAGATCCGATATTCTTCATTTGAGACTTTGTCGAATCATAATCGAGTGGCATTCTTAGATTATGCTTCTCTTATCAAACAATACGAGCAGGAAATAGAAAAGAAAACGTTTGAATTTGTTATATAACTTCTTGGCACCGTTTCAAAACCATCCTCTGAAAACAAATTTATACCAGGCTCCACGTAAGTAGTTATAGCCTTGTAAAATAGAGGAAGGTCAAACATAGAATAGTGATGGGATACCTGTTTATCCACTTATTCTAATTTCAAAAACATATCTTTAAAATTGATTGTCACACAATCATATTTGGAAAATGAAGGGAGACCAAAAAGACAGTCATATTTGGAAACACCGTCGGCATCAGAATCTTCATTTATATTCATAGTAACAGGCTCTTCCATAAAATGGCTGCCATCAATACTATACTCCCATGAAGCAGAGATAGTCTTTAATATTTTCACCCCACCAATGCCCGCTATTCTAACAGAGTCGTCAGGTACAATATTGTCAAAAAATTGCTTATTCTCCATATAATATTTTGCTGTAAGATTGGTTATTGCAGATCCGGTATCAAGCATGGCGTTTATCTTTTTGTTAGCTCTCTTGTCCAAAACAGACATAACCAAAAGACCTTCTCCTGAACAATAAATATTAGGGGAAAACGGAGGTGTTTCGCTTGGATAAGCTGGAACTTTCAAAAGTCTATTCTTAAAATCAAGCTGAATCTCTTTGAGCGGCAGCATAGACCGTACCCCTATAATACAATTCATCTTTATTTCTTTTATTACAGAATCAGCCCCCTGATGACCTGTATTAAAATCAACAACTTGAAAAGGTATATTTTTATACACAATGTCACCCAACCGCAGAGAATCAACTATTGTAAAAGAGGATTTGCTAACATTTATTCCAGCAATAGCAGTTCCCACAAAATCATAAACATGAAGACCTAACTCATCTGCTAATTGTCTGGACATTATATTTTCTCCTGCTCCAGTGTCATAAACTGCATCATGAGGTTGGTTATTCAACTGAATATCTACACGTATCTGTCTTAACTTTGTATGTGAATTCAAATATCTTATGGGTATCTTTATTTCTTTCTGAGGGCGAAACATACTAAATCCTCCTTTTTGGGCAATGGCACTATATTGATTTTCGTATGCAACAAAAATAGGTTCAGGATCTATACCACTCGCTTTTACTACAGCATTATATTGTTTTAATATACTGGCGGCATTATCATATTCTTCTCTCTTCGCAAAATCTCCAGCCATAAGAAAAATTATACCACCTACCGAACCACCCAAGGCTCCTTGATATTCATTCAAAAGTTTAGTACCATAAAACAAAGCTGAATCAGGCTGGTTATAAAAGTGGCTTATAAAGAATTTGGATAATGGATGAAGAAGAGGAGTTTGCAATCTTGCTCCCTCATTTTTATATAATTTTCTTAGTTCCTGCCATTTCCCCTGATTGATTACATCTCCTATACGTTTATCTATACTCTGTGAAAAAGCTGACACAGAAGCACAAATCATTAATAACAAAATAATCCTTTTCATCTATTTCTTTATTGTCAGTGTTATAACTCCCTATTTATGTGTATTTCCCAAACGTTGTTTGCCTATCACACATCCGCAAAAATACAAAAAGTCAAATTGAATAGGGTATCAAACTGGATTTTTTTACTGGAATGCAAACCTACGGACTTGTTCTTGGAGCCAATCGGTGATATGAATGCGACCTATACTCAGACACAGTTAGTAGAAAATATCCTATTTGTTCCTAACTTTTCGCATACACATAAAAATGCAGTATTACGGATATTTATACATCCTTTTTTAGAGAGAATTTGGTAACCAGAGAGGAAAAATGCATAAAATGATGCATAAAGATTCCAATACTGACCTTATTTCTGCATAAATACTAGTAGAATATACACTTTAGGATAGAAAGGTAGACTCCGTTGGTCGGTGAGGAAGGTCTCGTTGGTCGTAGAGGAAGGAATTTTTAGTCGTAGAGGAAGGACTATTTTCCCTTGGAAGTGCCGGTAATTTTCCTTTTTGCGAGACATTTTTATCTAGTTACCTTTTTTGACGAGAAAAAAGAAACTAACACATAAAAAGAATATAACGCTATATAGTTACATATAGATTAAATATTAGCCATAATCACAATATCTGCTTCCCATTTCACTCATTTTACTTTCAATCAGCTTTCTCAAAATGGTCTTTCCTTGCATTTTTTTGGAAGTTCTCCAGTGATGGTGGGATTTAAGGGCTGGAGTAGCGTATATTTATGATATTTCTTAAAGAATGTAGGTTTATGCATTATCATTTAGATTATTGAAGTTCGAGCAAAGCAAGATTAAAGGACATTCAGCCAGTAGCGGTGTGGTTATCCCACTGAATTTTAGGACATAGCGGATTGAAGCATACGGAGAAATACACCCGTGCGGTAGATAAATTAAAAGAGAAAGCGATAAACACAGCCTGCCCAAACTAAAGTTTTAATCCTAAAATACTTATCTTTGTAACTATGAACTTTGAAACACTAGTAAAACATATACCAATTTCTTCTTTTGGATAAAGTAACAGGAAGAAGATCGCATGTTCAATTGGGATTGGAATCAAGTAAAAATGGATAAAAAGAATCTATTAAATCGGTAATATGTATATTGTCGGCATCATTGTCTTTTTTGCAGTGGTAATCTTCATTAAATTGAAGATGCCAATGTGGAAAGGTAAGTATTCTGAGAAACTTGTGAATAACAAGATTCAGAAGCTGCCTGAAGAGTATGTCGTATTTAATGATTTACTATTCGAGAGTAATGGATATTCAACACAAATTGACCATATTGTAGTTTCGCCTTATGGTGTCTTTGTGATTGAAACAAAGGGATATAAAGGCTGGATTTTGGGTGGAGAGAACAGCGAATACTGGACACAAACCATCTATAAAAGCAAACATCAATTTTACAATCCTATAAAGCAAAATGCTGGCCATGTAAGATTTTTGCGCCACCTGCTCAAATGTTCAGTAGATATACTTTTTATTCCGATTGTCGTTTTCAATAACAGTGCGGAATTAAAAGTGCATACCAATAACAGCATAGTTGTAAATAGATATAATCTTAAACGTGCTATCTTGCAATACAGGACTTCTGTTCTTAATCGGGAAACCATAGATTGGATAATACGGACAATTAACCGGAATCGCATAATGGCTGATAAAAAGAAGTTAAAACAGCATAAGCATAATGCAAAGGCTCGACAATACAGAAGTTCAAACCTCATAAATCAAGGTGTTTGTCCTCAATGTGGAGGGCAGCTCGTTTTGCGGCAAGGTAAGTACGGTTCTTTTTATGGGTGTTCAAACTTTCCCAAATGCAAGTTTACTCTAAATTCGTAAATGGGTAGTTCTTGTTTTCTCCTGTTTTAATATAGTATCAGAACATAAAACAGAACCCTCTCTTTTGTGAAGCATTGAATCGCTCAATCTCCAAAGAAAGGGATTTTTTTTAATTGCCCTGTCATAAAGTCCAAGAAAGGTTGATTGGTTTCTTCGTCCTGACATTGGCGCAGGGAAAGGACATAGGCTTCTCTATCTTCTTTAAATATCTTGGTCGGGAAAAGGTGATAGCAAAATTGGATGTAGTTCATCAGCAATCGAACTGTTCTGCCGATGCCATTCACCCACGGATGTATAGTTACTAAATTCAGGTGGGCATTGAAACTCAATTCATATTATTCCCTAAATGTTCCCACCGACTTCTGCTTCTCTTGCAGTATGGCACAAAGTTCATCTATCTTGGCAGGGACGTTCAGATAATTCATATAAGAATGTCCGCCAACACCAACCGTAACACCACACAAGCGAAATTCACACTTAGAAGAATCGAATGAACCGCCCATTACACTATGTACACTGCCTGTAGTACGCATCAGCGTTGCATTCAGCCTTTGTAGAAAAGCAGGAGTTACAGGTGCAAAGCGATTGGATTCAGCTTTGGCAAACTCATAGGCTTGCTTCAAGTCCTCATTCATCAGATGATGCACAAGTGGTTTCCCTTTCGCTGTTACCCCCTCATCAAAGAGAAGCTGCGTTGCGTATCAAGTTCCGTAAGCGTAGAGCCTTCAATGGCTGTGGAGTGGGTAATAAGAGGGTAGAGGTAGTACTTGTCATAGTCCACCGCTTCTCTGATACCAAGTTTTTGGAACTCTTGGTATAGTTCTTCTATCTCTTGCCAAACACCTTGTTCCATTGACTTTTATTTAATAGCTTTATTTCTTTTCAAAAGTAGTGTATCAGGTTTGTTTAGCCAAAGAAAATGCTGACTTAATAGCATATTTTTGCCCGTGTGGGGAAAACATAGATAAAAGAAAAAGAGAGTGTCCCTTTCTGACACCCTCTTACATTTATTTATCCGTTCCTATCCAAGTCCACTTGTGCCAAATATATTCCAAAGGCCCCTGTTTATGTTTACCAAGCCACCATTTACAGAAAAGAACTTGCATGAAGAATGTAAACAAACCGATTAACAAGCTGACTGTATATCCGCAATAAGGAGCAAGATACAGACCGAAAGGAAAATATATTACGGCTCCAATAATGGATTGCGTGATATAGTTCGTAAGACTCATTTTACCGTAAAACCGCAGATTGCTTACTGCCTTGCTAAACGTCCTGTTCTGATACAGTATAACAAAGGATGCGACAAGTACCAATGTAAAAGCAAGTTTTTGCCACATATCAAAAGCTGTTCCAGCAGACTGCTGTACAATAACATCATTCTTCATGATAAGGTCTTTCAGTGTGTACAGCGGTCCAAACGAAATAGCTGAAACAATCAGGATCTTCACCCATATACGAAGATTCTGCTCTGATGAAACGAAAAGTTGTTTTCTTCCTATGTAGAAACCAAGTAAAAACAACCCAGCAGTCTGGAAAAACCTTCCGGCATTGATTGCCCAGAATAGGCTTGCTTTCTGCCCCAGGGTGATGTTTCCCAATAAAAAGTCTCCTAAGTCCCCAGCTTTGGTGTATGCTGCCACTTCTGTATACATTTCCCCGACCTTCAGGTCTGGTAACTGGTGTGCCGGATTGAACAGGCTTGCAATATAATGATACCATTCAACGGGTTGCAGTAAAAAGATAATAGAAGTTATTATAAGTGCCTTGTCGCTCCAGTTACGTGTCAGGAAAAGAACAAGGCTTACCACAGCGAACAGGAAAAGTACATCACCGGCAGGAAAAAAGGCGGCATTCAATGTCGCAAAACCAACTAGAAGCACCATACGCCAGAGGAAGCGATAGCCGAAATCCTTTCCCTGCTTCTTCTGATTATTGGCCTGAATGTAGAATGTAAATCCGAACAGCAGGGCAAAGATGGCGTATGCCTTCCCTGCAAAAAGACTGAAAACTCCATTGAATACTCCCTGGTTCAACACATTAAGCCATCCCGGAGAATTGGCAGGATATACAGGGAAAATAAAGTGTTCCAGATTATGAACCAAAATAATTGCCATTACAGCAAAGCCACGGAGGGCATCCACTACCTCTATACGAGGATTTTTTTTCAAAAGTTGTTCCATTTTTATTTGTTGAGTAATAGTTTGATTTTCTTGTTCATTGGTTTTTCAACATACCGGTATGACAACATACTCAGCAGAATGATAATGACAAACAGCATAGGCACGGAATAATACCATTCTATAATTAAATCTGTTGTCTTTTGCCATTCCACATAACGCAGTAATACGAAAAGATGTATCAGATAGAAGCTGTAGCTTATTTCTCCAGCCGTTATCATCAAACGGTTATTTAACAGCCTTGAAAGAATGCCCTTTTGCAATGCAAAACTGATAAGCACCATAGCCACAGGCAGCCAATAGTAACAGGAGTAACGGTACACTTTGGGGATTTCTGAAGCATACATATAGAAAAACATAAACACGATTACAGATATGATTTCCATCATGCTTCCTTGCAGTGCCGTGATACCCTTGTCTTTCAAGTATTCATATAACCGGAACAGCAACATACCGAGTATGAAATCAGGAAAACGGGTTATTGGATTGACATACCAATATCCCCTTATCTCTTCCGGGGGAGTCAGGTACATGCCAATAACAACTGTTATAGCCATGGCAAGAAATACATAAAACAATCGCCTATATTTTTTTGCCAATGGTATAAGAAACGGGAAACAGAAATAAAACAACTGCTCACAGCACAGACTCCATGAAGGACTGTTGAATGAAAAGAAGTAATCCGCCTTGGGAATATAGGCATTTGTGAGGGTCAAGGAAGTCAGAAAATGCGCCAGCCAATCCATCATACCGGATGCCACAACGTAGTTTCCTAAAATAGCTGCTACAAACAGCGTCAGCCAGTGTAAGGGGCAAACTCTTGCGAAACGTGCAACCCAGAAAGTTCTTTTGCCTATCTTGTTCTCTTCCAGCTTGTGCTGATAGTTATAAGCGATAATAAAACCGCTCAGAACAAAAAAAACTAACCCCTACAAATCCTTCTTTGAAGAAATGTGTGCTAAAAAAATTGTCTATAACATAGCAATGCGCCCCAAAAACCATCATAGCGAAAATGAAGCGTAATGAGGTGAGTGAATCGATCATCATGTTTTTTTCAACAAAAGTAGCCTATTATGCCAATCTAAAAATTCATCTATATTAAAAAGTTACCATTCCGCCCGTAGACAGCTCAAATATTGTGGTGTTATGCCTAAATAAGAGGCTATATAAGTCAGATTTGCTCTGTGGATTACATCGGGTAGTTCTTTCAGGAATATCTCATACCGCTCTTTTGCTGATAGATATAATTGGGCATTATGATGTTGATCCATATATAACAAGCATTCTTGATGGATAACTCTCCCCCAATTTGCAATTTCGATATTTGTCTCATAAAGATTATTTAAATCTTTTACACTAATTGCATATAGTATAGAGTCTTCCAACAATTCCACATTCTCATATCCGGGTTCATTATGATATAAATCCTTCATCGCAAATGTTATATCACCCTCACGAGAAAACCATATAGTTGTTTCTTTTCCATCGTGCAGACAATAAGAACGGGCAAATCCCTTCTCTATAAAATATGCAAATCTGTTTATTACTCCAGCTTTTATAATAAGAGATTTCTTTGGAAGTTCCAGTCTCTTAAATTTTTCAAATAATAATTTTAGAGAGGCGTCAGATACGGGATAGAATGTTCGTATTCCCTTTGTTATATTTGATAAAGAAGAATCCATCATTTTATCTATAAATGTAAAGTCCTACAATTCGACAAAGCGTTACCGAAATTTCAAAATTAAACCATAATTTATTGCACAAGTGGGGGAAATGTAGGGAAAATTCAGGCAAATAAAAAAGCTAAGTAGTTGACAACTCAATACTTAGCTTTCTTTCTTCGTACCCAGGCCCGGTACAAGCCATAGAAATCATAAGAAAACAAAAGAATCTATCTTCCTTATTATCACCCATTTGAATATTTCCTATTTTCTCTATTTTTGCCATATTTTGCCCTTTTTCCGTTATTCAGTACACTTTTAGTACACTTTGAAATATCATTTTCTTTTGTACCTTTGCAATATCGGAAAACAAAAGAAAATCAACTATTTAGCGTAATCACCCGGTTATGGTACCTAAATCGGGATAAAACCTCTAAACAATGGCAAAGTTAGAAAATAAAACGAAAGAAAACCCCAAGTTAGAGCAAAATAAGCTCTCGGATGGTAGAATCAGCCTTTACTTAGAGTATTATTTAGGTAGAGAGGAAAAGCCCGTATTAGATGAAAACGGCAATCAAGTGTACTATGATAGTGGAAAGATGCAAGGCAAGCCCAAGTTTGCAGTAAAGCACAACAGGCGAAAAGAGAACCTTAGTCTGTATCTGATAGATAAGCCCCGTACTCCTGCGGAACGCCAGCAGAACAAAGAAACGTTGGAGCTTGCCACAAAGATACGTGCAGAGCGTGAACAAGAGTTTAAAGAAAGTATGTTGGGCTATCGGTTGAAAAAAGATAGAACGGTCAATTTTTTAGACTATTTCCAATCCTATATCAACAGTTATACCAAGATATTCGCATGGTACAAATTGCGGTTAGCCGTTTTAAGGACTTCTTAAAAGAGCAATACCCCATGAATGAGTTTAGTAT
>JAUUNK010000088.1 GCA_030844565.1 Bacteroides ovatus
AAAGTATATTTACTTCCTCTTTTACATGAAGAAAATATTCCATTAATAGTACGAGCTGCCCACCTTTTAAAATTATCTCAAATAGAAGAGGGGCAGAAGAATTATAAAGAGGCCTTGAAATATGTTCAAGAGTATTGTACTATCGGTGATTCTCTTAGAAACTTTCAAGAAGATATCAATACATTGGGAATAGAATCCACTAAAGAAAAAGAATCTCTTATAGCTGAAATAACTCAAAAGAACAAAACTGTTATGTGCTTAATTATATTTTCATTCTTATTATTTGTTATAGTAGTTTTTGTCTATTGGTCTTGGAGAAAGCTTTGGAAGAAATATAAAGAAAATGAAGATAAGATAAGCCTATTGAAGAGAGAACGTGACAAAATGAAGGTTCAGCTTTTAAATAACTCCGAATCTTGGCAGAAGATATCTTTATTGGCTAGCGTACCTTCGCATAAACAAAGAGAGATAAAAGAGAAGTTAGAAGAGTTTTCTTTATCTTCGGAAGTGACGTCGGAAGATTGGATAAAACTCGAAGAACAATTAAATCAATCTCAAAATAATTTTGTTCAGAAATTAAGAAAGGTGTATCCAACTTTGTCAGAGGATGAGGTGCATATGCTGATGTTAATTCGGTTAGGATGGGACAACAACAAACTTGCTACCTTTTATAAGATAAAGATGGAAACTGTGATGACTAAACGCTCTCGTGCTCGCAAGAAAATGAATCTTAAAAGAAAAGAAGCGATGGATGAGCTTGTTCAGGGATTGTTTAATGAGTAAATGGTTGTACATATCTATATGTACAGGAGGTTGTACATGTAATAAAAACTCGTTTCTATTAGTATATTTGGTTTGGGCTCTTTATTTTTGTGCAAATTAAAACATAGTAGACAATGAAAGTTATTAAGTATTTTGTACTGTTAGTTGGCTTTTTACTCTTTTCGAGTTCTGTAAATGTACGTGTGGGAAGAGATATACTGCTCACAGTCGTAAAATCAACTGTTAAGCGCAGTGTTTCTATGCTTCCTTATGTAGAAGCCTTCTTATCAAGTAGGACAATTGAAGTCCGTTTTCAAGAAAACCTTGGAAGCGTACAAGTGAAAATCGTATCTTCCTGTGGAGATGTAGTCGAAAGCCAAT
Organism: Bacteroides ovatus; assembly: GCA_030844565.1. Classification (GTDB taxonomy): domain Bacteria; phylum Bacteroidota; class Bacteroidia; order Bacteroidales; family Bacteroidaceae; genus Bacteroides; species Bacteroides ovatus_A. Next base: position 1,144 of record JAUUNK010000088.1, read on the forward strand.
TTATCGACACAGGTAGTATGCCTCTCGTATCTATAGAGATTCCTTCAAAAGAAGAAAACTCTTATACTCTTGTTATCGAAACACCGGGGGAAACTTTGGAAGGAGAATTTATCTTATAAATAGAAGTATTATGGCTTTAAAGTTACTTGATGTTAGAAAGCTTCTGCGTATAGACAGCATAATACGAAGAAGAAGTAGTGGAACTCCGTTGCAGTTTGCGAAAAAAATGGAATTCTCTCGTAGCACCTTGTTTGAATATCTTGCTTACTTAAAAGAAGAATTTGCTGCGGTGATACATTATAATAAGTATAATCATAGCTATGAATATATAGAGGAACCGGAAGGATTATATGTAAGTCAATCGAAAAAAGAAATTCTTCCTTCCGATTATATGGAGATAGTACAAGGCGGAGTTGCTGCGGGCGAATGTCAATGTAGCTTATGTCATAAAAAAGACTGTCCGAATAGGGTAAACTAAATTTTCTTGATTAGGGTTTTTTAAATGCCGGGCAAAATCCAGTAAGATTGGATTCTGTCCGGCTTTCTTTGTTGTATTAACCAAATACGACATCATGAATTTTCACTACTACAAACAACTGGATGCTATGGATTGCGGACCCACATGCCTGCGAATGATAGCAAAATACTATGGTAAGGAGTTTTCGGTCCAACAGCTTCGTGAGCAATCTTTTATCAAACGTACCGGGGTCAATTTACTCGGATTGAGTGAAGCAGCAGAGAATATTGGGCTAAGAGCTACAGCGGTACGTACATCTTTTGAGAAATTGGTGACCCAAACCAAATGTCCTTGCATTTTGCACTGGAACCAGGCACATTTTGTGGTACTTTATAAGATAGAAAGAAAAAAGCATTGGTTAGGTGCTTCTAATCATCGACCGGAATATATCCTTCGTGTAGCCGACCCTGCGTATGGATTAGTGAATTATACCGAAGACGAATTTAAGAAATGTTGGGTTAGTACTCGTCAGGGAGGTTTGGAAAAAGGCATAGCTATGTTGGTGGAACCTACTCCTCAGTTCTATCAGACCCAGCCTATCAAATATCAGAAATTGTCTCTTTGGTATCTGGCTAAATATTTGCATCCATACAAACGACTTATTGTGCAATTGTTTTTAGGATTGCTGGTTGGGAGTTTGTTACAATTGGTATTTCCTTTTCTGACACAGGCAGTGGTAGACCAAGGTATAGGAAACAGAGACCTTAATTTTATTCAGTTGATTTTGATAGCTCAATTGGTTTTAGTGTTAAGCCGTAGTTTAGTGGAAGTCATCCGTCGGTGGATATTACTTCATATCAGTACACGTGTCAATGTTTCCTTAATATCCGATTTTTTAGTGAAATTGATGAAACTGCCTATGCGCTTCTTTGATTCCAAATTGGCAGGAGATCTAATTCGTCGTATTGACGACCATAAACGAATTGAATATTTTCTTACCCAGTCCGTGTTGAGCAGTTTATTTTCTATTCTCACCATTATCGTGTTCAGTATTGTACTAGCTATTTACAACCTCCAAATATTTTTGATATTTCTCGTGGGAAGCGCTCTTTATATAGGATGGATTTCCCTCTTTATGAAGAAGCGTGCTGATCTTGATTATAAGAATTTCTCCCAGATGGCTGCTAACCAAAACAATCTGATTCAGCTTATATATGGAATGCAAGAAATTAAATTAACCGGATGTGAGCAACAGAAAAGGTGGGAATGGGAAGGCATACAAGCTGCTTTGTTCCGCATAAATGTGAAATCCTTGGCATTAGGACAGTGGCAACAAACGGGAGCTTTACTTATCAATGAGGTCAAAAATATTCTTGTGACAATTGTTTCGGCTACAGCTGTGCTTGATGGACAAATCTCGTTGGGTGCTATGCTGTCTATACAATATATTATAGGTCAGATGCAAGGTCCTGTGGAGCAAATGGTCGGTTTCATGCAACAAGCACAGGATGCTCGTCTGAGTCTCGATCGCTTAGGAGAGATTCATGGGAAAGACAATGAAGAAAAAGAAGGGGAGACCTTGACAGATATTCAGGGAAACCAGCCGATACACTTAGAACATATCGGCTTTACGTATGGAAGTACCAAATCGAAACGAGTGATTGAAGATCTCTCGCTTCATATTCCGGAAGGAAAGACTACTGCTATTGTGGGATTGAGCGGAAGCGGAAAAACTACGCTTATCAAATTGATGCTCGGCTTTTATCCTCCTACGCAGGGAGATGTTAAAATAGGAAATACTCCTCTTAGCCAGATTAGTTTTAAAGAATGGCGCAAACATTGCGGAGTAGTGATGCAAGAGGGGTATATTTTCAGTGATACCATAGCCAGCAATATTGCTCCCGGTAGTAGTACTATAGACAAAGAACGTTTGTTGCATGCTGTGAAGATGGCTAATATACTGGATTTTATAGAATCTCTTCCTCTAAAATATAATACTATGATTGGCAGCACCGGAAGCGGACTGAGCCAAGGGCAAAAACAGCGTATCCTTATAGCACGAACCATTTATAAAAATCCTGAATATATCTTTTTTGATGAAGCCACAAATGCACTTGATGCTAATAATGAAAAAGTAATTATGCAAAACCTGAATCAATTCTTTCAAAATAAGACAGTGATTGTAGTTGCCCATCGGTTGAGTACCGTGAGGCACGCCGATCAGATAGTCGTATTGAAAAATGGAAAGATTATAGAAATCGGTTCTCATGCAGAGTTAATAAGCAAGCAAGGTGATTATTATGATTTAGTAAAAGATCAATTGGAATTAGGAAATTAAATAGTAAAGGAGAATTGAAAGATGAAAGAAGAGGAAAAACAACAGTTGCAAGAACATTTGCCAAAAGAATCGGATAGGATAGAACTTCATAATCGGGAAATGAGTGATATATTAGGTGCGCCTCCCGTATGGCTGGTGCGTACAGGAAGCCCCGTGTTTTATATTATTATCTTTTTATTACTCGTAGGTACTGCATTTTTTAGTTATCCTGATACCGCTTACAGCCGTGTCACGGTGGGTGATCAGTCTAATGTAGAATGGGTCTTATCTCACTCCACAGGTTTAGTAGAACAATTTTTTATTCGGGACCAAGCAGAAGTGGCGGAGCACGATACACTGGGATTGATTAAAAACATGTCTTCTTATAAAGATATGGAAACTCTTCGACAGTCGTTAGTGTTGCTGAAAAAGTATGTGCAAACAGGGCGCGTACATTATTTGGCAGACTTTCCTACGGAATTAATAGTGGGCGATATGAAAGAAGCCTATGAATTACTATTGGTAGCTATAGAAAATTGTCTGATTTATGAAAAACTAGATGTTTATCATAAAAAGAAAAGTTTGGTAGATAAAGAATTGATGACGCTCAAAAAAGATGAAGCCATCAATGAATTAGCTATTATCCGGACTGAGCAAAAGCTTTTCGATTTATCTATTGAACATGAAGCTCAGAAGGAACTAAACCGTAAGGATATTAAGATTGCTTATGAACGGTTACTTAATGAAATTGAGATTTGGAAAGGAAAGTATATTATTCAGAACAAAAGCAAAGGAACGGTGGTCATGGGGGCTCCTTGGGCTATCGGGCAGAAGTTGACTATAGGAGATACCATCTGTTCGATAGTTTCTCAGGCAAGGAACCAACCCATGGGAAGAATGATTTTATCCTATAAGCAAATTCCCGGTTTAAGCAAAGGTAATCGTGTGATGATAAATTTGGATGAATATCCGGTTCGTTCATACGGGAGTCTTGTAGGAGTAGTAGATGCTATTTTGTATGTTCCGGCAAAAAAGAACTACGCTGTAGAAGTGACGCTTCCATACCCTTTGCTGACTACTACCGGAAAAAAAATACCTTATGCAGTGGAATTACATGGGACTGCGGAGATTATAACTCTTAATAAAAGTGTTTTAGAAAGAATTTTAGAGCCGGTAATTGATAATTTTTAGTGGAGTCCTGAGATGCTGGAGTGAGGGAGACTACATTTGCAGTATAACTTTAATAAGAGTTATTAAAATGAGAAATATGCAAGTATAGTATCTTGCTACTTATATGAAATACGACGTTAAATAGTCAATAAGAATACGTAATTTATAATCTATTATGAAGCAATATGTAATTTTATCCTTAATGTTTGTGTTGTCCCTAAAAGGATATACCCAAAATATAAAAGGGATGGTGATAGATGAAAATAACCATCCATTGGAATTTGCTAATGTCGTATTGCTGAATCAGCTAGATTCTACATTTGTAGTCGGTACTACTACGGATTTGAAAGGAGCTTTTATCCTTCAGCTTCCATTTACGAGTAAATCTTACTTGATAAAAATCTCTAGTGTAGGTTATAAGACTGTTTACAGAGAAGCGATAGAGGGAAACATGGGTAACCTTATTATGAAAAGTGATCAGCTATTGCTGGGAGAAGTAGTAGTAAAAGGAAATTTACCCAGAGTACGTTTAAAAAGAGATGCATTAATCACTAATGTTGCAGGTAGTGTATTAGCTAAAGCAGGTACGGCGGAAGATGTGCTGGGCAAAATACCGGGAGTAACAGCAGCTAGTGGCGAAGTGAATGTATTTGGTCGCGGAACCCCAGTGATTTATATTAATGGTCGGGAGGTCCATAGTGCCTCGGAGTTAGACCAACTTTCTTCAGAAGACATTAAATCAGTAGAGGTAATAATGAATCCCGGAGCACGTTATGCAGCTTCTGTCAAAGCAGTGATTCGCATTCAAACAAAAAAAGTAGTAGGCGAAGGCTTCGGTTTTAGTAACCGTGCTTATGCCAAATACAACAAGAAATGGACTTATCTTGACCAACTTAATTTTAATTACCGTAAGAGTGGATTCGATTGTATAGGAATGTTATATTATGCGGATAGTTATTGGTGGCGTAATTATAAGGCCGTTCAGAATACTCATTTGGATGTAGACTGGAATCAAAATTCTACAGCTAGGCAAAAGAATACGAAAGACCAACTCTTTATTGGTAATTTAAGCCTGAATTATATCATTAATCCTTCACATTCTTTGGGCGCTAGTTACCGAATGCAACGAGTGCCAAATAGGGGGGGGAACAGCTACTTCATTACAGATGTCTATAAAGGTAATGTGTTTGATGAACATTTGATAAGTGACAGTTATTCCTATAAGCAATCTACCCAACATTTAATCAATTTTTATTATGTCGGAAAAATTTGCAGTTGGGATATAGATTTTAATATGGATGTTTTATGGGGTAAGGATAACGATAGTGGTAAAGTGTTAGAGAGTATAACCGATAAAGTAGGTGTGGGAAGCCTGCAACAGATAACAAACACTACGGATACTCGTAATAGGCTTTATGCAGGTAAATTGCTTTTTATACATTCTTTGTGGGGCGGTAAAGTTACTTTGGGAGGTGAATATGCATATACAAAACGCAATAATGATTACAATAATCTGGAAGGTATCCTACGGAATGATGTCAGTGAGATAAAAGAAAATAGTACTGCGCTTTTTGTGGAATATAGCCATCTGTTTGGAAAATTGAATATTCTGGGAGGAGTCCGTTTTGAGAACGTTGCATCTGATTATTATGAGGCAGGTGTGCGTCAGGATGAACAAAGCAAAGATTATACTGATTTTTTTCCTTCTCTTTCCCTTTCCATGCCTGTGGGCAAGGTGGAATTTCAATTCAATTATACGTCGGATATTACTCGCCCAAGCTATCACATGTTGCGAAGCAATGTAGAGTATGCTAACCGATATACTTATGAGAGTGGAAATCCTCTTTTACAACCTTCCATCACTCACAACGCAACGTTGATAGTGGCATATAAATGGTTACAATGGTATAATAGTTATCAATATGTGCAGGACGATTTTATCTTTCAGAGTGATTCTTATGCGGAGGAGAATCCTACTATCGGTTTGTTCAAAATGAAGAATGCCAGTGCCTATAATAAACTTTATATATCTCTCAATGCGTCTCCTACAATTAAGTGGTGGTCCCCTCAATTTAGGGTAGGAGTGAGCAAGCAGTGGTACAAAACTCAAACTTCTACTGGTAATTTAAAGTTGTATCGTCCTCAATATTTTGCCGAATGGCAGAATACAATAGACCTTTCTCACGGGTTTATGTTAAGTGCCGATATAGGGTGGAACAGTAAAGGATATGAGCAAAATATGTTTTATGAATCGACTTGGGGAGTGGATGCTAGTATATATAAAACTTTCCTAAAAGACCATTTGACTATGTTGGTGCAAGGAAATGATGTTTTTAAAACTCGATCTATTGATGCTTTTGCTTATTTGGGAAGGCTCCGTACAATGAGTCAGAAGTTGGAACCAGATATGCGTAGCATAAGGTTTACTGTCCGCTATAAGTTCAATGTTACTAAGAGTAACTATAAAGGTACAGGAGCCGGTAAATCTCAAAAAGAACGGTTATAGTGATTTTAAATTACGAATGATATCTTACATGTAATGATTCAAAATATTGGTAAAGGCGAATTCCTCCCCACTTTATCTCTATATTAATTGGTTGGAGGTATAATATACAAAAGTTGTATTATGAAAAATGATGAAGAATCTAGAAAAGTTTTGTCAGCAAGTGAAGAAATAGCTTCTGATAAAGAATTAACCAGTGAAAAATTAGACTTGTCCGATATGGAAGAAGTCGCTGGTGGTGCAGAATTGTCAAAGCTAACAGGAAACGGTTGTGGTGTCTGTTGCGGACAGTGTGGTGGTAAAGAAATTGAAGCCCAGAGAAATTTTGAAGCAAAGAAGTAAAGCCTAATTGAAAAGAAGGGCAATAGAAATCTTTTTTTAATTTTTCTCTTTGTCTTTCTTTTCTGTTTAATATAATAAAAATGGATTTAAAGCATTTACACTTAATAAAAAGTAATGATAGTATTTTAGCATATTATCCTTCTACATTTGATTTGATTGCTATAAGTGAAACTTCTTTTCAAGTTTTAACGGCATTAAAGTTGAATATGTCAATTGATAGCATAGCATTAAAATATCATTTAGAAACGGATGAGATCCAATCAATGCTTTGTTCTTTAGAGAATTCATTAACTAAAGATAAGGTTACAGTAAAATTTGAAGAACATGATACAGGGATAGTAAACAGAATAACTTTACATGTTTCGAATGATTGTAATTTGAGATGTAAATATTGTTATGCAGGGGGTGGCAATTACAAACAAGCGAAGGGAATGATGTCCTTACAAACAGCTCAACAGTTTGTTGATTTTTGTGTAGAACAATTTGAAAAAATAGGGCATATTGTGTTTTTTGGTGGAGAACCTATGTTGAATGTAACCATAATGGAATTTATATGTAGGACTTTTAAAGAATATTACAAGAATGGTACATCTTCCTTTTTACCTAAGTTTGGAATTATAACAAATGGTACTCTTTTGACTTCTGATATTTTGAATTTTATACAAAATAATCTGGCTTTCATTACAGTGAGCATAGATGGGCTAAAGAAATATAACGATGCCAATAGAGTCTTTGCCAATGGTTTGGGGAGCTATGATAAGATTTCCAGGTTTATACACACTGTCTTGAAGGAAACTACTGTGCCTATTCGATATGAGGCTACGTTTACTCAATATCATATGGATCATCAATGTAAATATGAAGATATAATAAATGCCTTAACAGGGGAATTCGGGATAGGAGGAGAGGTAGTAGATGAAATAAGTATTGAAAGTAAAAAGTTACAAGAATATTGGAATACCTTAGATTACGAGGATTTAGTAAAAAGTGATTATAAAAATTTACCTCAAGGATTTTGGAATATTTTATATTCTCTGGTGTATAAGAAACCTAGGCAAATGTGTCCTGTGCCTAAGAAGAATTTTGCTGTAGCAAGCGATGGAGAAATCTATCCTTGTCACATGAATAATGGAGAATACCATAATAGTTTAGGAAATGTAGGAGGTATAAATATATTTAATACTCCTGTGATACTTGAAAAACATGTATCCTGCTTTCACCTAAAAAACAATATTAAATGCATAGAGTGTTGGGCTAACAATATTTGTGGCGGGTGTTCTTTGAAGTGGTTTTATGACGAAAAAACACAATTATATAAGGAAGTGCCCAATGAAGAATTATGTAAATCAATTAGGATTCATTTAGAACACTTGCTTCTGCTGATCATACATATTCGGAAATCCCCTAGGCTTTGGAAAGCTTTTCTTGAAAGAACTAAAAATATGACTGAAGATAAAGTTGTTATAAGTTAATTCTTAATCTGGCAAATATTCTTTAGTTCATCATTTACGGTCTCAATAACAGCTTTTTTTCTGAGTATAATTCTATCATTTTGAGTCTTACATCTTTCTTTCATATTTTTTCTCACGGTGGTAATCAGATGTATGCCACCACAAAACAGCTTGCTAAACAGGCTCTCAGCGATATAGTCTTTCTCGGCAAAGAGCTTTCCCATGACTTCTTTCAATAGATTACCGGAAGTTAGAGGTTCTCTATCATCTACATTGCCTGATGTGATAACAAAGTTGAGTAACTCTCCCTTATCATTGCAAACAAGATGTAGTTTGAATCCGTAAAACCATCATATACTCGACTTACTACGCTGGGCAATGCCTGCAAAAACCTTGTGGTTGGGAATTCGTTTATTATGGCAGACATACAGTTTGGTACTATCTTCATGTGTTTACACACATAATGAAGATAAAAATGTTTCAAACATCGATAACCACCCAGGTGGAATAACACAAAGATAGTAGCAACTTCACTTTCAGACATCTTACAAGGTTTATTGCGATGAGATTTATTATCTGAAAGAGACTTTTCTTTAATTGTTGGATTAAATACTTTCGAAAACTCATCAATAACAAAGAATATTTCTTTAATTTTGGAACTAGGTAGTATAGCGTAATAGGTTTTAAATATTATAATTGGACACTATAAATTTATGAATATTATCGCTGTCCGCCTAATTATCAAAGAAATATATTCTGTAGAATTATATCAAACTCAGCTTAATATATAACGATATGACACTAAGTAAAAAAGAAAAGGAAAAGCCTTCGTTTGTCGGGAGTCGGCTATTCTATGTTTTATGTAGTCTTCTTCTTTTTTTAATAGAATATTTGATTGCCGCCTATGTGCATGATAAGTTTGTCCGTCCTTATGTAGGAGATGTATTGGTCGTGGTGTTGGTGTATTGCATGGTACGTATCGTAGTCAATCATCCTTGGCGGTGGTTACCTTTGGCAGTTTTGTTGTTTGCTTGTTCCATAGAAGCGATGCAGTATTTTCAGATGGCGGATATATTGGGATTGGAGAACAATACAGTGGCAAGGATTGTGCTCGGTTCGGTTTTCGATTGGAAAGATATTCTTTGTTATACGATAGGATGTCTGCCGTTGTGGCTGATACGGAAATGAGATTTTTGCAGGATAGATGCATATTCCAAATATAAATATGATAATACGATAAATTATGAACAGGCTTTGTACGATATGTTTCATAGGATGTCTGGGCGCAACGTCTGTTTCTGCCCAAAATATTACGGGGAAAGTGGTGGACGAGAATAATGAGCCGATTTCTTTTGCTAATGTAGTTGTTTTATCATTACCGGATTCTGCTTTTATACAGGGAACGGTGACGGGAGAGCATGGGAGATTTCAAGTTTCATCGGATACTACTGTGAAGAAATTATTACAGGTTTCTTATGTAGGGTATGAAAGTGTATCTATTTCGGGAGCTGCGGGAGATGTGGGGACATTAAAGCTGACTCCTTCTTCCATTCTCTTGGAAGAGGCTGTGGTCACTGCTTCGCGTACCGTCCATCGTTTAAAGAATGGAAACCTGGTGACGGATGTTGCCAATTCTCCATTGAGTAAAGAGCATTCTTCGATGAATCTTTTAAAGAAAATCCCCGGTATGACGCTGGTTCATGGCAGTTTGGAGGTCTTTGGTGCAGGCGAACCTATCATCTATATCAATGGGAAGAAGATAAGCAGTAAAGAAGAAATTACTATGCTTGACCCTAAGAACATCAAAGAAGTGGAACTTATCACCAATCCCGGTGCCAAGTATGATGCTGAAGGAAAGGCTGTGTTGAAGATAACCACTCTCAATAGGGAAGATGGCTGGACTGCCCGCCTTAGTGCCTCGGCTATTCAATCCAGGCGTTTCAGTGATGAAGAGTCGGTAGGAATTACTTATAAAAAGAAAGGATTGACTCTTACCGGCTTATACAGTTTTGGCGATTACCGCGACCGCACTAAACAGAATTTTGAGAATAGCTTGCAAAATGAGGAAGCTCTGTGGTCGTATAATAATCAGTTGAGAACGGATAATTCTACTAAGCAACACAACTATCAAGTCAGTTTAGACTATTCTATCAACGAGAAACACGCATTGGGCGTGCAATATACCGGCGCACATAGCAAACTCGATAGCCGTGCACATGGCGAAGAAGCCGTATTGTCCGACCAAACAGAATTTGCAGACATTTCTTCCGTAAGCCATTATGCCATAGACGGGAATACGAATCACTTGAATGTTTTCTATTTAGGTTCCCTCTCTAAGCAATTGACTCTGGAAGCAAACGCCGACTATGTAAAAAATAGCAACGAGCAGCAACAAAATGTAAATGAAGTTACTAAGGAAAAAAATAATACTGTAGACATACATACGGATACTGAAAATGAACTATATGCCGTAAAGCTCCAATTGGATTATGCATTGGGCAAGGCGGGAATTCTCTCTTTCGGTGGAGAATTTAGTAAAATCAAGGTGAATGGTTGGCTGAAGAACCCTGACGAAACAGTGGAGAGCACCCGTTTCAATAACCGGGAAGGCAAGCAAGCCGGCTACTTAATGTATGATGTCACTTTGGGTAAAGTGAATATTAATGCAGGTGTACGTTATGAAGCTGTGCAGTCGGAAATGAACGACTTGTTGGAGGCTACCAATAATATCCACCGTACTTACCATGATTGGTTTCCCAACCTGTCAGTCTCTACTAATTTAGGGGCAACGCGTACTGCTCTGTCTTATTCTGTTCGCACTACGCGCCCTGCTTTTAGCCGTTTAAATAGCAATACCTATTACGACAATCAATTCTCTGTGCAACTGGGCAATCCTCTACTTCAATCTCAGCAATCTCATAATGTTCAAACTATGTTTAGCTATAAGTTTCTCAATCTGCGACTCACTTATAATTATATCAAAGACTACATTGGCTCTGTTCTTTCCTCCGACGGGAACGTAATTGTAAATAGCTGGAAGAATTACAATAAGATGCAAATGTTTCGCGCCAATCTTAATTTGACCCATACTTTTGGTTGGTGGAATACTACTCTTTCGGGTGGCATCTCTGTTCCTTCTTTTAAAATAGATTATATGGGTAAGAAGTGCAGTAATAATACTCCTCAGGTGTATGTTCAAAGCAATAACTATCTTTCCTTGCCGGCAGGATTTACTTTTATGGTAGATTATATGTACAACAATGGCGGTAGTATCGGCATTTATAAATATAAACCCTATCATTCACTAAATCTCGGCTTGCAGAAGTTTTTCTTCAATGAACGTTTGGATGTCAGTCTAAATGCGAATGACTTATTCCGCACTATGGTCTATAAATATGACTCGCGCATAGCCAACATACGTTTCTACCAGAAAGAGGACCAGGACGAAAGATATTTCTCGGTCGGTATCATCTATCGTTTCAATAAGATAAAGACCAATAAGTATAGAGGTACGGGGGCGGCTAATGAGGAAATACAAAGATTATAAAAGGTAAGTACTGAAAATATATTCATAGCCTTTATTAAAGCATCCATTTGAAGTACTAATCTTTATGCATCCAGATAGAAACCACCTTCTTCTTTACTGTGAGGATATTTATAAAAGATACTACTGCAAACAAAACTATCCCTATGCCGATAGATGCCCACATACTTCCGCTTTCCAATTGTGGGAAAAGCATTTGAAGTGTATCTATGTAGTACGTCCTTATCCAGGCAACAAGTCCAAGAGAAAGTAATAGAACCAGCAAGTTGAGTCCTACTGTTAGCATTTGGTAGGGGAGAGCCACTTTCGCCGGGCTATAACCGATAAGCAGCAGGCTTTCCAGTTTGGTAGTATTCTTTTGCAACAACAGGAAGATGCTCAACATAAGTATGTAGAACGAAAGGATACTGATAAACAATCCAACACCTAATACAATACCTACAATGAGACGGAGAAAATAAGTTGTTTTTCCGGCATCTAGCTTGCCGTCCTCTGTTTCGTATCCTTTTTTTTGAAAATAATCTGCAATTGTGGCATCGGCAGGGTTTTTTACCTCGACAATCAGGCGTGCCGGTTGTGCCGATGTATCCGGAGCGAAGTTCTTGTTTGCCCATTCCATAAAAGACTGCGGCACAAGGATGGTGTTTAGCCGGTTAGAGAAGCCGACAATGGTACCTTTGTATTGTTCCATTTTTCCGTTGCCCTGCATTCGAATATCCATCTGTACCAGGTTCATTATCCCTTCTGAAAGTTTAGGTAGGTTGCGGCTTTGGGCAAACCCGAAGTTATAGAGATTTAGGTAGTTGCGTGGAATAATAATGGGAATGGTGTGGGAGTCTTTGTCGAAATGCCACTTTTGGAGGTTAACATCTACGAACGCGTCGGGAACTGCTTCGAAAAACATATCCGTAGAGAGATGAATTCCCGCTTCCTGCATGCCCAGTCCGGCAGATACCTTGAATTGGGAGGGAATGAAAGCACCTACGCTTTTGGTGAAAGGCTGTTTCTTAAGTTCTTCAATTTCTCCGGCGGAGAAAGTATTGCTTTTTCCGGCAAAGGCACCGAGGGTACTGATTTTCTTGCTTGCGATGATGTAATCTTTCTTCATGAAGCTATCTCCTTCAGTAAACATCGGGAGTACGTCTTTATAGAATTGCAGGCTGAGCAGCACGATCATCATGCCGAGCAGGTTAGCAAAAAAGAAACCCGCGAGTTGTCCCGGGCTGATATGTTGGCGAAGAAGTTTCCAGATTAAAATATTCATTCGAGTTTTTTACAGTTTGAATAGATGGTTATAAGGTAATTCAATATGTTTCCCTATGGAGGTGACGATGACTCCTGCCTGTTGGCTTTCCGCTTCGCGGACAAGCAGTTCGCCCATTATACGATTGTTTTCATCGTCCAGGTGGCTGATAGGTTCGTCAAGAAAGATGAAATCAAACGGTTGACACAGCGCTCGGATAAAAGCCACCCGTTGTTGTTGTCCGAAAGACAGCTTTCCGGCTTTGACATGTAGCTTGTCTGTTATACCCAATGCGTCGAACAGGGAAAGAATTTCTTTTTTCTTTTTGTATCCGGTCAGATTATTCTTTAGCTGTACGTTTTCCAGAGCAGTGAGTTCAGTAAATATGCGTAGGTCTTGGAAAAGCATACTCAACGAATGCTTCCGCAGATCTACCCATTGCTCTACTGAATAGGCTTTAATGTTGGTTTCGTCAAAGTTGATGATTCCCTGATAGTCGTTGCGATAGCCGTAAAGATAGCTGCATAGCGATGATTTCCCCGTTCCCGAAGCGGCCTCAATGAGATACCTCTCTCCTTTACGGAAGAAAATATCTTGATGCCATACATCGGAGGTCACCGAATCACGGTCAGCAAACACTTGGGGAAGTGTTTGCTGTAGATGAATACTGTTCATACGGTCCGGTTGGGCATTAAATTCCGGCAAACTGCTTAGCGAGGTCTACTATCTGTTGCAAGGCATTCACGTCTTTGTTTTCCAGATAGACTCCTATTTCCATCGTTTCCTTCTCGTTGCTCATAGACATATAGTCGATACGGGAAAGTACATCGTAATACATGGCATACGGACCTCCGAAGTTCTTCAACATCTTCATAGCGGGCAAGTCAAGGATGGCTTGGGCATTGATGGCCATAAAGAAAGATTTGCCTTTCATCTGAGATGCGTAGTCTGTGTCTTTCACCGACTTTTCGGCTGCCTTTCCGATAGATTTATAAATCAATTCATTGTTAGTGGCATACATGTGCTTGTCTTTTATTCCGTAGAAGATAGCAAAGTTTTTTGATTTATAAACATATTCATTGTCGCTCAGTTGAAGGATTTCTTCCCCTCTTTTTAAGCCTAGTTCATTTCTTTTCTCATACAGTTTTTTTAGAACTCCATCGTTTTTCACTTCTGCATAAGCGGCAAAAGATGGAACGGAATTCATGGTGACGTCTATCAATCCGGCAGAGATATTTCCATCGAACATGCCGAACAATTCTTTTATTTCGGTTGCCTTGGCAAGTGACAGTTGGTTGCGGAAATCTTCGTTCTCTGATAATAAGTTGTAGAAGGCTTCTCCCTTTATTCCCAAAGATGTGAAAACCAGCGTAGATTTGGGGAAATATTTCAGAAAAGTATTGTTCACTGTCGTCATTGCGTTGATTTGTTTGTCTAGCAACGCTTTTACTTCTGCATTTTCAGAGTAAGTCTCTACTCGAGAGACAATTTTACCTTTTTCAAAGTTAATATCACCCACAACGACTATATCTTTCATTGGCATCTCGGGGGCAAGTCCCATACTGAGCTGACGATACATGTTAGACATAACGTCTGGTGTGGCAAAGAAGGCAATATCTCCTTTCTGTTTCTGCAATTTTTCAAATGAAACCGATTTGGCAATGCTATTTTCTGCCGTCTGTTTAAATAAAGTAGGAAGACCATTCGTCACCGCTTCTCTTTTGGACGTGGAAGTGGCATCCAGCAACAGGACAACTGTTTTGTTGAAGGCAAGTACACTTCCGGCTACGTTGGTGAAGTAGTAACCGTCTTTCTCGGAGAGCGGTTGGCAAACTTGTTCCTGCACCATGGCATCCACACTGGTTTTCAAATTGTCTATATTGCCCACTTTGGCAACAAGTGTAGAAGAGTAAGTCGGAGACATGAAATAGTAAATGGGAGCTTGCACGTCGATGCCCGATTCTTTCGGGTCCTTCAGCACCTTTTCCAATTGCTGGAAGGCGGCAGCGTTCATTTCCCTTTTGAAGGCATCCGTCATTTTCTGTTTTATACCCTCATTTTCTTTATTGTTCAAACCTGCTTTCTCTGCCAAAGTATTGAGATGGAGAGAGAGTACGAAACTGGCATCCGACGGGATTACATGCGTATACTCCGTTTGTTTAGCACAAGCTGCCAACAGTACTGTGAGCACTAGTAGCAGTGAAAAGCGGGAAATCATTTTCTTTACCATAAATTCTTCTCGTTTTAATAGGTTAATATCTATTCATTGATTAGTTAGATTGAGGATATGACACGCCACAAGGGCAGCAGTTTCTGTGCGCAAGCGTGACTTTCCGAGGCTGACCGGAGTAAATCCGTTGTCTATGGCAGTCTGCACTTCTTCGGCACTGAAGTCTCCTTCGGGACCGATAAGAACAAGGGCATCTTCTCCTTTGTTTACTATATCCTTCAACAAAGGTTTTTCATCTTCATAACAGTGAGCTATAAACTTCTGTCCTTTAAACTCTTGGCGGACGAATTTCCCGAAGTCGGTCATTTCATTCAGTTTAGGGAGGCGGGCTTTGAGCGATTGCTTGATGGCGGACACCAATATCTTTTCAATGCGTTCTGCCTTTATCACTTTCCGTTCGGAGAAGCGGCAGTTGAGAAAGGTGAGTTCATCGAAGCCGATTTCGGTAGCTTTTTCGGCAAACCACTCAGTGCGATCCATGTTTTTGGTGGGAGCCATCGCTATGTGGAGGTGGCAATTCCACAGAGGTTCTTGAAAAATAGTCTCTTTGATGCTGACCAGGCAGCGCTTGTGGGAAGCAGCAGTGATTTCCGCTTGATAGAAATTGCCTTTTCCGTCAGTGAGGGTGATTTCATCTCCGGCGGCAAGCCTCAGTACGCGTGTACAATGCTGGGCTTCTTCTTCAGGCAGTTCCGGACAGGCCTGTATGTCAGGGGTATAAAATACGTGCATTATATCTTTTTTCTTTTTATTTCGTCGCGTATGCGTGCAGCCAGTTCATAATCTTCGGCGCGGATAGCTTTTTCCAATGCCTGTTCCAGCGAAGATAAGCTGGAAGAGCTAAAATCGGTCAAGTCGTCGGGCATATCGTCTTCCGTTGCGCTTTCTTCGTCTTTAGTTCCATTATCCGCTATTTTCAGGCATTCCCGTTCAAGGATAGTCTCATAGATATAAATGGGGCAATTGGAACGGAGGGCAAGTGCCACGGCATCTGAAGTACGGGAATCAATTCGGATGGTTTCATCTCCCTTTTTCAAGAAGACATAAGAATAGAAAACCCCTTCTACAGCTTTATAAATAAGTATCTGGGTTAAAAAAGCTCCCAATGCTTGGATAGATGTGAGAAACAATTCATGCGTCAAGGGACGCGGTGTGGTAATTTCTTTCAGATACAAAGCGATGGATTGAGCTTCAGCAGGACCGATGATGATAGGCAGTTTTCTCTCACCGCTTATTTCGCCCAACAATAAAGCGTAGGCGCCTATCTGCGCCTCGCTGTTGGTAATATTTAGTACTTTTAATTCTATCTTATTATCCATTTTTTCAATGTTTATTTTCTCTCGGGGGCATGTTTGTATTTGAATATCAAAGCAAACAGGATAGCCACAATCAAGGCATAGGCTGCGAAGGTATACCATGCATGTGCCCAGCCCACCGTTTGGGGAGTACTACTGGAAAAGTCTACAAAGTGGTTCACGACCGCTTGAGCACCCAGCGTACCAATAGTTGCCCCGAATCCGTTAGTCATGATAACAAACAATCCTTGGGCACTGGAACGGATGGTTATATCCGTTTCTCTATCAACAAACAGGGAACCGGAAATGTTGAAGAAGTCGAATGCAACCCCATACACAATCATGGAGAGTACAAACATCCATACACCACTGCCCGGATTGCCCAGACCGAATAAGGCAAAGCGCAATACCCACGCCAGCATGGCTATCAGCATCACCCGCTTGATTCCGAACTTACTCAAAAAGAAAGGAATCAGTAAGATACAGAGCGTTTCGGAAACTTGAGACAAAGAGATTAGTATATTAGCATGTTGTACTCCGAAGGTATCGGCGTATTCCGGTATATTTCCGAAGCTACTGATGTAAGGGTTGGCAAATCCATTTGTTATCTGAAGGGATACACCCAAAAGCATCGAAAAGATAAAAAAGATAGCCATTTTCTTACTTTTAAATAAAGTAAAGGCACGTAATCCTAGGGCTTCTACCAAAGATTTCGATTTACTTTCATGGCTGACGGGACAATTGGGTAAGGTTAGTGCATAAGCAGCATATACTATACCAATGATAGCGCAGGCAAAGAATTGCCCGTAGTTGGTCTGGAGTCCCAATAAATCTACTGCCCACATGGAACAAATGAATCCGATAGTGCCAAAGATACGGATAGGGGGAAAAGTCTTGATGGTGTCCAGTCCTGCCTTGTCAAGTGCGGTGTAAGCAACCGAATTGGAGAGAGCCAGAGTAGGCATATAGAAAGCTACGCTTAATGAATATAAACTGAAGAGGGTGGGGAAAGTGACGGAGTCGCCGGCGGTCATGCCGTAGTATCCGGCTGCTGCCATGAAAAGGGCGGCAAGAAGGTGGCTGGCACTCAACAACTTCTGAGCGGGGATCCAACGGTCTGCGATAATCCCCAGGATGGCGGGCATAAATAAAGAGACAATCCCCTGCATTGCATAAAAGAGTCCGATGTTTTCACCCATTCCGATTCTTGCCAAGTAGCTCCCCATGGATGTAAGATAAGAACCCCAAACAGCAAATTGCAGGAAGTTCATAATGATTAAGCGAAGTTTTATATTCATGATATTTTAGTATGTGTTCATCTTTTCTTGATTAAGATAGGTGCAAATATAAGCTTTTTCCGTGATTTTT
>JAUUNK010000089.1 GCA_030844565.1 Bacteroides ovatus
AAAATTAAATTTGTTTGTTGCAATTATTTTTTACTTTTTAATTGTTATGTTTGTGAATGCAAATATAGCAGTTTAAATAACATAAAAAACACATGATAGCCTTTTTTCCACATATCTGGCAATAAACATCTCCTATACCGAAAAAAATAACGTTTATATAGCAAAAAAAAGTAAAAGGCTTCCGGCAGAGGATGCTAAAACGGCAGTTCGAGTTGGGCATCGCCAAGAAGATTAAATGTCATGCGATGATAAGGAGACGCGCCATAGGCAGCGATGGCATGGCGGTGCTTTTTGGTGGGATACCCCTTATTCTGGTCCCAACTGTAAACAGGAAACCGTGAATGCAGTTCCTTCATATAATCGTCCCGGTAGGTTTTTGCCAGGATAGACGCAGCAGCAATGGAGAGATATTTGCCATCTCCTTTGACAACAGTCGTATGCGGCAAGTCTTGATATTTCTTAAAGCGGTTGCCGTCTATAAGCAGGTGTTGGGGGCGGCATCCCAACTGGTCTATCGCCCGGTGCATAGCAAGGAAAGAGGCATTGAGAATATTGATTTTATCTATCTCCTTAGGAGAGACGATGCCTACTGCCCACGCCACGGCTTCCTGCTCGATGACTATGCGCAAGGCATACCTTTGTTTTTCAGTCAGTTGCTTGGAATCGTTGAGAAGTTCGTTCTTAAAGTCTTTGGGCAGGATGACGGCTGCTGCATATACGGCTCCCGCCAGACATCCTCGTCCGGCTTCGTCGCAACCTGCTTCTATCAAATCTTCGTGTAACCAGGGTAGTAGCATCTTAATATGTGTTTTTAACGAGGCAAAGATAGATAATTATTATGGAAAAAGAGAGATGGAGAAGATAGAAGGAGATGTTCTTTCTGACATTTTGTATTTTCTATGCCTCTTTCCTTGGCGCGGTTCGGTGAGAAGTAGAGGGACATGGATTTTATCGCATTCTAGCACGGTTAGCGTTTTTCACGAAGTGCAGGTATCTTCTCTTAAGCTGCCTATTAGAATAGTTACAAGAGTAAGTAGGAACTTCTTGCAAGGTAAATCATGTGGAAGGCATCTTTTTATCTTTTCCATCTTGTTCACTCCGGAGGCTGAAGCAGGAAGAAAAGAAGGTTTGGTAGAGGTTGAAAGCGGGGTATTTTCTGTGAAAAGCAAGGTTGCGGAGGTTTATCCCGGGGGATACAAGTCTTTTGCCCAAGACTTATAGATATTTTGCCCAGGAGATATAGAAGTTTTGCCCAAGACTTGGGGTAGGTTTGCCCAAGAGATGTGGATGTTTTGCCCGGGAGATGTAGTTGTTTTGAGAGAAGAGCTGTATAGCTGACTATTGGGATAGTTGCTTATATATGCAAGTGCGATAGGTTGTCTTTCCGGCGGTGATTGGGTATATATAGCCTACGTGCAGGGTATAGATGCCCAACGTGTAGAGTATAGATAGCCAACACGCAGGACATATATAGCCAACATGCAGGGTATAGATGTCCTGCAAATGGTAGATAGTAAAAGGAAATATTTTATATCCTTACTTCTGTATCCACTAAATAGTTAATATTTATTTACTCTAATCAGCGGACAATCTTTAGTAAATCCTTTTTTCGTATAGGGATACAAATATTTACCTTGTATTAAATACACATCCATATTTTCCATTTCAGTGTATTTTCCATTAAACTCTGTTTTTATTTCAAATGTTTTAGAATATAAAAACAGCGTATCATTCTTAATCTTCCATTCTCCTAATATCTCATCAGTAGAATGGCTATGTTTATATAAGAATGTATGATTCTTATATAAATCAACTACCAATTCAGGAAATCCTAAATTGCGGCAATAACTAACGTAATGACCTGAGGAATTTATATTCCTAGTTACGTTACAGCTACACAAGAATAGCATAAAAGAAACAATAAGCAAATAATTTTTCATTTAGTTGTGTCTATAAAAAGGTTTGTCTTTTTACCCTAAACGCTTGGTGACTTAGGTTGGCTAGAAGTTCATATTAAACAAGCTTGGAGCTGACTAAAAAGGTAGAAAAGTTGATTTATCCCCTCTACAGACACCTGGAGAAGGGGCAACAGGGAAGAGTTCTCGCTTTTTAGTCAGCTCCATTTAAAGATAGTATTGCCTTATGTTATGTATTAATTAAATATTAATTAAATATTCATTATACATTGATTAGGCATCAATTATGCGCTACACTAATTAGGAAAATACACTCCAGGCAACAGTCAGTCCTGCCATGACGATGGCTACCATGCTCATGAGCTTTATCAATATGTTCAGGCTGGGACCGGAAGTATCTTTGAATGGGTCGCCCACTGTGTCGCCTACAACGGTTGCCTTATGCACTTCGCTTCCTTTGCCGCCGAAGTTGCCTTCTTCTACATACTTCTTTGCATTGTCCCATGCTCCTCCGGCGTTTGCCATGAAGATAGCCAGGACGAAACCGCTGCTGAGTCCACCGATAAGCAAACCAAGCACACCGGATACACCGAAGACAAGACCTGTCAAGATGGGGGCAATGATGGCAATGAGAGAAGGAAGCACCATTTCGCGCTGCGCCCCTTTGGTGGAGATGGCTACGCAACGTTCGTAATCAGGTTCGGCATCTCCGGTGAGGATACCTTTTATTTCGCGGAACTGCCGGCGTACTTCGTCCACCATGTGCCCGGCTGCACGCCCTACGGCATTCATCGTGAGACCGCAGAACAGGAAAGCCATCATGGAACCGATGAACATGCCCGAAAGAACTTTGGGATTCATCAGCGTCACGTCATAATAGTGCATGAAATCTACGAAAGTGGCATTGGCTGTGGAGATGGAACTGCCATCAGGCATATCGAGATT
Organism: Bacteroides ovatus; assembly: GCA_030844565.1. Lineage (GTDB taxonomy): Bacteria > Bacteroidota > Bacteroidia > Bacteroidales > Bacteroidaceae > Bacteroides > Bacteroides ovatus_A. The sequence continues at coordinate 2,862 of JAUUNK010000089.1, forward strand.
GAGAGTTCCCAGGCGGGTCAAGCCGATGCGTATTTCTTCGATGTAAGAAGCGAGCAAAGCCAGTCCTGTCAAGGCGGCGGAACCGATAGCGAAACCTTTGCCCGTGGCGGCAGTCGTGTTGCCGAGGGAGTCGAGGGCATCGGTGCGCTTTCTTACTTCTTCACCGAGTGAAGACATTTCGGCGTTTCCGCCCGCATTATCGGCAATAGGGCCGTAAGCATCCGTAGCAAGGGTAATGCCTAGCGTGGAGAGCATACCCACAGCAGCGATGCCGATGCCATAAAGCCCCATACCTACGTTGTTGAAATCGAAACCGGAAGCAAACAGATAGGAAGCAATGATGCCCACTACCACTGCAAGCACGGGGATAGCAGTAGAAAGCATGCCCAGCCCGATACCGGAAATGATAACCGTGGCGGGGCCGGTCTTTCCGCTTTCGCTCAACTTCTGCGTGGGGCGGTAAGATTGGGAAGTGTAGTATTCAGTGGAGCGCCCGATGACGATACCCACCAGCAAGCCGATGACTACGGAGCAGGAAACCCACAACCAATTGTCGAGCTGCAACAGCCAAAGGATAAGGAAAGTGGCTGCTACAATCAACACGGAACTCAGGTTGGTTCCGAAAGCAAGCGAGTTGAGCAGGTCGCGCATCTTCGCGTTCTCTTTGGTGCGCACCGAGAAGATGCCGACGATAGACAAGAGAATGCCCACAGCGGCAATCAGCATGGGGGCAACGACTGCCTTAAACTGCATCACCGTGTCTCCGGTATGAATGAAAGCGGCAGCACCGAGCGCAGCGGTTGCCAGGATGGAACCGCAATAGGACTCATACAAATCGGCTCCCATACCTGCCACGTCGCCTACGTTATCGCCTACGTTATCGGCAATGGTAGCGGGATTGCGCGGGTCGTCTTCGGGGATGCCTGCTTCTACTTTTCCCACAAGGTCGGCTCCCACATCGGCAGCCTTGGTATAGATGCCTCCGCCTACACGGGCAAACAATGCCTGGGTGGAAGCTCCCATGCCGAATGTCAGCATGGTGGTGGTTATCATACAGAGTTTATGAGTAGGTGTAAGGGCATCTGCAGGAATGACGGCATTGAGCAGCAGATACCAGAAAGAAATGTCGAGCAAACCCAGACCGACAACCACCAGTCCCATCACCGCACCACTGCGGAAGGCTATGCGCAGACCCGCATTGAGTGAGTTGCGGGCGGCGTTGGCGGTACGTGCCGAAGCATAAGTAGCCGTCTTCATGCCCAGAAAACCCGACAGACCGGAGAAGAAACCACCCGTCAGGAAAGCAACAGGCACCCACACATTCTGCACATGGAAGCCATAAGCCATGATAGAAAAGAGAATCACTAAACCAAGAAAGACGTACCCCACGATTTTGTATTGCTGCTTCAAGTAAGACATCGCGCCTTTGCGCACGGCGGCAGCTATTTTAATCATTTGAGGAGTACCTTCGCTCTCTTTCATCATTTGCTTGTGGAAGTAGTAAGCAAAGCAGAGGGCTAACACCGAAGAAACTGGAACGAGCCAGAATAGAGTATGGTCCATAGAACTAAAATTTAGAGGTTTATTTATCGCCCTAAATTTATTGATTCCAGACGAGATAGCCAAAGAAACAATTGTCAATTGTTAATTCTTGATGGTCAATTAAAGAAGTTAGCGGTGGAGGGTGGGATATTTATTGTGGAAACGGAAGCCGAAGCCCAGCATCAAGTAGTTGGGATCCTTGAAGTCTTTCAGGTTATATCCGATGTGGAGAAAGGAATTGCGCGTCATCTCTATCTTGAGTGCCAACACTTGGTAGAATCCGCCCCAATCGCCTCCACGGTGAAGAACGTTGGTTCCGAAGCCGACGCCGATAGTGAAGTAGGGCATCACGTATTCCGCCCGTGCGGAAAGTCCCAAAGCCATCTGCTTGTCGAGCGAAGGGCGCACGAACTCTTTTCCGCCCCCCTTGCGGGACTCGTCGCTGTATATGTTGGCGCTACCGTCGTACACCCCGTCGAAAGATGCTCCCAAGCGGAACTTATAACCGAGGTTGTACATGGGTGCAAAGTTGAAGCCCGCCACGCCATAGGCATCGAGCGAAGCCACTTCCTGCTCGGTCACTCCCCTACCCTTGCGCCTCCACGAGCCGAAAAGCACCAGGTCATAGCTGACATGGCGATGGAAATCGGGAGTAAGAGGGTGATAGAGGGGACGGGCAAAGAAGCTGTTGTCGCGGTTGAAGTTATAAACCACCCCCACCTTCATACCGAGGGTGTTGATACCTGCATTGGGAAAACCGGTGTTGCCGTTGGAGAAGTGGCTCAGCGTGACTCCGACATTCAAATCAATCTGGCGCGAGAACATCCAGTTGAAGTAGAAGTTGGTATTGAGATAAGCATTGGCGCGAGAGCCTATCACCTGATTATAATAGTTCTTATTATAGTCATAGGGCTTCCAGCCGAAGGACACACCGAAGTTCCACTCGTAATTCAAAGACAAGCGGGGATGAAAGCGGAGAATACGCGCTCCCTGGAAAAGATATACAGCCAGAGGTTCGCCCATTTCCTCGGAGTTTCCAAAAGAATAGCATGCCACTCCGATACCTTGATAGGCGCTGCGGTAGATGCGGTCGGCATAGGTATGAGGCGAGAATTGAAAAGAATATTTCAAATGCAGAGAGATGGAATTACGCTGGCGGCGCCACAAGGCATTTTCTCCTTTCACAAAGTCGTTGGTAGGAAGGATAGTGGTGGGGCGTACTTCGGTACTGAACCGATGGATAAAGCGATGAGGGACAGGCAAGGGCGCTATGCCGGCGGGGATTCTCGTGAGGCGGAGATTTTTATCAGCGGGAAGTAACGACACAGAATCTACCCTGACAGGTTTCGGCAAATTATCTCCCACTCCGTCGGCATAAGCAAAATCAATTGTGGAAAGAAGGGTTACTAGTATAAACATCGCAACTTTCCACTTTCCTATTTCACCTTCTCTATATTGCACTCTTTTTCTCTTTCGTTTTTGTGAACGGCCGCATTTATGCGGAAACTGGGGACAAATATAACGATAGTATTTGAAATAAAGCAAGTTCCACTGCACATCTTTGCAACAGAGTTGCATCTTTCTTTTCTTACCTTTGCAGGAGAAATAAAAGAAAATACGATATATGGGATGTAATTGTTGTCATCATGACGGAGGGAAAGTAGCATGCAGCGCTCCTGCTCCCTCCGGTTATAAAATCTATCTGCCGGCAGTGCTCAGTTTCACGATGGTGGTTACCGGGATGCTGTTGAACCATGCGGGGTTGTTCGCCCGGAACGGGCTTGCCCTGGGGTGGTATCTGCTTGCCTACCTGCCGGTGGGGTTGCCCATCCTGAAAGAAGCCTGGGAGTCTATCCGCGAAAAGAGTTTTTTCAATGAGTTCACGCTGATGTGCATAGCCACTATCGGCGCCTTCTGCATCGGGGAATACCCCGAAGGAGTGTCCGTAATGCTCTTCTACTCCATCGGAGAACTGTTTCAGGAACAGGCAACGGGGAAAGCACGAAGAAATATCAAGTCGCTGCTGGACGCACGCCCGGACTCTGCTACAGTAATCCGCAACGGTGCTTCCGTGTGTGTGCCTCCCACCTCGGTGGCTGTCGGAGAAATCATCGAGATAAAGGCAGGCGAAAGAGTGCCGCTGGACGGATGCCTGCTGAACGAACAGGCTGCTTTCAACACCGCCGCTCTCACAGGAGAAAGCCTGCCGCAGACTATTGAGAAAGGTGGAAGTGTGCTTGCAGGAATGATTGCCACCGAAACCACTGTCCGTCTCGAGGTAGAAAAGCCTTACGAAGACAGTGCCCTTTCGCGTATCCTGCGAATGGTGCAGGAGGCAAGCGAACGGAAAGCGCCTGCCGAGCTGTTTATCCGGAAGTTTGCACGGATATATACACCTATCGTTACCGCATTGGCGGTGCTCATCGTGTTGTTGCCTTATCTGTATTCTCTTGTGCAGCCTTTGGTAGCAAGTTCCGCCCTCCCCTTCCACTACGAATTTAGTGACTGGCTTTATCGGGGACTGGTGTTCCTCGTTATCTCTTGCCCGTGTGCCCTGGTGGTGAGCATCCCGCTGGCTTACTTCGGAGGAATCGGAGCAGCTTCGCGTGCGGGGATACTGTTTAAGGGAGGCAACTACCTGGACAGCATCACAAAGATAGGCGCCGTCGTATTCGACAAGACGGGGACGTTGACCGAAGGAGTGTTTGAAGTGCAGGAAGTGGAGAACGCCGCCCCGCAGAAGAACCCCCAACTTCTCAGCTATCTTGCTTCCGCCGAGCAGCAAAGCACGCACCCCATAGCGCGAGCCGTTGCCAGATACGCTGAGAAACAAGGAGCAGCCCTCCTGCCCTGCAAAGAGATCATGGAGATTCCCGGTCAGGGGCTGCGCGCTTCTATCGGCGGACATGAGGTGCTTGCGGGCAATGTACGCTTACTCGCTTCCCACCGGATTGAATATCCTGCGGCTCTGGACAGTATCACCGATACATTGGTGGTTTGCGCCATCGATGGAACGTATGCCGGCTATGCACGGTTGTCCGACACGCCCAAAGCGGACGCCCGCCAAGCCATCGACGCACTAAAAGGCTTAAATATTAATAATATACAAATACTCTCCGGAGATAAACAGGCAATTGTTTCTAACTTAGCGGAACAGTTGGGCGTCTCCCAAGCCTACGGCAACCTTCTGCCGGAAGGGAAAGTGGAACACATCGAACAACTGAAAGCGGAAACCGCGGGACGACCGGTTGCCTTCGTAGGAGACGGAATCAACGACGCTCCCGTATTGGCACTGAGCGATGTAGGCATAGCAATGGGCGGACTGGGCAGCGACGCCGCCATCGAGACGGCAGACGTGGTGATACAGACTGACCAGCCCTCGAAAGTGGCTACCGCCATCCGCATCGGTCAACAGACCCGCCGCGTGGTGCATCAGAATATAGCACTGGCTTTCGGAATGAAGTTGTTGGTTCTTATCCTGGGAGGATTCGGTATCGCCACTTTGTGGGAAGCTGTCTTTGCCGATGTAGGCGTGGCATTGCTTGCCATATTGAATGCAAGAAGGATTGGAGAAAAGAAAAAGTTATGATGGAAGAAGAGATTTACCTCAAGAAGCTCGAACAGCGGGACATCAAGCCGACCGCTATGAGACTGTTAATACTAAAAGCAATGAGCCGTTTCGAGCGGGCATTCAGCCTGCTCGATTTGGAGACGGCGCTCGACACGGTGGACAAGTCCACCCTTTCGCGCACCATCAACCTCTTTTTGAAACAGCATCTTATCCACTGTATCGACGACGGCTCGGGCTCATTGAAATATTCTGTTTGCAGCAGTGAGTGCAACTGCGATATTGACGACCTGCATGTGCATTTCTATTGCACGGGTTGCCACAAGACCTTTTGCCTGCGCAACCTTCCGGTCCCTACAGTCAGCCTGCCCCAACATTTCACCGTGCAAAGCATCAACTATGTAATGAAGGGGCTGTGCGACCATTGTTCCACAAAGGAGAAAAGAAAGAAATAGCGGGCAACTATTCGTAAATGTCTTCTATCTTCACAGCAGTACCGGCAGCAGTCACCATTAGCATACTGCCACTGCCTCCTACTGTTTCATAATCGAGATCGACCCCGATTACTGCATTGGCTCCCAATTGAGCCGCATGTTCCTGCATCTCCTGCAAGGCAATGTCTTTTGCCTGGCGAAGCACTTCTTCGTATGAACCGGAGCGTCCGCCCACAATATCACGGATGCTTGCAAACAAATCGCGAAATACATTCGCACCGATAATAGTCTCGCCTGATACTATGCCGTAATATTGGACAATCCGCTTTCCCTCGAGTATAGAGGTGGTTGTTACTAACATATTCTTTTCTATTTTAAATTAAAACATTTTACTGACACGTTCTATTCCCGCTACCAATGCATCTACTTCCGCCTTAGTGTTGTACATGGCAAAAGAGGCGCGCACCGTACCTTCAATGCCGAGACGCTGCATGAGCGGCTGGGCACAATGATGCCCTGTGCGCACTGCAATGCCCAGTCTGTCGAGCAATGTACCCATATCAAAATGGTGGATGTCCCCTACCAGAAAAGAAATGACGGCTCCCCTATCGGCTGCTTCTCCGAAGATTCTCATTCCGGGAATCTCTTTCAACCGTGCAATGGCATAGGTTGTCAGTTCATGCTCGTGAACCGCAATCTTTTCCAAGCCGATGCCGTTAACGTAGTCGAGCGCTTTTGCCAGTCCGGTAGTGCCGATATAATCCGGAGTGCCCGCCTCAAACTTGAAAGGCAGTTCGTTGAAAGTAGTCTTTTCGAAAGATACATGCTGAATCATCTCTCCTCCGCCCTGATAGGGAGGCAGACGGTCCAACCACTCTTCTTTACCATAGAGGACGCCTACACCTGTAGGACCGTATATCTTATGAGCGGAGAATACAAGGAAGTCTGCATCCAAATCCTGCACATCTACCTTCATGTGAGGGATGGACTGGGCAGCATCTACGAGAAAAGGCACGTTGTGGGCATGAGCGGTGGCAATCATCTCTTTAACAGGATTCACTGTCCCCAACACATTGGATACCTGCATGACGCTGACCATCTTGGTGCGCTCGGAGAAGAGTCTTTCATATTCGTCTAACAGGAGTTCGCCCTTGTCATTCATAGGGATTACTTTGATGGCAATTCCTTTACGGGCAGCCAGCAGTTGCCAGGGGACGATGTTACTGTGGTGCTCCATGACAGAGACAATCACTTCGTCACCCTCTTCCATAAATGCGTCGCCAAAGCTGGAGACAAGAAGGTTGATGCTCTCCGTAGTACCCCGCGTGAAGACCACCTCGTTCGTACTGCGGGCATTGATGAACTCGCGCACTGTGGCGCGGGAGGCTTCGTGAAGTTCCGTCGCCTGCTGGGAAAGATAGTGAACTCCGCGATGCACATTGGCATTGACGGAATAATATTCGTCCACAATAGAATCAATCACCAGACGTGGCTTTTGCGTCGTTGCACCATTATCTAAATAAACCAATGGCTTGCCATAAACCTTCCGGTCCAATATGGGGAAGTCTTCACGTATCTTTTCTATATCGTACATACTCAAATCATTTATACTTATTTGCAAATAGCACATCCTTGGCACTTGTTCAGTTCGCCACGGAAACGTTTCTCTACCAACAGGTGGAGACGGTCCTTGAGTGCATCCAGACGGATGGTATCTATCACCTCATTAACAAAGGCAAACATCAGCAACAGACGCGCTTCCTTTTCGGCAATGCCACGCGTCCGCATATAAAAGAGAGCATTTTCATCTAATTGACCGACGGTTGCCCCATGGGAACACTTCACATCGTCTGCGTAAATTTCAAGCTGGGGCTGGGTATACATGCGGGCTTCGTGTGTAGCGCAAAGATTGCGGTTGGTCTGTTGCGAACTGGTGTGCTGTGCGCCCGGACGGACTAACACTAATCCGGCAAAAGCTCCGGTAGACTGGTCATCGAGTACATATTTATAAAGTTCGTTGCTGGTGCAATTAGGAACTGCATGGTCTATCATCGTGTTGTTGTCCACATGCTGGTTCTTATCGGTAATAGCCATTCCACAGAGATAGACTTCGGCTCCCTCGCCTGCAAGGGTCACTTCGGTAGTGTTACGGGTAGTTCCGTTATGCAAGGTCATGCCATTGAGCAGTACATTGCTGTTTGCCCCTTGCTTCACATATACATTACTGATGCGTACGGTGCTAGTATGGGTTTCTTCCAGCTCATACATGTCGAATATGGAATTGTCTCCTACGAAGACTTCCACCACCTGAGTTGCCAGGAAGTTCACATTATCCATGGCATGGTCGCAAATCAGCAACCGTGCCTGCGCCCCTTCTTCAAGAATAATCAGCACGCGGCGGTTCACCATGAAGTTGACATCGGCACGAAGGATATTCACCAACTGGATAGGTTTCTCTACTACCACGTTCTTAGGCACGTAGAAGATAACCCCATCCTGGGCAAAGGTTGTATTAAAAGCAGTAACCCCGTCTTTAGAAGTATCCGCCAACTTACCATAATACTTCTTCACCAATTCAGGATTCTGTTCAGCCACCTCTTTTAGGCTACCGAATATCACTCCTTCGGGCAAATGCCCTTTAGGAAGGGCTTTATTATAAAACGCGTCGTTCACCACGAAATAAAGAGCGGTACTCATATTGGGTACATCGCACTTAAATACTTCATACGGATTGACAGGTATATCCAACCGGTTCAGGTTCAACCCGAAGTCCGGCTCAAAATACTTGCTTATATCCGTATATTTATACTTCTCCACTTTCCGGCTCGGGAATCCGATTCTTTCAAAATCAGCGAAAGCAGCAGCCCGCGGTGCATTCAACACCTCTGCACTATGCTTACAAATCATAGCCTCCGTTTGTGAGAAGAGATCGATATATTGTTGTTCAGCAGACATTATCATTTTGAATTATGAATTTTGAATTATGAATGAGAGAGAATTGGGAAATTCATAATTCTTTTTTTATCCAATCATAGCCTTTCTCTTCCAGTTCAAGAGCGAGCTCGGGACCGGCGGTCTTTACGATGCGTCCCTGGTAGAGGACATGAACGATGTCCGGTTTGATGTAGTCGAGCAGGCGTTGGTAGTGGGTGATGACGATAGTACTCGTTTCGGGAGTTTTCAGTTTGTTCACTCCTTCGGCTACTATACGCAGAGCGTCAATATCGAGACCGGAATCTGTTTCGTCGAGGATGCTGAGGCGCGGCTCGAGCATTGCCATCTGGAAGATTTCGTTGCGCTTCTTTTCTCCTCCTGAGAAACCTTCGTTGACCGAACGGTTTGCCAATTTATTATCCAACTCTACTACGGCACGTTTCTCGCGCATGAGTTTCAGGAATTCACTTGCCGACAAAGCGGGAAGTTCTTTATACTTCCGCTGCTCATTGACAGCCGCACGCATAAAGTTCACCATGCTTACTCCGGGAATCTCCACCGGATATTGGAAACTAAGGAAGATACCTTCATGACTACGGTCTTCAGGACTCAACTCCAACAAATTCTTACCATAGAAAGTAACGGAACCTTTGGTTACCTCAAAAGCAGGATTGCCCACAAGGACAGAAGAAAGTGTACTCTTACCCGAACCATTCGGTCCCATAATCGCATGAACCTCTCCCGGCTTCACCGTCAGGTTGATACCTTTCAATATCTCTTTGCCATTTATACTGGCATGCAAATCTTTTATCTCTAACATAACCGTTTAATTATGAATTTTGAATTATGAATTATGAACTGGATAAATTATGAATTTTGAATTATGAATTATGAACTGGATAAATTATGAATGACGCTGCGCAATATAAGCGGTAAACCGCATGGCAATTCAAAATTCATAATTCCTACTTATCCCACGCTTCCCTCCAGCGAAATACTCAACAGTTTCTGAGCTTCTACAGCGAACTCCATAGGAAGTTTGTTAAGTACTTCTTTGGCGTAGCCGTTTACAATCAGCCCGATGGCGTCTTCGGTGGAGATGCCGCGCTGGTTGCAGTAGAATATCTGGTCTTCGCTAATCTTACTGGTGGTAGCTTCGTGTTCCACTACGGCGGTTTCATTATGAATGTCCATGTAGGGGAAGGTGTGCGCACCACATTTATCGCCTAGCAGAAGAGAATCGCACTGGCTGTAGTTGCGGGCATTTTCAGCTTTCTCGGCTACACGTACTAGTCCGCGGTAGGAGTTCTCGCTATGTCCGGCGGAGATACCTTTGCTGACGATGGTACTACGGGTGTTCTTTCCCAGGTGAATCATCTTTGTACCGGTGTCGGCTTGTTGATAATTATTAGTCACAGCTACTGAGTAGAACTCTGCGGTGGAGTTGTCGCCGGAAAGAATGCACGAAGGATATTTCCAAGTGATAGCGGAACCGGTTTCTACCTGTGTCCAAGAGAGTTTACTGTCTACCCCCTTGCAGTTGCCACGTTTGGTGACAAAGTTGTAAACACCTCCCTTACCTTCGGCGTCACCGGGATACCAGTTCTGCACGGTGCTGTACTTCACTTCGGCACGGTCGTGCACGATTATCTCCACGATGGCGGCATGCAGTTGGTTTTCGTCGCGCATGGGGGCGGTGCATCCTTCGAGATAGGAAACGTAAGAATCATCGTCCGCTACAATCAACGTGCGTTCAAACTGTCCTGTATTGCGGGCATTGATACGGAAATAGGTGGAAAGCTCCATAGGGCAACGGACACCTTTGGGGATATAGACAAAGGAACCGTCGGAGAACACTGCCGAATTAAGTGCAGCAAAGAAGTTATCGCGGTAGCCTACTACCGAACCGAGATATTTCTTTACCAAATCGGGATGCTCACGCACTGCTTCGCTGAACGAACAGAAAATGATTCCTTTCTCCATCAGCGTCTCTTTGAAGGTGGTCTTCACAGAGACGGAATCCATCACTGCGTCTACAGCCATGCCGCTCAAAGCCATCTGTTCCTCGAGGGGGATACCCAGTTTATTGAATGTCTTGATAAGTTCAGGGTCTACCTCATCCATACTCTTCGGTCCTTCTTTCTTCTTCGTCGGGTCGGCATAGTAAGAAATAGCCTGATAGTCAATCTCGGGGATACGGAGGTGTGCCCACGTAGGCATCTCCATCGTCAGCCAATAGCGGTAGGCTTTGAGGCGGAACTCCAGCAACCACTCCGGCTCTTCCTTCTTGGAAGAAATCAGGCGAATCACGTCCTCATTGAGTCCCCGCTCGATGATGTCCGTGTGCACTTCTGTGGTGAAGCCATACTTGTACTTCTCCTGAGTGAGTTCCTTTACGTATTTATTGGGTTCTTCTTGTTGTATCATTCTCTAATATATATTGTTGCGTTAGTTCTTTTGCTACCGGAACGAACACCCCTGCAAACGTGCTCATGGGATAGTATAACAAGGAGTCGTTCTTCTTTGTTTCATGGATAAGCTCATTGTCGGCATCCACATATTCGATGACACAGATGACGATGCTTGCCAGTAACATGTATTTCAATGCTCCCAGTCCGCTGCCTAGCCAACGGTTGAGCCACCCCAACGAAATGGCATCCATAGCTTTGGTCAGGACGGATGCCACCAGAGCGAAAACAAGCGGGACCGCCAGCCAGATAGCAATAAAAGCTATCACCTGTGCCACAGTCATGGAGTCGGTCACCGCCGGACAGAGTTTCTCGGCAAGAGGTGTATAGAGTGCCCTTGCCGCCAATAGTCCGACAATCAATCCCAGGATAGATGCTAACTGCCGAATAAAGCCTTTCGCAAATCCCATCACCGCTCCGATGCCGACAACCACTAAAATAATAATATCCAGCGTAGCCATATCTTTCTTTTTCCCTTATAAACAACGGAGGCACGGAGTTATAAAGTACTCAGTGCCTCCGTCTGTCTTCAATACTGTATCATTTATAAAGTTTGCTTAACTTCCACTTCCTGGAACGATTCAATGACGTCGCCCACCTGCAAGTCGTTGTAGTTGACAAGGCTGATACCACACTCGAAGTTGGTAGCTACCTCTTTCACATCGTCCTTGAAGCGTTTCAACGCATTAATCTCACCCGTAAAGATGACGATACCATCGCGGATAAGGCGTGCCTTGTCGCTGCGTTTCACCTTTCCTTCCTTCACCAATGCACCGGCTACCGTACCTACCTTGGTGATATGGAACACTTCACGCACTTCGATAGTAGCGGTTACTTCTTCCTTCACTTCCGGAGCCAACATACCTTCCATAGCTGCCTTCACTTCTTCGATAGCCGAATAGATGACTGAGTAGAGGCGGATGTCCACACCTTCCTGCTCGGCAAACTTGCGTGCTGAAGCCGAAGGACGTACTTGGAAACCTATGATGATGGCATTTGAAGCGGCGGCCAGTGTTACATCCGATTCGGAAATCTGTCCCACAGCCTTATGGATAACATTCACCTGGATTTGAGGAGTAGACAGCTTAATCAACGAGTCGCTCAATGCTTCGATAGAACCGTCCACGTCACCTTTGACAATCACGTTGAGTTCCTGGAAGTTACCCAGAGCGATACGGCGTCCCACTTCGTCCAGAGTCAGCAGTTTCTGAGTTCTCAGACCTTGTTCACGCTGCAACTGTTCGCGCTTATTGGCAATCTCGCGGGCTTCCTGTTCAGTCTCGATAACGTGGAAACTGTCTCCTGCCTGCGGAGCGCCGTTAAGTCCCAGAATCAATACCGGCTCAGAAGGTCCCGCCTCTTTGATGCGTTGGTTACGCTCGTTGAACATCGCCTTCACACGTCCATAGCTAGTACCTGCCAGTACGATGTCACCCACTCTCAGCGTACCATTGGATACCAGCATCGTAGCCACATAGCCACGTCCCTTGTCCAAAGTAGATTCGATAATAGAACCTGTTGCACGGCGGTCAGGGTTAGCTTTCAACTCCAGCATTTCCGCCTCGAGCAGTACTTTCTCCATCAGCTCATTGACACCGATACCTTTTTTGGCAGAGATATCTTGTGACTGATATTTACCTCCCCACTCTTCGATGAGGAAATTCATATTTGCCAGTTCCTCTTTAATCTTATCAGGATTGGCTGTCGGCTTATCAATCTTATTGATAGCAAACACAATGGGTACACCGGCAGCCATAGCGTGGTTGATAGCCTCTTTGGTCTGGGGCATCACGTTGTCGTCAGCTGCAACGATGATAATTGCTATATCGGTCACCTTAGCACCACGGGCACGCATGGCTGTAAAAGCCTCATGTCCCGGAGTATCCAAGAAGGTAATATGGCGTCCGTCTTCCAACTTCACATTATAAGCACCGATATGCTGAGTGATACCTCCGGCTTCACCGGCAATCACGTTGGCTTTACGTATATAGTCGAGCAAAGAAGTCTTACCGTGGTCTACGTGCCCCATTACCGTTACAATCGGTGCGCGCGGCTGCAAGTCTTCCGGAGCGTCCTCTTCTTCCACAATGGCCTGTGCCACCTCGGCGCTCACATACTCTGTCTTAAATCCGAACTCTTCGGCTACCAAGTTGATAGTTTCCGCATCGAGACGTTGGTTGATAGAAACCATGATACCGATGCTCATACAGGTTGCAATCACTTGGTTGACCGATATATCCATCATGCTTGCCAACTCGTTGGCAGTCACAAACTCGGTCAACTTCAGCACCTTGCTTTCCGCTATTTCCTGGCTTTCCAACTCTTGCATACGGTTGGACACCATTTCGCGTTTTTCTTTCCTGTATTTCGAAGCCTTGTTCTTTCCTTTGGTAGTGAGACGTGCCAAAGTTTCTTTTACCTGCTTTGCTACGTCCTCTTCGCTTACTTCCTGCTTAACGACAGGTTTCTTGAAGCGATCTTTGTTACGGTTCTTTCCTTGTCCGCCGCCTTGGTTATTCTGTCCGCCGCCACGGTTATTGTTGTTGCCGCCGCCATTCGCATTGTTGCCGCCACGTGCCGCACGTTCGCTGTTAGGCTTGGGTGGCGGGAAGTTGGATGCCACATTGTTCACATCCACCTTTTCCTTATTAATACGGTTGCGTTTCTTCTTTGCGCTGTTTTCCCCGGTTTCTTTTCCAGAAGTCTTTGCCTGTTTAGTGTCTTCCTTACGGATTTCCTTCATGATGGCTTCTTTCATTTGCTTCTTTTGCTCCTGGCGCAGCTTTTCTTTCTCTTCGCGTTCGCGGCGTTTTTCTTCTTTGGATTTCTTCTTGGGACGGGTCGACTGGTTGAGTGCAGCCAAGTCAATCTGTCCGATTACATTAATCTTAGAAACAAACTCCGGCTGACGAATCTTGAATATTCCGTCGTCCTCCTCCTTCTTTGCTTCTGTTTCTCTCTGTTCAGATTCCACCGCTTCGGGTGCTTTTTTTTCTTCTTCCTCTTTCACAGGGGCTACAAGGGTTTGCGTTTCTTCTTTCACTTCTTCTACTACCTTCTTTTCAACTATTGGTTTTGCTTCTTCCACCTTCGGCAGAGGTTGTTCTTCGGGCTGGGGCTGCGGTACGCGCTCCGGCTCTTTTGCAGGTGTGGGGGGAACTACGGGAGCAGCAATTTCTTCTTGTTTGACTTCTTCCACTACCGGTTTCTTCACAATCACTTCCGCCTTCTTTTCTTCTGCTTTTCTATCTTCTACTTTAGCGACAGGTGTTTCTTCTGTTGCCACAGGCTGGGGCTTAGGTTCTGCCGAAGCAGGCCGTGGCTTGTTCTCAGACTGGCGTTTCGCATCCTTATCCGTCTTGCGTCCGTTGAACTTATTTAAATCTATTTTACCGACAGGTTTAAACTTCGGACGTGCGTCTTCGGGCACTACGGTCTTAATCACCTCATCTGACTTTGATTTGGTTACTTGCTTCTCAAACCCGTCAATAGAAACCGATGCCTTGTTGCGGTCTTTATTCTGACGTTCCTGAATGAAGCGCTCCGATTCCAGTCTAAGGTTTTTATCCGTGCTGAACTCCTTCACGAGCATAGCATACTGCTCTTCGGTAATTTTAGTATTAGGGTTAGCCTCTACAGTATACCCCTTCTTTTGCAAGAACTCAACTACCGTCGCTATTCCTACATTTAAATCTCTTGTTACTTTGTTTAACCTTATCGACATACTTTAAAATAATGAATTAATGTGCCACGGTACAATCAGTGCCCGTTGGCTGCGCAGTAAAGACTCGGGAGAGCGATGATATAAAAGAGGCATAGGCGGCATTCCGCCTGTGGGTGTCTTTTATTGTGCTTCCTCGTCAAACTCCGCTCTCAAAATACGTAATACCTCGTCCACCGTTTCTTCTTCGAGGTCCGTCTTTTCAATCAACATCTCGCGCGGTGCAGCCAGCACGGCTTTGGCGGTATCGATGCCAATAGCTTTGATGGCGTCGATTACCCATCCGTCGATTTCGTCTCTGAACTCGTCCAGATAAATATCTTCGTCCTGCGCAGTTTCATCCAATTCACGGAACACGTCAATGGTGTACTCAGTCAACATACTGGCAAGTTTGATGTTCAAACCGCCTTTACCTATAGCTAGCGAAACCTCCTCCGGTTTGAGGAATACCTCTGCCTTGCGTTCTTCTTCGTTGAGACGGATAGAAGAAACCTTGGCAGGGCTAAGGGCACGCTGAATAAACAATGAGATGTTGGTGGTGTAATTGATTACATCGATGTTCTCATTGCGAAGTTCACGAACGATGCCATGAATACGGCTACCCTTCACACCTACACAGGCGCCTACAGGGTCGATGCGGTCATCATAGGATTCCACAGCAATCTTGGCACGTTCGCCTGGGATGCGGGCAATTTTCTTGATGGTAATCAGGCCATCGTTAATCTCGGGCACTTCCATCTCGAACAGACGTTGCAAGAACACGGGCGAAGTACGCGAAAGAATAATTTTAGGATTGTTATTCTTATTCTCCACACGTGCCACCACGGCGCGGGCTGTTTCTCCTTTGCGGTAGAAATCGCTCGGGATCTGTTCGGTCTTGGGCAGAAGCAATTCATTTCCTTCATCATCCAGCAACAGCATTTCTTTCTTCCATATCTGGTAGACTTCTGCGTTGATGATGGTGCCCACCTTATCTATATATTTATTGTATATACTATCTTTTTCAAGCTCAAGAATCTTAGAAGCCAGCGTTTGGCGCAGGTTCAAGATGGCACGGCGTCCGAATTTGGCAAAGATAACCTCATCGGTCACCTCTTCTCCCACTTCGTAAGATGCGTCTATCTGCCGCGCTTCGGTGAGTGAAATCTGCATATTGGGGTTGGTAAGGTCTTCATCTGCCACCACCTCCC
>JAUUNK010000424.1 GCA_030844565.1 Bacteroides ovatus
CGCCGCAAAGCTTGCTGGAACCCGGTGCTCTTCCAGATACCGGGCGGCGACTTGTTTCTCTTCTTTAAGATAGTATTGATGGTGAGCGACTGGACCGGCTGGCTGGTCCGTTCGCGCGACGGCGGCAAGACATGGAGTAAGCGCGAACCACTTCCCAAAGGTTTCCTGGGTCCCATTAAGAACAAGCCGGAGTACATCGACGGTCGCATCATCTGTCCCTCAAGCACCGAAGGAAGCAACGGATGGCGGGTACACTTCGAGATTTCGGACGACAAGGGCAAGACATGGAAAATGGTGGGTCCGCTGGACGCAGAACTTTCCGTACCCACTGCCAACCGCAAGAAAGGAATCGCCCAAACGGACGATGCCGAAGCAGGCGAAGCCATCCAGGGTGAAGGTGCAAAACCTATCTATGCCATCCAGCCTAGTATCCTGAAACATAAAGACGGCAAATTACAGGTGCTTTGCCGCACCCGCAATGCGCAAATCGCCACGGCATGGAGCTCTGACAACGGGAACACATGGAGCAAAGTATCTTTACTTGATTTCCCAAACAATAACTCCGGGACGGATGCCGTTACAATGAAAGACGGACGCCATGTGCTTATCTATAATCATTTCAGTACTCTTCCGGGTACTCCGAAAGGACCACGTACTCCCTTGTGCATAGCCGTATCAGAAGATGGGATTCACTGGACCCGGGTTGCTACACTCGAAGATAGTCCTATTAGTCAATATTCTTATCCTAGCATCATTCAAGGAAAAGACGGAAAATTGCACGCCGTCTATACCTGGAGACGCCAACGGGTAAAGTATATGAAGATTGACCCGGAAAAGCTCTCACAGAATGGGAAAATATAACGCCGGAGATTAAGAACACAACAAAGTAGTATTTCCATTATGTCAACATAAGGCAATACTATCCCATTCCCCACCTTTTTAAGAAGGGGTGTCCGAAGGACGGGGTGGTAAATACACATAAATATCTATTAGATAACATACAGAATAATGTATTTATCACCCACCTCCCCTCCGGGAACCCCTCCTTTTTTTCCTTCTCTCTTCTTCTTTATTCTTTCCTCTTTATCACAAAAATATGTTAAGGAAAGCAACAGAGCATCATTTTATCTTATACTTTTGACCCCACTCTTTGGATGCCGTCAAATCGGATAAACTGTAAAAACGAACTCCTTTATGAAAACAATAAAAATAGTCTTCATCGGCGTAGGATACCGCGGGAAACAATTATTACGGCTCATACGGACAATTCCGTGTTTCCACGTAGCCGCAGTGGCAGACCCCGGAATCGAAGAAAACCACATAGAAGGGATTCCCTGCTACAACCGGGGAGAAGAAGATTATCTGACTATGCTGCGGGATCACCGCCCTGACATTGCTTTCATTACCTCCCCATGGAGATACCATGCTATGCAAGCTGCCCATTGCCTCGAAGCAGGTTGCCACGTAGCTCTAGAAATAAAAGGCGGGCTCTGCCTAAACGAATATCAACCGCTTATCGAACGAATACATAAGCGGACCCACGAACAGTCTTTAAAGGTCTATCCCTTGGAGAACACCCTCTTCATGCGCGAAAACCTCTCTGTCTATAACCTGGTAACTTCCGGTGCACTAGGAGAAATCGTCTACATGCGCGGCGGCTACCGCCACGACCTGCGGCACTTACTCATCGACGAGCAAGGCCGGCTGGGCAATCCACGCAAACCGGAAGGAACCTGGCGAAGCATCTTCTACCAGACAGAAAACGGCGACCTCTATCCCACTCACGGACTGGCTCCCCTCTGCCTCATAGCAGGCATCAACCGGAACGACCACATCCGCTATCTCACCTCCTTTGCCTCCCGCCCCGCAGGCATGCTGCAACGCATCCGCGACCTCGGAGGAGACGACACAGTAAAGATAACCACCGGAGACGTAGTCGTCACCCAGCTCGAAACAGAATCGGGCGTGCTCATCTCCCTCACCCACGACACCACCCTGCCCCGCCCTCGCAGCCTCGACTTCGAAGTGCAGGGAACCAAAGGCATCTGGCAGGGAGACCAGCGACGCATCTACATAGAAGGCATCAGCCCCGAAGAAGAATGGGAACCAGACGAGAAATACATTGCCCAGTACAAGCACCTCTACTGGAAACAATGGGGAGAAGAAGCCGTGCGCATCGATACCCAC
>JAUUNK010000090.1 GCA_030844565.1 Bacteroides ovatus
GGAGAAGCCGGAGATTCCGATATAGTTTTCTACTTCGGGATAAGAATTCAGGATAGCATTTATTTGCAGTCCCACTTTTTCTGTACGTTCAAGGCTGGCAGCGGGAGGCAATTGCACTACTGCAATGAAGTATCCGTCATCTTCCTCGGGAATAAAAGTAGAAGGCCACCTCATAAAGAGCAGTATGGCAAGGGCAGTCAAAATGGCATAAGTGAAAAACGCAATGACGGGGCGGACCAGAAGCCAGTTCACTATCCGGTCATACGCCCCTTGGGTCTTATTATATCCCTTATTGAACCACTTGTAAACTACAAATTTAGAAGGCTCTTTCTTCTCCAGGAACAGAGCACAGAGGGCAGGTGTGAGCGTTAGCGAGTTAAGCCCGCTCAATACGGTGGAGGCAGCGATGGTGAGGGCAAACTGCTTGTAGAGTTGTCCCGAGATTCCGCTAATCAGCATGGTGGGAATAAATACAGCCAGCAACACCAACACTACGCCCACAATAGGTCCCGTAATCTCTCCCATTGCTTTGGTCACCGCATCTCTTGGTGAATATTGCCCTGTTTCCAGCAATCGCGAGGAATTCTCCACCACCACTATCGCATCATCTACCACAATGGCAACGGCGAGAATCAGTCCGAACAGAGTCAACGTATTGATAGAGAAACCAAAAGCTGCCATCACTGCCAATGTACCGATAAGCGACACCGGAATAGTGATACAGGGAATGATGACCGCCCTCCAATTTTGCAAAAAGAGGAAGATAACGAGCACCACCAGTAAGGTAGTCTCTATAAACGTCCTCAGTACTTCGTCGATAGAGGCGTTGATTACATCGGTTGTGTCCAGCGTAACCTCGTAGGATACCCCTGCGGGAAACACTGCTGCCAGCTCATTCATCCGTGCCTTCACCCCTTTAGACACATCCAGGGAGTTGGACCCCGGTTGTTGGTAAATAGCAATGGCGGCGGTTGGTCTTCCTCTCAGTCGGGACACAACATTATAGGACCCCGAACCAAGGTCGATATGCGCAATATCCTTTAGCCGGAGCATAGCCCCGTTGCTCTCCGTGCGCAGGATGATATTTCCAAACTGCTCGGGAGAGTCCAGTCGTCCTTGCACATTCAGTGTATATTGGAAGGCATTGTTATTATCCGTTCCGATAGGTTGCCCCACATATCCCGCCGACACTTCCATGTTTTGTGCCTGGATGGCCTGATAGACTTGTGCCGGAGAGATGTTTCGGATACGCATCTCTTCGGGATTCAGCCAGATACGCATAGAATAGTTGCCCGCTCCCATCACATTGACCGCACCTACGCCGGGAACACGGGTTAACTGGTCCACCAGGTTCAACTTAGCGTAATTCGTCAGATAGAGCCCGTTGTAGAGAGAATCTTGTCCGCTCATAGTGAGGAACATAACGATATTGGAAGATTGCTTCTGCACGGTTATTCCCTGCACTATCACCGGTTCGGGCAGAGAAGACTGTGCCACGCTCACCCGGTTCTGCACCTGTACTGTAGCCATATCTATGTCTGTACCTACGGCAAACGTGATAGTCAGCGAATAGGCTCCCGACGAAGAAGAATTGGACGACATGTAAAGCATACCGTCCACTCCGTTCACCTGCTGTTCGATGGGGATACCCACAGTTTGAGCTACTGTCTCGGCGTTGGCTCCCGGGTATACAGCAGACACCTGCACCGTAGGCGGTGTTATCTCAGGAAACTGCGCCACGGGCAGTATGTTGAGTGAGACCAACCCTGCTACCACAATTAGCAATGCCAACACTGTGGAGAAGATAGGCCGGTCGATAAAGAACTTTGAAAACATAATTATATACTATTTAGTAGGTTACACATTATTTTCAGCCCCGGATACACTCCTATTCGACCGGTTTTACCCGCATTCCGTCGCGCACCTTCATCAGTGCCTGGGTCACATATCGGTCTTGTGGAGTCAGTCCTCCGGTAATTTGGCGTAGAGTGTCCCCTACGAGTTGCCCGATTTCGATGTGTTGGTAGCGTACTATATCCGAGTCATTTACCAGATACAGAAACTTACCCAACTGGTCTGTTCCGATGGCGGCTTCCTGCACCAACAGAGCTTTGCGTGCTTCCTCATAAGGAAGAGTAACGCTAATATATAATCCGCTTTTCAGTTCTCCGTCCGGATTGTCAAGATTGGCACGGACGGTCAGCGTTCCTGTGTTGAGGTCCACGTTGGGCGAGAGATAGTCCAGTTTGGCGGGATACTTCATCTGACCGTCTTTTCCCAAGCTGACGATAACCTGTCGGGGCAAATCCGCCGCCTGCTGGTTGTTCATCCGCATGGCAAGCCATTGGTTGTCGGCTATGTTGAAGTAAGCATACATACTATCATCTTTGTAGAGTGTGGCAAGCGTATAAGGCTGTACGGCTCCGCTGATATAACTTCCCACGTCGATGGTAGCTTTGCTGATGGTCCCGGTGAAAGGGGCACGGATATAGCAATAGCTTAGGTTGGTGCGTGCTGTATTCAGGGCGGCTTGGGCATTGCTCACTGCCGCCACACCTTCGGCGACGGACGATTCCGCTTGAAGTACTTGTATACGGCTGACGGCATCACTCTTCAATGCTTCTTTCATTCTTGAGTAATTATTACGGGCATATTCCAGTTGCGCTTCTGCCGTTTGCAGTGCTGCTTCCGCCTGAGCCACCTGGTCTTGATAGAGTGTCGGTTCGATGACAAACAGCAACTGCCCTTTCTTCACTCGCCCTCCGGCGATGAAAGAGCTGGATTGCAAAGTCCCGTTGACCCTTCCCACTAAATTGACAGTCATGTCCGTAACCAGATATCCGGGATAGTCTTTAGTGAGCGTTATATCTTTCACCACCGGTCGCGCCACGCTTATTTCGGGGACAGGCATAGCTTCCCTCGATTTCTCTTTTTTATCCCTGCATCCTGCCAGCAAAGGCAGTATGAGGAAGATATACATTAGTCTTTTCATTTGCTTGAAGGTTATATAGTTATATATGGTTATCTATTCAGGTCGTCCAACGTCTGGCTCCATCCTCCGCCCAATGCCTGATAGAGAGCTACAAGTTGAAGCAGGGAACTTCCTTCGGCTTGCACCAACTGGTTCTCGTATGTGAGTAAAGAGCGTTGCGCGTCCAGTACGTTCTGGAAAGGAGTGAGCCCTTGCTTGTAGAGGTCGAGAGAAAGAGTAAGGGTCTCCCTACCCTGGTTCCGCACTTCACGTAGGGCTACAATCTCACGGATTGAATTTCGGTAAGCGTTCATTGCATTATCCGTTTCCTGAACGGCGGTCAATACCGTTTGATTAAATTGGTTGATAGCTTCGTCCAGTTGTGCACGTGCCAGGCGGGTGGCGTTCAGTAGTTGCCCGCCGCTAAAAATGGTCCATGTCAGGGCTGGGGCAATTTCATAGGTCAGGCTCTTGTGCTTTGTCAAATCTTTAAATTCCTTTGCTGCCACGCCTACCGATCCTTTCAGGTATATCTTGGGCAACCAGTCCGACTTAGAAGCTCCCACCAATGCAGCCTGTGCGTTGATAGTCCGTTCAGCGCTTCGCACGTCGGGTCTTCTCATCAACAAGTCGGCGGGTAAACCTACTCCGATGGGCATCATGTATTGGGGCAAGTCCCCTATCGGTTCCAGCACGGGGCGTATATCTTGCGGGTAGGTTCCCAGCAGGACAGCCAGTGAAGTGATATATTGGTTGATTCCCGATTCCAGTGGCGGGATAGATGCCCGGGTACTGTAATAAACAGACTTTGCCTGCGCCACGTCCAGCCTGGAGACTAGCCCCGTGTTGAAGCGCACCTCCGTAATCTTGAGTACTTTCTGTTGTGACAGGCAGTTTTGTTGCACCACTTTCAGTTCTTGTTGCAGTTCCCTCAGGTTAATATAGGCAGATGCCACCTGCGCGGCGAGCGAAACCATTACGGCTGTATAATCTTCTTTGCTAGCGGCAAAGTTTTCTTTTTGTGCCCTCACGCGCTGGCGGATACTACCAAAGACATCCACCTCCCAACTCATACTGACCGATGCATCATAATAGTGCCCCGTAGACTGGGGTAAGTTGCTTGTATTCCCGCTCGTTTCCTGTCGCGTCCATCCGGCATTGGCTGCTATGCTCGGAAAGAAGTTACCACGTTCTATTTTCCAGTTGGCGCGCGCCGCGTTTATCCGGTCGATAGCAAGGGATACAGAATAGTTACGGTCTACGGCAACCACAATCAGCGAATCCAGCATGGGATCTTCGAAAGCCTTCCACCACTGGTCGTCTACAGGCAGAGTTTGTTGAAAAACTTCTCCACTTTCTTCCCATCTTTCGGGCAATGGAGTATCCAAGTAGCGGTTTACAGTCTGTCCAGAGGCTGTACACGAAAGAAACAAAAGGAGCGGAATGCTCCACATCCGTATATTCATATTGAGTTCAGGTTTTTAAGAAATAAAATGTAAACAACTGAACTTGCGCTTTGTTTAGAAAAAAAGAGGGAGCAAAAAGGAGTTCGAAGGAGTTCGAAGGAGTTAAATGGAGTTAAATGGAGTTCAGGGGAGGTGGAGGAGGTGGAGAGGAAGAAGACAAAAACAAAAGGAACACCTTCCCAGGCATTCCTTTCCAAAAGTATGAGTATTTTATAAAACTTATGCACTTGTGTTGCACATAAGCTTCAAAGCCTTCTGCTACAACCTCACGGTCCTACAGTCGGATACAATCCTCTTCACTTCATCTTGATTAGTAGTCAGACAAAGAAAGAAGGAACAAAAAATACAGAATATCATTAAATGCGATACCCGCTATTATTCCGTCGCTGTTCTTCGGCGGATAGATCTCTTCGTCGTAGTGACAGTTTCTTCGGGAACCTTGTGTTCCATTTGTACTCCTGCCAGTTCGGGGTCTATCATGATACGTCCGCAGTATTCACAAACGATAATTTTCTTACGTGAGCGGATGTCGAGTTGTCTCTGAGGTGGAATTTTGTTAAAGCAACCTCCGCAGGCATCACGTTGCACATAAACGATTCCTAATCCATTACGGGAGTTTTTCCGGATGCGCTTGAAGGACTGCAACAGACGAGGTTCGATTTTCGTTTCCAGCTCTTTGGCTTTCTCTCTCATCTTCTCTTCTTCCTGCTTGGTTTCGGCGATGATGTCGTCGAGTTCATTTTTCTTCAATTCGAGGTCTTTCTGCCTTTCTTCGAGCATGTGTTCGTTCTTGGCGATTTCATCCGATTTTTCTCCTTCGGCGGTGGAGAACTCCCGGATTCTCTTTTCACAAAGCTCAATCTCGAGTGTCTGGAATTCAATTTCCTTCGTCAGGAAGTCATATTCACGGTTGTTGCGGACGTTGTCCTGCTGAGTCTTATATTTCTCTACAGAAGCCTTGGCTACTTCGATTTCCACTTTTTTATTGGTGATAGAAGTTTTCAATTCTTCCACTTCTGCTTTAATTTTATCAATACGTGTACGCAGACCTGCGATTTCGTCTTCAAGGTCCTGCACTTCCAGCGGGAGTTCACCTCTTAGCGTCTTGATTTCATCAATCTTCGACAGCATAGTCTGCAACTGGAACAACGTTTTTAGCTTTTGTTCTACCGTTAGCTCTTTCGATTCGTTTTTAGATTCTCTAGCCATTTTATTTATAAATAATTTATTGGATTCGTATTAATTTCACTGCAATCGAACCTTCCCTCCGGGTAGGCGTCCTGCAAAACAGAGCGCAAGAGTTCGGGCGTATATTGTTCGCTCTCATAGTGTCCTGTCTCTGCCAATAGTATCTTCGACTCATAGCCGAAATATTCATGATACTTAATCTCGCCCGTGATAAAGACATCTGCACCTCTGCCGATGGCTTGCGGGATTAAGAAAGCTCCTGCCCCGCCGCAAACCGCCACCTTCCGGATAGCCCGTCCGCAGAGTTTTCCATGGCGAAGACAGTCTGCCTTGAATATCTTCTTAATGCGTCTCAGGAAGTCCAGTTCTTCTTCCGGCTCTTCCAGCGTTCCGATGATGCCTGCTCCCGCTTGCGTCCACTCGTTCTGAAGAGGATAAAGGTCGAATGCCGGTTCTTCGTAAGGATGGGCGGCAATCAAGGCGCGCACAGCTTCCGTCTTTTTAAAAGAAGGCAGGATGGTCTCTATCCGTATTTCTTTCTCCAAATGCATCTCACCGATTGTTCCGCAGAAAGGATGCGTCCCTTCTTGTGCGCGGAAAGTCCCTTGTCCTTCGAGGTTATAGCTGCATGCATCATAGTTGCCTATATGACCGCATCCGGCTTCGAACAATGCCTGGCGCACTTTCTCTGCCTGTGCTACGGGAACGAAAGTCACCAGTTTCAGTAGGCTATTCTTCCGTGGCTCGAGGGCTTCTATGCCGCTGAGCCCCAGTTTGCGGGCTATGTGCCAGTTTACTCCGCCTGTAGCATTATCCAGATTGGTGTGCGCCGAGTAGATAACGACATCGTTCTTTATCGCTTTCAGGATGCAACGCTCCACATAATCTCTTCCTGTGATAGACTTATAACCTTTGAAGATAAGGGGATGGTGGGATATAATGAGATTATATCCGCCTCTGATGGCTTCATCAACCGTTTCTTCGGTAACGTCCAGACACAACAAAGCCCCTGTTGTTTCCGCCTCTGTCAATCCGATTTGCAAGCCGGCATTATCAAATCCATCCTGCAATGGCAAAGGCGCGAACCGTTCAAGGGCGCTGATTACTTCTTTAATTTTCATTATTAGTAGAAAATTTGCCTGCAAATATAGTAAATATTATGATAGTCATACTAACTTTTTCTTGTTTTTTAGTACATTTACCGCCAAATCAATCTGATAGAAGGTATGAAAAACATTTTAATTCTTTTCCTTTCTCTCTTCCTGCTGGCTGCTTGCCGGTTTGTAAAGTCCTCTGAGGTAGAGAAGCTTGAGGAAAAAGAAGCCCATGTTCCAGCTTACAAAGCTCCTGTGGTAGACAGCATCGGGCAAGCCGCCAAGCCGAATGCCATTTTCTGGATAGATAAAACGGAGAGCAAGAACTGTGATACTTACGGTTTTGCTTCTCCCAAAGCCAAAGTGCGGGTGTGTGAAGATGGAAAAGTAGAGCTTCTGCATTTTGTCAAAAAGCAACAGAACTATGTGGAACGTTACATCCGGCATCATCTGGACCTCTTCAAAGTGTCGCCTAAGCTGTTAGAGAATGGCTATGTCAAATATGGGGAGCAGTATGTGCAATTGCGGTACCTTTCCCACATGGCGGAGAAGTGCCGGTAACGGCGTGCACTCCTGCCTTATTTCTCCTTAGTTACCTGCAACAGCTTGCCATAAGCGTCGAACGACTTGCGTGAAGCCAGAGAGATGGTAATCATGAGCGATAGCATGGAGGCGGTGAAGGTTATCACCATAATCATCATTTGATATTTGATAGCTACATTGGGGCTGCTTCCTCCGAGTATCTGTCCAATCATGGTACCGGGAAGAGCCACCAGTCCCATTACGGCTATGTTGGCAATCAGCGGACTGAAAGATTTTATAATAGCCTGGCGGATGAAGGGGGCTTGCGCTTCCTGCCGTGTGGCGCCGTTGCCCAGCAGATAGCAATAGAGTTGCTGTTCGCGTTTCAGCCCGCTATAATAGGTATTGAGGGCTATGACGTTGCTCGATAGCATGTTTCCCATCAGGATGCCGAAGATAGGAATGAAATATTGTGCGCTGAATACATTATCCAGTCGCAAGACGACGCCGATAAAATACATTCCCACTACTACTACGCTGCAAAAGAACCCCACGGAGATGGGAATCAGCAGGATATTCCTTTTCAGTTGGGTGCGCACCAGTGCCGTCTGTCCTGCAACAAACACCATCACAATCACCCAGAGAAAGTTAATCCACGGGTTGTCCCACAGGAAGAGATACTTCATGTAGACACCAATCAGGAAGAGTTGGATAATCATCCTCACCGTGCCTGTCATGGCAGCTTTCAACAGCCCGGTCTTGAATTTCCAAAGGTAGAAGAAAGGGATGGCAAGCAGCAGCAATCCGATAAACAGGCTGGAATATGATATGTCGATGGTTCCCACGTTATGTATGATGTGTTTAGAGTTCGATTACTTGGTGACAGCCGGAAGCAAAGTCTTTGTCGTGTGACACTGCCAGTATCGCCGTTCCTTTTTCCGCCTGCTGGTGGAAGAAGGCAAGCACCTTGTCGGTAGAGCCTGCATCGAGCGCCGAGGTGGGTTCGTCTACGATGATAAGCGGTTTGTTCAGCATGGCGGCTACGGAGAGCATAATGCGTTGGCGCTGTCCGCCGGATACTTCGTTCACGCGTTTCAGGTAGAGGTCGTGTTCCAGTCCCAGTTGGTCGAAGCAGTCGTAGAGTCTCCCTTCTGAGAAAGGTACGTTGCGGTTTACTTTCAGCTCGAAGGGAAGCGCCACCATTTCCTTTACCCATTCCGACGGCAACGCCAGTTCCTGAGGAATCCATGCAATCTGTCGGCGCACTGTGTCGACGGTGTTTTTCCCCAACAGAGTCTCTCCCACCATAATGCTTCCTTCGCGTAAGGGCACGAAGCCCATAACGGCATTCAGCAAGGAGGTTTTCCCACAACCGGATTGTCCTACGATGCAAGCTGTCTCTCCTTTCGCCAGATTCATGGTGAATCCGGAGAAAAGCACTTCACTTCCAAAGGCGATACAAGCATTGTCGATATGTAGCATGGTGTCATTAAATTCCTGGGATGCAAACTTAGAGAAAAATTTCGAGATTTTTATAATATCCAACGCAAATTGCCCGGTTTCTTTCCTCTTGGGGGTAGATAACGGAGGGTTCGGACACTCTATAGAGTCATGCCTTGTAACTCTATAGAGTCATGGGGTGTAACTCTATAGAGTCGTAAGGAGTAACTCTATAGAGTCGTAGGGGGTGACTCTATAGAGTGGCAGGAGACGTCATTAGGGAGAGGATGGCTACCTCACTATATAGTGTCCGGAAAGGTCGCTATAGTGAAGCAAAGCAAGACCTTATTCCCTTCCCGTTGCCTGATATTCCACGAATTCTTTCTATCTTTGCTCCCTATAAAATAAGAAAAGGTATGATACAAAACGAAAGAGACACCCGTCATGAGCATGTGCTGCATGTGGCACGTCAGATGATGACCGCCGCTCGCACGGCTCCCAAAGGAAAAGGAATCGATATTATTGAAGTAGCACTTGTTACGGACCAGGAAATCAAACAACTTTCCGACGCGATGATTGCCTTGGCAGAAGAGAACGGAATGAAATTCTTTCTGCGTGATGCCGACAACATTATGAGTGCCGAATGCCTTATATTAATAGGTACGCGCGAGCAAGCTCAGGGACTCAACTGCGGACACTGCGGCTTCTCCACTTGCGCCGGACGTACGGAAGGCGTACCTTGCGCCCTCAATAGCATCGATGTAGGAATCGCCATTGGCTCAGCCTGCGCCACAGCCGCCGACATGAGAGTAGACACACGCGTGATGTTCTCCGCCGGACTGGCAGCCCAACGGATAGGCTGGCTCAAAGATTGCAAGCAAGTGATGGCCATCCCCGTGAGCGCATCTTCCAAGAATCCATTCTTCGACCGCAAGCCGAAGCAGGAAAGCAAATAAACAGAGATAAACCCTTAAACAAAGAACAACCGAATGGGAATTATTGTCGGACTTCCGCGTTCCGGCGGCTCGGAGAAGGATTTACAACTCAACTTCGGCCTCCAACGGAACGAACAAATAGAGATGAGGGCTACCTATCTGCCTGCCGAGTGGCATCTGCAGAACTGTATCCAACTGACATGGCCTCACGCAGAAACAGACTGGGCATATATGCTTGATGAAGTGCAAGAATGCTTCCTCCGTATAGCCCGGGAGATTGCAGCACGGGAACTGCTGCTCATCGTCACCCCCGAACCGGAAAAAGTGGAGAAGCAGATAGCTGCCACGGTGAACATGGCTAACGTTCGCTTTCTCAAGTGCCCCACCAACGACACCTGGGCACGCGACCACGGAGCCATCACCCTGATAGAAGAAGGAACCCCTTCCCTGCTCGACTTCACCTTCAATGGTTGGGGACTGAAATATGCCGCCAACTTCGACAACCAGATTACCCGCCGGGCAGTAGAAGCCGGGGCGCTGAAGGGGCGCTATGTCAATCGTCTTGGCTTTGTCCTCGAAGGAGGTTCCATCGAAAGCGACGGACAGGGAACTTTGCTCACCACCTCGGAGTGCTTACTCTCTCCCAACCGCAACGGGCAGATGAACCGGGTGGAGATAGAAGAATACCTGCGTTCGGTCTTCCACCTCGAAAGAGTACTTTGGCTGGACCACGGCTATCTGGCTGGCGACGACACCGACAGCCACATCGACACCCTGGCACGTTTCTGCTCTCCCGATACGATAGCTTACGTGAAATGCGACGACCGCAGCGACGAACATTACGAGGCGCTCCATGCGATGGAAGAACAGCTAATGATCTTCCGCACCCGTACCGGCAAGCCTTACCGCTTGCTTGCCCTTCCCCTGCCGGACTGTATCCGGGAAGAGAAGACGGGAGAACGACTGCCCGCTACGTATGCCAACTTCCTGATAATGAACTCTGCTGTCTTATATCCCACGTATAACCAGCCGGAGAAGGACCGCCAGGCGAAAGCTGTCTTGCAGCAAGCTTTTCCCACACTGGAGGTGGTCGGCATCGATTGCCGCAGCCTTATCAGGCAGCATGGTTCCTTGCATTGCGTCACGATGCAGTATCCTAAATGAAATAGTACACTGACAGACACATTTAAACCAATCATTATTGTATATGATGAAGAATATTAGAGTAGGCTTGGTTCAGCAAGCCAACACAGAGGACCTCCGGACCAATCTGATGAAGTTGGCACGAAACATCCAAGAATGTGCAGCAGCAGGGGCACAACTGATTGTGCTCCAGGAACTGCACAATACCCCTTATTTCTGCCAGACGGAAGACACCAAGCTGTTCGACCTTGCGGAACCTATCCCCGGTCCTTCCACCGGATTCTATTCGGAAATTGCTGCCGCCCACAAGGTGGTGCTTGTCACCTCCCTGTTCGAGAAACGCGCTCCGGGATTGTACCATAACACTGCCGTAGTCTTCGACCGCGACGGCAGCATTGCCGGGAAATATCGAAAGATGCACATCCCCGATGACCCCGCCTACTATGAGAAATTCTATTTTACTCCCGGTGACTTAGGCTTCGAGCCCATCCAGACTTCTCTGGGCAAGTTGGGAGTATTGGTATGCTGGGATCAGTGGTATCCCGAAGCTGCCCGTCTCATGGCGTTGAAAGGCGCTGAGATGCTTATCTACCCCACAGCTATCGGCTGGGATGCTGCCGACACGGACGATGAAAAACTGCGCCAGCTCAATGCCTGGATTATCTCCCAACGGGGACATGCTGTGGCAAACGGCTTGCCGGTGATTTCTGTCAACCGCACAGGATACGAACCCGACCCCTCTGGACGAACTTCCGGCATACGCTTCTGGGGAAACAGCTTCGTAGCAGGACCTCAGGGAGAGCTGCTTATAGAAGCTTGTAACGATGGAGACGAGAATCTGGTAGTAAACATTGATATGGAGCGTACGGAGAATGTACGCCGTTGGTGGCCTTTCCTACGCGACCGGCGGATTGACAAGTACGACGGACTGACCAAGCGTTTTCTGGATTAAGGGAGAGACAATTGATGAACGAACTTGTTTATTGAAAATTTATTGAAAGGTAATCTTCTTGTTAGCCACGAAGTTCACCGCACCATAAATAAATAACCCCAGAAACTGGGCGAGGTATTCGTTCATGTCTACCACTTCCACCAGCAAGACAAGAAATAAGAATTGAGCGCTATAGGCTATGCCAAAAGCGGCACAAAAGAACAGTATCTGTTTCCAGATGCTGTTCTTCTTGTTTTTTAGTGGAAACACCCAGTACTTGCACCAGATGAAGTTATGTATCTGAGCCACTACGTACGCCGTTACATTCGCCACCATATAGTCTCCGTTGAAAGACAGGTTGCTCATCATCAGCCAGACGATGAGCGCCATAATCAGGGCATTCAACGTCCCGATGATGATAAAACGGAATATGCGTATGGGTTCTTTCATTTTACTACGAGTTCGTCGTTATTCATTCGTGTCATGTATTGTTGGATGATGGCTTTCAGTTCTTCCTCCATCGGCTGTTGCGCGGCTACTTGTCCCAACAGGTTGTGTTGAAGCAATTTGTCTGTCTTAAATGCGTACACAGCCGTCGTCTTGTTGCCGTCAAACTGAAGCAAGTAATCGCCTTTGAAATACTGGTAAGTGCCGTTTATATAATTTACAGCATACGTCTCTTCGGCGGGAGTGGTCAGCAGGTCACATCCGAAAGATACGAAAGGCTTGTCATATCCCAAGTAGCTCAAGACGGTGGGCATGATGTCTATCTGCTGTGCGATGACGTCCTTCATATATCCTTTCAGGTTACTGCCCGGATGGTAGAATACGACGGGAACGGAGAAGGTTCCGCTTTCGTTCTGGTATTCGGGACGTTCGTTCTGATTGGTGTGGTCAGCTGTCAGCACAAACAAGGTATGGTTGAACCACGGTTGCCGAGATGCCGTCTCAAAGAACTGCTTCAAGGCATGGTCGCTGTATCCGATGCATTGGCGGATAGGCATGTTGCCTTTTGGGAAGGCTCCCTCGTATTCTTCCGGCACGGCAAAGGGGTGATGGGAAGACAGGCTGAACAATGCCGCGGCAAAAGGTTGATGGAACGACGACAGCTGATGAGCGAAGAACTGGAAGAACTTATCGTCCCATATACCCCAATGCCCGTCAAAGTCTTTGTTTCCGGGATTAGCTTCGTTATATTCCGTCCGTCCGTAGTAGTTGGTATAGCCTGCCGTTCGTGCAAATGCTTCAAATCCCATTGAGCCGTTGTCTGCTCCGTGGAAGAAGGCGGTATAGTAGCCTTTCTTTTTAAGCTCGCCCCCGATGCTCGACACGGTGTTCAGCGAAGCGGGTGTCAGGAAGAAGGGTTCCACAAACATAGGTATCCCCGACAATACGGAAGGCATTCCGTCGATACTCTTCTTGCCGTTGGCAAACGAATATTCAAAGGTGAGCCCCTGTGTCATCAGCGAGTCCAGGAAGGGAGTATATCCTTTGTATGTTCCGTTGTCCAGGTCGCGATTCAGGAAACCGCTGTTCTCTCTACCGAAGCTCTCGAGGATGAATACTACCACATTCAGAGGGCGGAACCTCACTGTGTCGGCAGGTATGTGTACCGGGCTGTAGAGTGCTTCGAGCTTCTCTTTCTCGTAATAGGCAGGCACCATAAAGGGTTTCTTGCCAAACGTGCGGTAGATAGAGAAAGGCGTGTTCAGCACAATTCCCGTCTCTATGGGGCGGTCTACGTATTTGTTGGCATTGCTGATGGTGATAGGGCGTACCATTCCCGTGAAGCCCCCGCGCATACCACCTATGCAGAGATAGATGCCCAACCCGAAGGTGAGCAGTTGCGTCAGGTAGTAGAGAGGATAGTTGTACACCTTCTCCGCCTTTGGTTTCCGGTAGAGCTTAAAGAGTATGTATCCGAAAGCAATAGCAAGCAGAGTGAGATACCAGTGATTGATTAGTTCGGTCCCCACAATGCCACCCAGATTCCCTTCGTGCTTGAACTCGTTGAATACTGATGCGGTCGTCCTCCTGCCTGTATATTGGAAATAGACCGTATCCATCAGGTTGAGAACAATCACAAAGAGGTTGGTCACCACAAATATTCCTTTTGCTATCTTCTGGTATAGCCGTCCTTCCTTGTAGTGCAGGGGGACGAGCATGAGGAAGATATATAATATGTTGGTATATAAGATGGCAGTAGTATCAAAGAAGAAACCTCCCTCAAACATTTTCAGTAGCCGTGCCGCCGTCAAGTCGGTAAACGTGCTGTGGTTTTCGACGATAAAGATAATGCGGCAAAGAATAAAGCACCCCATCACTAACAAGAGATTGCTAATTAGTGACAGGGTGGTGTTATAAAAAGAACGGTATTTATTCATCGTCATTTTCAGTCTTTTACATCGACAGTCAGATTCAGTTCTTCCAACTGTGAAGGATCGAGAGCGGAAGGAGCGTCCAACATTACGTCGCGTCCTGAGTTATTCTTCGGGAAGGCGATACAGTCGCGGATAGAATCTAATCCGGCAAAGAGGGAAACCCAGCGGTCGAGACCGT
The DNA here is from genome assembly GCA_030844565.1 of Bacteroides ovatus. Classification (GTDB taxonomy): domain Bacteria; phylum Bacteroidota; class Bacteroidia; order Bacteroidales; family Bacteroidaceae; genus Bacteroides; species Bacteroides ovatus_A. The sequence goes on from JAUUNK010000090.1 coordinate 14,250, forward strand.
ATGCCAGTCCGCCGTGAGGGGGTGCGCCGTATTTGAAGGCATTCATAAGGAAGCCAAACTGTTGCTCAGCCCGTTCTTCGGTGAATCCCAAAATCTTGAACATCTTATTCTGCAAAGCACTGTCATGAATACGGATAGAACCGCCACCTACTTCCACTCCGTTGATTACCATGTCGTAGGCATTGGCACGCACTGCCGCCGGGTCGGTGTCGAGCAAAGGAATATCTTCGGGTTTGGGAGAGGTGAAGGGATGGTGCATAGCCATCAGTCTACCTTCTTCTTCGCTCCATTCGAAAAGAGGGAAGTCTACCACCCACAGGCATACAAAGTTATTCTTGTCACGCAGTCCTAGTTGCGTACCCATTTCCAGACGCAGTTCGCAGAGTTGTTTGCGGGTCTTCATGGCATCATCTCCGGAGAGAATCAGAATCAGGTCGCCGGGTTTGGCTCCGAAGGCTGCTTTCATTTGTTGTAATACTTCCTGCGTATAGAACTTGTCTACGCTCGATTTCACGTTTCCGTCGGCTTCCACACGGGCATACACCATTCCTTTAGCGCCAATTTGAGGTCTCTTCACAAAGTCAGTCAGTGCATCCAATTGTTTGCGTGTATAGCTTGCAGCTCCTTCGGCACAGATACCTCCGATGTAGTTTGCGTTGTCGAATACCGAGAAGCCATGTCCTTTCAGTATGTCCATCAGCTCTACAAACTGCATTCCGAAGCGTAAATCGGGTTTGTCGCTACCATAATATTTCATAGCGTCTGCCCATGACATCCGTTGAAAAGGTTCGGTCAGTTCGATGCCGCGGATAGACTTGAACAGATGTTTCGCCATGCCTTCAAACGTGTTGATGATGTCTTCTTGTTCTACGAAGCTCATTTCGCAGTCAATTTGAGTGAACTCCGGTTGGCGGTCGGCACGCAAGTCTTCGTCACGGAAGCACTTGGCAATCTGGAAGTAGCGGTCGAAGCCGGACACCATCAGCAATTGTTTCAGCGTCTGGGGAGATTGTGGCAGTGCATAGAACTGTCCCGGATTCATCCGCGAGGGCACTACGAAGTCGCGTGCACCTTCCGGGGTGGACCCTATGAGTATCGGGGTTTCCACCTCGAGGAATCCCAGGTCGTCCAGATACTTGCGCACTTCGATAGTCATCTTGTGGCGCAACTCCAGGTTAGAGCGCACGGCGTTGCGGCGCAAGTCCAGGTAGCGGTATTTCATACGGATGTCGTCTCCTCCGTCGGTGTTGTCTTCTATGGTGAAAGGAGGGGTGGCAGCAGTGTTCAGTACATTCAGTTCCGATACGATAATTTCAATATCTCCCGTAGGAATGTTAGCATTTTTGCTGAAACGTTCGTTGACTGTTCCTGTCACCTGAATCACAAATTCCCGTCCCAGCTTGTTGGCCTGTTCGCAGAGTTGTGCGTTTATTTCCTCGTTAAAAACCAACTGGGTGATACCATAACGGTCGCGTAGATCGATAAATGTCATTCCACCCATCTTACGGCTGCGCTGTACCCATCCTGACAGCGTGACTTGCTTATTTACATCGGAGATTCTCAGCTCTCCACACGTGTGCGTTCTAAACATGTTTTATTTATTTATAGTCTATAAGTTTGTTTTCTTCTCTGTCATTACGTGAAGAAGCCTGCAAAAGTACATATTAATTTGTAATTCAACGTCAGCGTCGCGCATTAAATTAGCCCTTCTTTACGAACTTCTGGAGTATCTTCTTATTTTTATCATTGATGTTGTCTATCAACGCTTCGTTCATTAGTTTGATTCCGTTCACATATTCCTGTGCCTTTTGCAGCACTCCCGCTTCGCTATCTTCCTCTTGCCGGGGCACGATGACGCGTAGCCCGTGCTGAATGATTTCTATGTTTACGTCTTCTTCGGCGTGCATGGGATCACCGTCGAAGTGTACCACTCCCGGTGCGGTGCGGTGGATGCGGAGCTTCCTGCATCGGAAAGTCTTGATACGGCTGTTCTGGTCGATAGTCTTATTGAATAGTTGGAAAGCCAGTGCCGGAACATCGAGCACAGTAAACGGTTCCAGGATGGTGACGTCCAGCAGTCCGTCCGTCAGTGTAGCTTGTGGGGTGATGTAGGCATTGTTGCCATACTGTGAAGCATTGCCGCAGGCTATGAGGAAAGCCTTGTAGCGCGAAATGCCATCTTCCGTCTCCAGTTCATAGGTCTCGGGGTGATATTTGAGGCTTTCCTGTAAAGTCTTCTCCAGATAGGTGAGCAGACCGCGTTTGCCGGCATGTGCGAATTTCAGGCTCACAAAGGCATCGAAGCCCATGCCGCAGGTGCAGAAGAAGTCTACACCATTGATTTTTCCGTAGTCTATGATGTCCGAGTATCCTTCATTAAGAATTTCCAATGCTTTGCGGGGCGCCATCGGTATGTGTAAGTGGCGTGCCAATCCATTTCCCGAGCCGCAGGGTATGATGCCCAATGCTGTCTCTGTATGTACCAGCGAGCGGGCAATCTCATTGATGGTCCCGTCTCCGCCGATAGCTACCACAACATCCGTTTTCTGCCGGGCTTGTTGCGCTGCTATCTCCACGGCATGACCGGCTCTTTCCGTATAAATCACCTCCCACGTATATCTCGCCTTGTCCATTTTCTCGTCCAGCAGGTTCAGCACATGCTCTTTGCTTTGTGTACCGGAAATGGGATTAACGATGAATGCTATTTTCTTCATACTTTCGTTCATGCTCTTCTCTTGTCACTTCTTGTCGACAAAAGTAATACAAATATATTAAATTTTAATCTTTCGTAGCTTTCTAAAAACAGAAGAGCAACTTTTTTCCTTTAAAAGCAACAGCCAAAAATAAATTTTGTTATCTTTGCCCCCTGTTTTAAACACATGTTAAGAAATACAGATTTAGGCTACTGGTTAACAAGGCCATATTAAAGAGAATTATAAACAATATTTCATGGGATTATTACAAGATAAGTTAGCTAAGTACGACCTCCCCCAGCGTGTAAAGGAGAAAGGCGTATATCCATACTTTCGTTGCATCGAAAGTGAACAGAACACAGAAGTGATTATGAGTGGAAGAAAAGTATTGATGTTCGGTTCGAATTCATACTTAGGCTTAACCAACCACCCGAAAGTTATAGAAGCAGCCTTAGAAGCTACACGTAAATATGGTACAGGATGTGCCGGTTCACGATTCCTGAACGGGACACTCGATCTCCACCTGCAACTCGAAAAAGAATTGGCGGAATTTGTCGGTAAAGAAGATGCCATCATCTATTCCACTGGTTTTCAAGTGAACCTTGGAGTTGTCTCCTGTGTGACAGGTCGTGAAGACTATATTATATGTGACGAACTCGACCACGCATCCATCGTGGAAGGTCGCCGTCTCTCCTTCTCTACAGCGCTGAAATTCAAGCACAACGACATGGAAGCTCTCGAGAAAGAATTGCAGAAATGCCGTCCCGAGGCTATTAAGTTGATTGTGGTGGACGGAGTATTCAGCATGGAAGGCGACATTGCCAACTTACCTGAGATTGTCCGGCTCTCCAAGAAATACAATGCAAGTATCATGGTAGACGAAGCTCATGGCTTAGGCGTGTTGGGAGACCATGGCCGGGGAACATGCAATCATTTCGGGCTCACTGACGACGTAGACCTCATTATGGGAACATTCAGCAAATCGCTTGCCGCCATCGGCGGATTCATTGCAGCCGACGAGTCCATCATCAACTACCTGCGGCATAATTCCCGTTCATACATATTCAGTGCCAGCAACACCCCCGCTGCTACAGCTGCCGCGCGTGCCGCTCTCCACATAATGAAGACTGAACCGGAGCGCATTGCCTACTTGTGGGACATCACTAACTATGCGTTGAAGAACTTCCGCGATTTAGGCTTCGAAATAGGAAACACCTCCACTCCTATCATCCCGCTCTATGTGCGTGATATGGAGAAAACATTCATGGTGACAAAGATGCTCTTCGACGAAGGCGTATTCGTGAATCCGGTGGTTCCTCCCGCATGTTCACCCAATGACACCTTGATACGTTTCTCGTTAATGGCCACTCACAGCAAAGAACAAATAGACTTTGCAGTAGAGAAGCTGGTGAAGTGTTTCAAGGCTTTGGATATTCTTTGATATATATATATATTCATATTATGAAATAGGATGTCTCTCTTTGTGAAAAGCAGGCATCCGCTATCTATAAGATACGGGCTGTCTCCTCTGTGAAGAGGGGACAGTTTTTTTATATCCCCTTGCTTATCCTACGGGATATGTACCGTTGGCATGCAGAGGCAGCCACACCAGTACTCCTATCGTCTTCTCCGTCTCAATCCATTCCAACTCACCGGAAATGCTTTTCACCCGTTCGCGGATAGTGCGCAGACCGATTCCCTTTCCTTTATCAGAAGACAAGCGGTTACCCGTATTTTCGTGTACCACCTTCAAGGCGAGTGTGT
>JAUUNK010000091.1 GCA_030844565.1 Bacteroides ovatus
AAACTCTCTCCGGAAGAAGTTGAAAATCTATGATACATGATAAAGTTGATAAAAATCTTTTAACTATATATTGAAGCACATGGATACCTATGACCATTTACAAAAGGAGCGTAAAGCCGTTCTCGAACGGTTGGAGCAGTGGGCTTCCAAAGCTAATATGACTCCTCAAGAAAGAGCACAGTATGAGAGAGAGAATGGAAATACTATAATGACCTCTATAATACATTGGACTTTGCTGAACAGAAAGGCTATCAAATAGGCGAGGAAAAAGGCAGAAAAGCTCTTCTTGATGCTGCCCGCGAATTAAAGAAAATAGGAATTACTAATGATGTGCTCGTTGCATCTATGAAGCTCTCTCTGGAAGAAGTTGAAAATGTGTAATATATCATTCTGCACACTTGTTCTTTCATCCACCATTATAAAGCATTTCTCTGAGTAAATTACCCCCCTCTGCTGGACATATATATCCAGCACATTGGGTATATATACTCAGCGTGCAGGGCATATATACCCTGCATGCTGGACATATATATCCTGCGCGCAGGACATATATACCCTACAACCCGGATATATTCCTCCTTCCGCCTCCCTCCACTATCCCCAATTCTCTCCTTCCCGTCCCAGCGAAAACTATCACAAGTGATGCAATAAAATGAAAAATATGCGGAAATAAGGCTGATAGAGGCACTTTTGATGTATATCTTATATTTTTTGCTTCACTTTTAACTATACTCATTCTTTTATCTATTATACTTTTGCCTTTGTTCACATAGCAATTAATTAATAAGAAACAAGAGAAAGTAGGATATGTATATTATGCATTAACACGATGCATTTACTTCGTTTCCGACACGTCAGATTTTAAACTAATACTAATATAAAAATGCATTCAGATGAAAAAAATCAGGTTAATTCATTTCGTTTTGCTCTTGCTGTGTTGTTGCCAGTTGGCGGCACAAGAGAAGACTGTTACAGGTAGGGTGGTGACCGCCAAAGGCGAGGAGCCGGTTATCGGTGCCAGCATACAAGTAAAGGGAACCGGCGAAGGCACTATCACCGATGTAGACGGTAACTTCTCCCTTTCGGTGGCGGTGGGCAAAGAGTTGCAGATTTCCTTTATAGGATACGTCACGCAGACGGTGAAGGTGGGGAAGGCAAGCAAGTTGAATATTATGTTGGAGGAAGACAACAAGGCATTGGACGAAGTAGTGGTGGTCGCCTTCGGTACTCAGAAGAAAGAGAGCCTCATCAGCTCCATCGAAACCATTAATCCCGCCGAGCTGAAAGTGCCCTCGAGCAACCTCACCACTGCCCTGGCGGGAAAGCTGGCGGGAGTGATTGCCTACCAGCGCAGCGGAGAACCCGGCGCCGACAATGCGGACTTCTTCATTCGCGGCGTCACCACTTTCGGTTACAAGAAGGACCCGCTGATATTGATAGACGGAATAGAATCCACCACCACAGACCTTGCCCGGATGCAGCCCGACGACATTGCTGCATTCTCCATCCTGAAAGATGCGACGGCTACGGCGCTCTACGGTGCACGCGGGGCGAACGGCGTCATCCAAATATCCACCAAGGAAGGGGCGGAGGGACCGATGAAGGTAAACGTCCGGCTGGAAAACTCCTTCTCGAGCAACACCGACGACATCGAACTTGCCGACCCGGTGACGTATATGCAGATGGCAAATGAAGCAACCCTCACCCGCTACCCCGACAGGAAACTGCCTTATTCGCAAGAGAAGATTGATAACACCATTCTTGGACTGAACCCCTATGTGTATCCCGCCAACGATTGGCGCAAGCTGCTCATGAAGAAAGTCACCTCCAACCAGCGGGCGAATATAAACATCAGCGGGGGGGGCTCTATTGCACGCTACTATATCGCTGCTTCCTTCAGCCAGGATAACGGTAACCTGAAGATGGACAAGCAGAACAACTTCAACAGCAATATATCGCTTCGCAATTATCAATTGCGCTCCAACATCAATCTCGAGCTGACGAAGACCACCAAGGCCATCGTCCGCCTGAATGGAAACTTCGACGACTACCGTGGTCCGTTGGTGAGCGGCGAGGACGTTTATAAGATGATAATGAAGTCCGACCCCGTTTCCTTCCCGGCCTACTATCCTGCTTCAATGAAGCCGGATGCTCCCTACGTGCTGTTTGGCAACGCCACGCGCGGAAGCGATACCGCCGGAACCACTGCCGACTACGTGAACCCCTATGCCGAGATGGTGAAAGGATACAAAGACTACTCGCGGTCTACCATTGACGCGCAGATAGAGCTCAAACAAGACCTGTCTTTTCTAACCAAGGGACTCAACGTCCGTGCCATGTTCAACACCTCGCGCTATTCTTATTTCGACGTCAAGCGCGAGTATAAGCCTTATTATTATGGAGTGTCTTCTTATGACAGGCGTTCCGATTCATACTCCATTGCCTTGCTCAACGAGAAAGACAACCCCACGAACTATCTGGGCTATGACGAAGGAAGCAAAGATGTCAACTCCACCATTTACTTTGAAGCAGCCTTGTCCTACGCCAACATGTTCGGCGGGAAACACGACGTCTCAGGCCTGCTCGTTTTCCAGCGCCGCGAGTCGCTCTATGCCAACAAGGGGACGCTCCAGAAATCCCTTCCCTATCGCAATCAGGGTGTATCCGGACGCTTCACCTATGCTTATGACGGAAGATACCTTGCCGAGCTGAACTTCGGGTACAACGGTTCGGAACGTTTTTATAAGTCGGAGCGCTACGGCTTCTTCCCGGCAATGGGACTCGGTTGGATTGTCTCCAACGAGAAGTGGTGGCGGCCGCTGGACCCGGTGGTGAATAAGCTGAAACTGAAGTTCACGTATGGTCTGGTGGGCAACGATGCCATCGGCACCGAGGACGACCGTTTCTTCTATCTCTCCGAGGTGAATATGACGGACGGAGACAAGCAATACTGGTTTGGTCAGAATGGAGACTACACCCAGCCGGGCATCACGATAAAGCGGTATGACAACAAGAACATCACTTGGGAAAAGTCTTATAAGGCTAACTACGGCATCGAACTCGGCTTGTTCCGCGACTTCGAGCTGCAAGTAGACTATTTCACTGAGCGTAGGAAGAACATCCTCATGACCCGTTCGGTTCCCTCTTCGCTGGGGCTTTCCGCCGATGTCCGTGCCAATAGCGGCGAGGCGAAGGCGTATGGCGTAGACCTGTCGGTGGACTACAACAAGCAATTCAACAACGGCTGGTGGCTGCAAGGCAGGGGCAATTTTACGTATGCCCACAGCGAGTTTGTGAAATACGAAGAACCTGCCTACAACGAGGCATACCGCTCGCACGTCGGTCAGTCGTTGAACCAGGAGTACGGCTTGATTGCCGAGCGGCTCTTCATCGACGAGTATGACGTGCAGAACTCTCCCAAGCAGACCTTTGGAGAATACGGACCGGGCGACATCAAGTATTATGATGCCAACAACGACGGGCAGATAACCGATGCCGACCGTGTGCCGATAGGTTTCCCCACCGTCCCTGAAATCGTCTACGGATTCGGCTTCTCGGTAGGAAACAAGGTGTGGGATTTCTCCGCTTTCTTCCAGGGCTCGGCTCGTTCCTCCTTCTGGATAGATGCCAACAAGACATCTCCCTTTGCCAACGATACCCCGCTGCTGAAAGCATACGCAGACGACCATTGGTCGGAAACGAACAGAGACATCTATGCCTTGTGGCCTAAGCTGAGCCCCAACAACGAAGTGAACAACACCTGGGAGTGGATGCGCAGCACCTGGTTTATGCGCAACGGCGCCTTCCTCCGCCTGAAGACGGTGGAACTGGGCTGCACCCTTCCGCAGAGCATCCTCAAACCGGTCAGCTTCGTCAAATCCTGTAGAATCTACGCCAGCGGAACCAATCTTCTGTTGTTTAGCGGCTTCAAGCTGTGGGACATCGAGATGGGAGGCAACGGACTGGGCTATCCGCTACAAAGAGTTTTTAATATCGGCATGCAACTTAACTTCTAATAAACATACTCATGAAAAATAAAAGCATACACTTGCTTGCAGTCCTCGCACTTATAAGTTGTGCCTGTGTCTCCTGCAACGATTATCTGGATATTGTGCCCGACAAGGTGAGCACGCTCGATAACGCCTTTGTCGACAGGCACGAGGCCGAGAAGTACCTTATCACCTGCTACTCTTACATCCCCGACAACCACCTTCTCAGCTCCAACGTGGGACTGATGGGAGCCGATGAGATATGGGCTCATTATCCTAACGGAGACTCGCGCGACCCCTGGATGATTGCCCGAGGAAATCAAAACTCCAACGACCCCTATTGCAACGGATGGGACGGTAGCCGGGGTTCAAAAGCCTTCTATAAAGCAATCCGCGACTGCAATATCTTCCTCGAAAACGTGTCGGACCTCTCGAAAGTGAAGGACCTGACCGCTACGCAGCGAAAAAGATGGCTCAGCGAAGTCACCTTCCTGAAAGCCTACTATCACTTCCAACTGTTCCGCATGTACGGTCCTGTGGTGATTGCCGACAAAGCGCTGCCCGTAGATGCCGCCCAGTCGGAATACCACCAGAAGCGGAGCACGGTGGACGAGGTAGTGAAGTACATCTCCGATTTGTTGGACACCTGCCTTGACGGACTACCCCAAGACATCACCAACAAAACCGAAGAACTGGGACGCATCACCAAGCCGATAGCCCTCAGCCTGAAAGCCCGACTGTGGGTGACGGCGGCAAGCCCCCTCTTCAATGGGAACCCGGACTACCGCGACTTCGTGGACAAAGAAGGTACGCACTTGTTCAATGCCAACACGGAAGAACAGCAAAAGGTGGTGTGGGACAGTGCCGCCGTCTATTGCCGGCGTGCCATCGAGTCGTGCGAGCTGAACAACATGAGCCTCTACCGTTTCGAGAACTCCGCCTATTCCTACATGGAGCTCAGCGATGAGACCAAAACGCAGATGAGCATCCGCAACAGCTTTGCCGAAGACGACGTGAACCCCGAACTTATCTGGGGACTGACGGGACGCCGCGCCAACGACATCCAGGGAGACTGCATGGCACGCATCGACCCCGACCACCTGAGCAACATGTGGGCGGCACGCGAACTGGTTGCCCCCACACTCGGCATTACCAACTACTACTACACCGCCAACGGAGTGCCCCTTACCGAAGACAAAGAATGGGACTACTCCGGCAGAAACGAGATTCAGGAAGCCACCCACGACGACCGCTTCAAGCTGGCGGAAGGACATCAGACGGTGAAGCTCCACTTTGCCCGCGAGCCCCGCTTCTATGCCAACCTGGCTTTCGACGGCTCGGTGTGGTATATGCAGAATAGCCGTAGCGGTAGCGACGAGAACACGTTTACCGTGAAAGCCCGCCCCGGCTACCCGCAGGCAAAGTATGGCGCCGACAACTATTCCGAGACCGGATATTGGGTGAAGAAGCTGGTCAACTGGCGCTTCGTACTTTCTGACAACAGTTCCACCACCCGCCCTTATGCCTGGCCTGAGTTCCGCCTGGCAGATTTATACTTGTTATATGCCGAAGCGCTCAACGAGTCGGGCAAGACGGAAGAGTCCATCGTCTGGGTGGATAAAGTGCGCGAGCGCGCAGGGTTGCGGGGAGTCAAAGAGTCGTGGGACCGCTACTCCAATAAGCCCGATAAGTATAAGACCGTCAGCGGTATGCGCGAGATTATCCATCACGAACGCACCATCGAGCTCATGTTCGAAGGCTCCCGCTTCTGGGACCTGCGGCGCTGGAAGGAAGCGGAGACGGCTTTGAACAAGCGCATTTACGGATGGAACACGGACATGGACGATGTAAATGCCTACTATCACCAGCGCTTCATCTTCGAACAGCAGTTTATCGCTCCGCGCGACTATCTTTTCCCGTTGAAGACGGATATGCTGTTGAGAAACAAAGCCTTGGTGCAGAATCCCGGATGGTAACATGTAAGACGAACCGATAGATAAGAAACGATTATGAAAACAAATAAGACATTAGTATATATTTTATGTTTGAGCTTTTGGTGCGTCTGCGCCATGAGCGGTTGCACGAAGGATGTCAACGCTCCTTTTGAAGAAGACTCGCATGCTCCCTCCGCCGTGAGCAATGTGGAGGTGGAGAACTTGCCGGGCGCCGCCCGCATCAGCTACAGCCTGCCTAAAGACCAAGACCTGCTGTATGTGGAGGCAAATGTGGTGAAGAACGGAAAGAAACTCAGCTTCCGCTCTTCCTATTACACCAATGCGATATTGCTTGACGGCTTTGGCGATACGAACACTTACGGAGTGACGCTATATGCGATAGACCGTAGCGGAAACCGCTCCCAGCCTGTCAGCACCACCATACAGCCCAAGACCCCGCAAGTGATGGAGACGGCGCAGTCCATGACCATTGAGCCGGATTTCGGAGGCATCCGCGTATCCTTCACCAACAAGTCGAAGTCCAACCTCGCCATACTGATTTATACTCCCGACTCCACAGGGGCGATGACACTTACCGATTCCTATTACACATCCCAGCCCACGGCAAAGTTCTCTTCACGCGGATACAAGTCCGAGCTCCGCAAGTTCGGTATATTGGTGCGCGACAAATGGCAGAACTTCTCCGATACCGTGAGCGCCGAAGTAGTGCCCATCTACGAAGTGGAACTGGACAAGAGCAAGTTCCGCAAACTGAACCTTCCGGGAGACGCCGATGCAAGCAACTGGTCGGGCGACCTGTCCTACATCTGGGACGGACAGAACGTGGAATCTGCCACGGCGCACACGGGAAACCAACCGACAACCGTTCCCAAGTTTGTTTCCTTCGACCTGGGTGTGTTGGTGAAGCTGAGCCGCTTCAATCTTAAGACAGTCCCCGACGACAAGCACATGTACAACGACGTAAGCCCCCGCATCTATGAGCTCTGGGGACGTCCCGACGACCCTAGCGGAACAGACGGCAGCTTCGACGGATGGACCAAGCTGGTGACGATTGAGAATGTGAAACCTTCAGGGCTTCCCGTAGGCTCGCTCACCGAAGACGACCGCATAGCCGGACGCCAGGGCGACGACGCGGATATTCCGCTCGACATGCCCAAGGTGCGTTATATCCGCATCCGTTGTCTGCTCAACTGGTCGGGAAACACGAACATGGTAATCAGCGAAGTCACTTTCTGGGGAAACGATAAAGACTAAATACTAGAAGAACAATTATGAAACGAATAAACGAAATCCTGTTTGCACTCATAGCAGGTGTCCTATTCATAGCATCTTGCACGCCTATGGACGACTATAAGAAATATATCGAGAACGGAGAAGCACGCCAATATACAGGGCGTGTGGATTCTGTGAGGTTCTATCCCGGCAACGAGCGCGTGCTCTTCTATGGGCTGCTCACGTCTGACCCTAAGATTACCCAGGTGAAGGTTAACTGGAATACGCATACCGGCGGCGGGCTTACTGCCGATTCCCTTGTGCTCGATATTGAGCGCTCTCAGGGAGTGGACACGCTTCGCGTATCCATCCCTCTGCCCGAAGGGAAATATAACTTCACGGTGCGTTCTTTCGACAGCGAAGGACATTCTTCCATACCTATCGTAGTGAGCAGCACTGTCTATGGAGCCGCTTACCGGCAGGACCTCTACAACCGCTCCATCAAATCGGTAGTGAAGGAAGGGGCGGATGCCACCATCCTCTGGTACAATGGCGACGAAAGCTCCCCTTTCACCCGGATAACTTACACCGATGTGGAAGACAGGCAGCGCATTGTCGATGTGGTTCCCACAGAGAAAGAAACTACCTTGCCCGAATATAAGAGCATGAGCAAGTTCCAGCTCCAAACCTATTTCCTGCCCGAAGAGAATGCAGTGGATACGTTCAAAGTGGAGCCGCAACTCATAGGAGTGCCCGAGAACCTGACGCATCTGATAAAGAACCCCGGCAAGCCCTTCCGCTACGATGAGCAGGTTGGCAAGATAGGCAAATGGGGCGTAGTTGCCGACTGGGAACACAACGCCAACATCCTCAACCAGGAAGACGGAACCGTGGGAGGATGGAGTGACGAGGATGACAACTGGGACGGCATCTACGGCTGTATCCACTTTGAGTCCGACCATTGGAGTGCCGGCCCGCTGACGAACGGCAAGATATGGCAGACCACACCGTTGGCTACGGGGAAATACGAGTTTGTTTACCAAGTGGCGCGGGGCGGCGGAGACTGGACGCTCTACTTCGTAGTGATGAAAGGCAAAGGAGAGATACCTAATGTGGAGGATGTGGAAAACGACCCCCGTATATTGGGCTACTCCAAACTGCCCGGCAACGACACGCGGGACTATACCGTCTCTATCGAGTTGGATAATGCAGAAGATGTAACCTACGGATGGGTTGCCTCTGCCGGAACAGGTTGCTACCTGAGAATAAAATGGATAAGCCTCCGCTCTTTGGCTGATTAATAAACTAACGATAAATATATAATGCAATTAAAGAAGCTTTACACACTGTTCGGTTTGGCGTTGCTCATGGCGGCGCCAGGCCCTGGCCGCGCACAACAATCTGTATATTATCTGCATAGCGATAATAAAGCAGCATGGAAGCTGGCGCCTATGGCTGATGTGGGAGATGCCGCCACGGTGGCTGTTCCCGGTTATAAACCCTCCGGCTGGGTCCCCGCCCTTGTTCCCGGCACTGCCTTCGCCTCCTACGTGGAGGCGGGGCTCGAAAAAGATCCCAACTTCGGCGACAACATCCACCGCGTGGACCGGGCGAAGTACGACCGCAGTTTCTGGTATCGCACCGAGTTCCGCGTGCCCGCCGACTTCGACAAGTCCATCACCTGGCTCCACTTCGACGGAGTGAACCGCAAAGCGGACATCTACCTCAACGGCTCCCTGCTGGGCACTCTCGACGGGTTTATGCACCGGGGACGCTTCAACGTCTCCCGGCTCGTCCGCAAAGATGCGCCTAACGTGTTGGCAGTCCTGGTGCACATGCCCCAGACACCGCTCGCCAACTGTGGAAGCCCCACTTACCTCTCCAGTGGGGGGTGGGACTGGATGCCTTATGTACCCGGACTCAACATGGGTATCACCGACAAAGTTTACCTTAGCAACACCGGGACGGCAACCATCATCGACCCGTGGATTCGTACCGACCTGCCCCTGCCCGGCCGCGAACGGGCGGATGTCTCTATCGCAGTGGACGTGAAGAACAGCAGCAACCGTTCCTCCCGCATCCTGGTGAAAGGAACCATCATGCCCGGAGACATCGAGTTCACGAAAGAGATAGATGTGGAAGCCGGCGCTACTTCGCAGGTGAAGTTTGATAAACGCTATTATCCCCAACTGGCTATCAACGCCCCCAAGCTCTGGTGGCCCAACGGCTACGGGGAGCAGAACCTCTACACCTGCAAGCTCCGGGTGCTGGTGGACGGAGAAGTGTCCGAGACCAAGAACGTGACGTTCGGCATCAAAGAATACACCTACGACACCACCAACAACACTCTCCACCTGCACATCAACGGCGTCCCCGTCTTTGTGAAGGGAGCCAACTGGGGAATGTCCGAGTATATGCTGCGCTGCCGCGGCAAGGAGTATCAGACGAAACTACGCCTGCACCATGAGATGCACTTCAATATGATTCGCAACTGGCTGGGCTCCACTACGGACGAAGAGTTCTACGAGATGTGCGACAAATACGGCCTGATGGTGTGGGATGACTTCTGGATTAACTCCAATCCCAATCTCCCTTACGACCTGAATGTCTTCAACAACAACATGATTGAGAAAATCAAGCGCGTGCGCAATCATCCCTGCCTTGCCGTGTGGTGTGGCGATAATGAATCCAACCCCCAGCCTCCGCTCGAAGGATGGATGGCTGAGAATATCAAGACCTTCGACGGGGGCGACCGCTACTTCCAGCCCAATTCGCATGCGGGAAACCTGACAGGCAGCGGTCCGTGGGGAGCTTTCGACCCGCGCTACTATTTCACTGAGTATCCCGATGGCTCCGAAGGGGACCCCGAACGCGGCTGGGGATTCCGCACCGAGATAGGTACGGCGGCTGTCCCCAACTTCGAGAGCTTCATCAAGTTTATGCCGAAGGAGAACTGGTGGCCCCGCGACGAGATGTGGAACCTTCACTACTTCGGGCAATCCGCTTTCAACGCTGCGCCCGACAGGTATGATGCTGCCATCGCGAAAGGATACGGCAAGCCCGCCGGCATCGAGGACTATTGCCGGAAGGCACAGCTGGTCAACATCGAATCCAACAAAGCCATGTACGAAGGATGGCTGGACCGTATGTGGGATGATGCGTCGGGCATCATGTGCTGGATGGGGCAATCCGCCTATCCCTCCATGGTGTGGCAGACGTATGACTATTACTACGACCCCACCGGCGTATATTGGGGGACCCGCTCGGCTTGCGAACCTCTGCACATTTTCTGGAACCCCGTGAACGACGCAGTGAAGATAGCCAACACCACCGCAGAGAATTACCGGGATTTAAAGGCGGAAGTCACCGTCTACAACCTGGATGGCAAGCCGGTGAAGGCTTACTCCAAGTCGGTTGTTGCCAACTCCGCCTCCAACAGCACGGTGCAATGCTTCACCATCGACTTCAACAAGCAGCGGGAGAACCTGTCTTTAAACAAAGAAGTAGTCGCCTCCTCCACCACCGAAGGCACTCCGGCAATGGTGGCGGACGGCAAGGAAGATACCCGTTGGTCCAGCGCCTACCGTGATAACGAGTGGATATACGTGGACCTGGGCAGTGTCCGGTCTGTTGGCGGCGTCCGCCTGAACTGGGAAGCCTCTTATGGCAAAGAATATAAGATACAACTCTCCAACGACGCCCGCCATTGGGAAGAAGCGTACAGCACCAAAGACGGCATCGGCGGCGTGGAAACGATAACCTTCCCCGAGAAAGACGCACGCTACGTCCGCATGTTCGGCTTCAAGCGCGGCTGGTGGTATGGCTATTCGTTGTGGAGCTTCGATGTGCTCGGCGGCACGCAGAAGAGCGAAGGGCTGAGCGATGTGCACTTCATCCGCCTAAGGCTGACCGACAAAGACGGCAACCTGCTGTCCGAGAACAATTATTGGCGGGGCAACGACCGTCGCGACTTCACCGCCTTGAACCGCCTGCCCAAAGCAGACCTCAAGGTATCTTCCAAGCTGCACCAGAAAGGCGACGAAGCGGAAATACAGGCAAACATCACCCTGCCCAAGTCTGCCGCAGGCGTAGCTTTTGCCGTGCACGTGCAGGCAGTGCGCACCACCGACGGAGAAAGAATCCTCCCCGCCGTGATAAGCGACAACTACTTCACGCTGATGCCGGGAGAGACAAAGCCCGTCACCATCGCCTTCGACAAATCTCTGTTGCAGGGCGGTTCTTACAAACTGGTGGTTACACCTTATAATAATAACTGATATGCTTATGACACGTAGAAAACTGACTTTCGCTATTTGTTTATGCCTCTTTGCCCTTTCCGCCTTTGCTGCGGGAAAGCCCAAGCCGGGCACTCCTCTCTACAAAGACCCTTCGGCTCCCATAGAGAAGAGGGTGGACGACCTGATGAAAAGAATGACCCTCCGCGAAAAGGTCCTGCAATTGCAAAACCGCGGCGCGGGCAGTCTCGACGAGATAGATAGAATCTTTCATGGCGAGAGCTATGGCAGCACCCACGAGATGGGGAGGACTGCCGTAGAATGTGCCGCCATGTACAAAGAGTTGCAACACTATATGTTCACCAAGACCCGCCTCGGCATACCCATCCTCACCTCGGCGGAAGGCATACAGGGCATCTTGCAGAACAACTGCACCCTGTTTCCCCACGCCCTGGCACAAGGCAGCACGTTCAACACCTCCCTGGTGCAGCGCATGACCGAAGCCGCAGGCGAAGAAGCCAAAGCCATCGGCATCCACCAGATATTATCCCCCGTGCTCGACATCGCCCGCGAACTCCGCTGGGGACGCGTGGAAGAAACCTTCGGGGAGTGTCCCTACCTGATAGCCGAGATGGGCATCGCCTTCGTGAAGGGTTATCAGAAGAACCGCATCACCTGTATGCCCAAGCACTTCGTGGCACACGGCACTCCCGCCGGCGGACTCAACTGCGCCCATGTGAGCGGAGGCGAAAGAGAACTGAGAAGCCTCTATCTCTACCCGTTCCGCAGGGTGATCCGCGAAACCAACCCGCTGGCGGTGATGACTTGCTACAGTGCCTATGACGGGGTAGCCGTCACCGGTTCTCCTTATTATATGACCGACATCCTGCGTGGCGAGTTGGGCTTCCAGGGTTATGTCTACTCTGACTGGGGCTCGGTGGAACGCCTGAAAACCTTCCATGCCATCACCGATGACCGCGACGAAGCTGCCCGCCTGGCATTGGAGGCGGGAGTGGAAGTGAATGTGGACTCTTCCTACGAAGCCTTCGAGAAGATGGTGGAAGATGGACGTCTGGATATGGAATACATCGACCGGGCGGTGCGCCGGGTGCTGACTGTCAAGTTCCGTCTTGGACTGTTCGATGCTCCTTATGGAGACCCCAAGGCAGTGGAGAAGATAGTACGCAGCCCCGGGAAAGTGGCGCTGGCAAAGGAAATTGCCGACGAAAGCGCCATCCTCCTCGAGAATAAGAACCACATCCTCCCACTCGATTTATCCCGCTACCGGTCTATCGCCGTAGTGGGTCCCAACAGCAATCAGACGGTGTATGGCGACTATGCCTGGACCAACGGCGACACGAAAGAAGGCGTCACCCTGCTCCGCGGGCTCCGGGATGCCATCGGCGATAAGGTAACCATCCGCCACGCCGAAGGCTGCGACTGGTGGAGCCGCAAAGACGACGGCATAGCCGAAGCAGTGGAAGCCGTCCGCGCAAGCGACCTTGCCATCGTAGCAGTGGGCACGCGCAGCACTTACCTCGGAAGAGGTCCCCGCTACTCCACGGCAGGCGAAGGCTTTGACCTCTCTTCCCTCGACCTGCCCGGCTCGCAGCAGAAGTTGCTTGAAGAAGTGAAGAAGACCGGCAAACCGATGATTGTAGTCTTCATCTCGGGCAAGCCCCTTGCTATGCCGTGGGTAAAGGAGAACGCCGATGCCTTGTTGGTGCAATGGTATGCGGGAGAACAGCAGGGGCGCTCCCTGGCAGACATCCTCCTGGGCAAAGTGAACCCTTCGGGCAGGCTCAATGTCTCTTTCCCGCGTAGCACGGGCAACACCCCTTGCTTCTACAACCACTACATCACCGACCGCAACGAACCCTTTGACCGCCCGGGCAGCCCCGACGACCCGAAAGGACATTATATCTTCGATGCCCCCGACCCGCTTTGGAGTTTCGGCAGCGGGCAGAGCTACACTTCGTATGAATATCTCAACTGTAGCCTGAGCGACTCCATCGTGACAGACAAAGACAAGGTGACCATAACGGTCGAAGTAAAGAACACCGGCAAGATGGACGGCAAAGAAGTGGTACAGCTCTATGTGCGCAACCGCTTCAGTTCGGTAGCCACTCCCATCCGCCAACTGAAAGGCTTCCGCAAGGAGCTCATCCCGGCAGGCGCCACGAAGACCTTCGTGCTCGAGCTGCCCGTCTCCGAGTTGGCACTCTACAACGCCCGCATGCAGGAAGTGGTGGAACCGGGTGAGTTTGAGTTGCAGATAGGCAGCGCCTCTGATAAGATTCATTTCACGAAGGTGATAACCGTAAAGAAATGAAACGGATAGAGAAAAACAGGAAGCTGATTATTTTCTTTATCAGCCTGTTTATACTACTTTTACAGCTCCTGGTGAATCATGTCTGCGGAGGGATTACACTGAAATCCCTCCTGCTGATACTCGCCTGCTGGGGCATCAGCATTGTTATGCTGGTAGTTACCTTTTCTTCTATCTGCCGAAAATGAAAGACTGAATACATATATATATGGTAAGAAAGAAACATTTGATTTATCTGCTTCTCGCCTTGCTGGCATCTCCGGCGGCGCAGGCACAGGCACAACGACCGGAACCCGCCACCTGGGGCGACCAGGGGAACGGAACTTACATCAACCCGATACTCAATGCCGACTATTCCGACCCGGACATCATCCGGGTGGGCGGGAAGTACTACATGGTGAACTCGGACTTCCACTACATGGGAATGCCCGTCATGGAATCCGACGACATGGTGAACTGGAGAATCATCAGCCAGGTATATAGCCGTCTGGACTTCCCCGGGTGGGACTCCAACGAGAACTACGGGGGAGGCTCCTGGGCGCCCTCCATCCGCCACCACGACGGTAAGTTCTGGGTATACTTCTGCACGCCCAAAGAAGGGCTGATGATGAGCACGGCGGTAGACCCCAAAGGTTCGTGGACACCTCTGCATTGCGTAAAGAGAGTAAGCGGCTGGGAAGACCCCTGCCCCCTGTGGGACGACGACGGGCAAGCCTATCTGGGACGCAGCCAATTGGGTGCAGGACCCATTATCCTGCACCGCATGAGCCCCGACGGAAAGACATTGCTGGACGACGGGCACATCATCTACACAGGTCCCGTGGCCGAGGGCACGAAGTTCCATAAACGCGGCGGCTACTATTATCTCAGCATCCCCGAAGGCGGAGTGGGCGAGGGGTGGCAGACCATTCTGCGTTCCCGCAACATCTACGGTCCCTATGAGAAGAAAGTGGTGTTGGAGAAAGGCTCCACCGCCGTAAACGGTCCTCATCAGGGAGCATTGGTCGATACGCCCGACGGAGAGTGGTGGTTCTTCCACTTCCAACTGACCGAGCCGCTGGGGCGCGTCGTGCACCTGCAACCTGCCCACTGGAAAGACGACTGGCCCGTCATCGGCGTGGATATGGATATGAACGGTATCGGCGAACCCGTGAAGGTGTGGACCAAGCCCCATACTAAAAAGAAATCGGAAATTACTTTCCCACAGGAAAGTGATTCTTTCAATTCTCCCGATTTGCACCTGCAATGGCAGTTCAACCACAACCCCGACAACGAACACTGGAGTCTCAGCGAACGCAAAGGCTGGCTGATGCTCGAAGCAATGAAAGCCCCCAACCTGCGCGCCGCACGGAACATGCTCACCCAGAAGTGCATGGGATATGAAGGAGTGGCGTCTACCGAGATGGATGTAAGCGCCCTCCACGACGGACAGCGTGCCGGATTGGCGTGCGTGGGACATGCCTTCAACGGCATCGGCGTGATGAAAGAAGGTGGCAAGTGCTATCTCTACCTCGAGAAGAGCGGAGAGACGGAGAAGATAAAAGAACTCCGTGGCAAGAAAGTCTATCTGCGGGCAACACTCAATGCACGTACCAACCGCCACCAACTGGCGTATAGCCTCGACAACAAGAACTTCACCGCCTGCGGTGAACCCTATTGGCTCCACTTTGGCGACTGGAAGGGCGCACGCCTCGGACTGTTCTCCTATAACGTCTTGAAAGAGGGAGGGAAAGCCTACTTCAACTGGTTCGCCTACGACTTCGACTGACGCTCGCCATTGATGCCCTGCACCTCAATCTTTCTGTATATTCTTTCATTTTTTACGCAGAAAGGGATATATTTGTGGTCATGTTGAACGAATAATAAACTATTGGTATGATTACAACCCAACTGCTCCATCCGGAAAGTATTGTGGTGATAGGGGCGTCAAACAATGTACATAAGCCGGGCGGCGCCATCCTGAGGAACTTGATTCAGGGAGGCTATCAGGGCGAGCTCCGTGCCGTCAATCCCAAGGAGACGGAAGTGCAGGGAGTGCCTGCCTTTGCAGATGCGCGTGACATTCCCGCTACTGACTTGGCAATCCTCGCCATCCCCGCCGCCTTGTGCCCGGATGTGGTAGAAGTGTTGGCAAGCGAGAAACAGACGCGTGCCTTTATCATCCTCTCCGCCGGCTTTGGCGAAGAGACTCACGAAGGAGCGCTGCTCGAAGAAAGAATCCTGGAGACAGTCAATCAGTATGGGGCGTCCCTCATCGGTCCCAACTGCATCGGGCTGATGAATACCTGGCATCACAGCGTATTCAGCCAGCCCATCCCCAACCTCAACCCCAAGGGCGTGGACTTGATTTCAAGCTCCGGCGCCACGGCGGTATTCATCCTCGAGAGTGCTGTCACCAAAGGCTTGCAGTTCAACTCCGTCTGGTCGGTGGGCAACGCCAAGCAGATAGGAGTGGAAGACGTGCTGGAATACATGGACCGCACGTTCGACCCCGAAAAAGATTCCCGCATCAAGTTGCTCTACATTGAAAGCATTGCCGACCCGGACCGCTTGCTCTTCCATGCCTCTTCGCTGATAAAGAAAGGTTGCCGCATTGCCGCCATCAAAGCCGGAAGTTCGGAGAGCGGGAGCCGCGCGGCTTCTTCGCACACAGGCGCCATTGCCAGTTCCGATTCTGCCGTGGAGGCTTTGTTCCGTAAGGCGGGCATCGTGCGTTGCTTCTCCCGCGAAGAGCTCACCACCGTGGGTTGTATCTTCACTCTGCCCGAACTGAAAGGTAAGAACTTTGCCATCATCACCCATGCCGGCGGACCGGGCGTGATGCTGACCGATGCCTTGAGCAAGGGCGGACTGAACGTGCCCAAACTGGAAGGCGAACTGGCAGACGAACTGAAAGCCCGGCTCTTTCCCGGCGCCTCCGTGGGCAACCCCATCGACATACTCGCCACCGGAACACCGGAACACTTGTGCCTCTGCCTGGACTATTGCGAAGAGAAGTTCGACAACATCGACGCTGTGATGGCTATCTTCGGCACGCCGGGGCTGGTCACCATGTTCGAGATGTACGACGTGCTCCACGAGCGGATGCAGACCTGCCGCAAGCCTATCTTCCCTATACTTCCTTCCATCAACACTGCCGGCGCCGAGGTATCCGCCTTCCTTGCCAAGGGGCATGTGAACTTCTCCGACGAAGTGACCCTCGGGACGGCGCTCTCGCGCATTGTGAATGCACCCAAGCCTGCCGTGCCCGAGATAGAGCTTTTCGGCGTGGACGTGCCGCGCATCCGGCGCATCATTGATTCCATACCGGGGAATGGCTATATAGAACCCCACTATGTGCAGGCATTGCTCCATGCGGCGGGTATTCCCGTGGTGGACGAGTTTGTGTCTTCCAATAAAGAAGAAGTGCTTGCCTTTGCCCGTCGTTGTGGTTTCCCCGTGGTGGCGAAGGTGGTAGGTCCTGTGCATAAGTCGGACGTAGGCGGCGTAGTGCTGAACATCAAAGGGGAGCAGCATCTCGCTTTGGAGTTCGACCGCATGATGCAGATTCCGCAGGCGCATTCCATCATGGTCCAGCCTATGCTGAAAGGTACGGAACTGTTTGTGGGAGCCAAATACGAAGAGAAGTTCGGGCATGTGGTGCTCTGCGGATTGGGAGGTATCTTTGTAGAAGTGCTCAAGGATGTCTCCTCCGGTCTTGCCCCTCTCTCCTACGAGGAGGCATACTCCATGATTCACTCGCTACGTGCTTATAAAATCATCCAGGGAACGCGCGGGCAGAAGGGCGTGAACGAAGGGAAGTTTGCAGAAATTATTGTACGTCTCTCTACCTTGCTCCGTTTCGCCACCGAAATCAAGGAGATGGACATCAACCCGCTTTTAGCAACGGAAAAGGCGGTCATAGCGGTGGATGCACGCATTCGCATCGAAAAATAAGACTTTTCTTTCATTCATTGGGACGGAATTTCTATAGCCGGGTTGTTATTTAACCTACATTTGGTTACTTAACCTGAGTGTAATAGAAACCGTACAATATGAGAAAGATTGGTATAACCTTTGTTATTATTATCATAGTAGTTGCCGGGATATGTCGTGCGCAGACCGGTAATGAACATTATTACTTTAAGAACCTCAGCATCCAGAACGGGCTGTCGCAAAACACGGTGAGTTGCATCTTGCAGGATACGAAAGGTTTTATGTGGTTTGGTACGAAGGATGGGCTGAACAGGTATGACGGTCTGTCCTTCCGCCACTTCAAGCATGATAAAAACAATCCCCGCAGTATAGGCAACAATTTCATCACCGCGCTTTACGAAGATATAGAAGGCAATATCTGGATAGGTACGGATGTAGGGGTATATATCTACTATCCTGAGAAAGACACCTTTCGCCATTTCGTGGAGTGGAGCACCGGACATACAAGGATAGAGCGTGCCATTTCCTCCATTGGCGGCGATAGCCAGGGGCGCGTGTGGATGGCAGTGGATTCGCAGGGGCTTTTTTGCTATGACCTCCACCGGCAGACGCTTTGCAACTACACTCTCGAAGAGTTTCCCTTTATTTCTACGAATGTGAAGTGTTTCGCTTTCGACAGCAGCGGCACGATGTGGATAGGCTTCTATGGCGACGGGCTTTTCTATTCCAAAGATACACTCGCAACCCTCCACCCTTACCTTTCGCCGGTGGATAATAAGGAAACGTATACGGGCGACGTGGTTACCAAGATAATGCCCGGCGCTTACAATTGCCTGTATGTAGGCTCCCTCAAAGGAGGGGTGAAGGAACTGAACCTCACTTCGGGCAAATTGCATGATTTGCTGCTCGAAGACGAAAACGGCGAGTCCATCTACTGCCGCAGCCTGCTGGTCTCCAACGATAATGAGTTGTGGATGGGC
>JAUUNK010000092.1 GCA_030844565.1 Bacteroides ovatus
TACTCATTATGATTAACTTTTATTAAGTCAACCTTTCCCAGTGTAAGACACCTGATAAACGGATGATTAACAGCTATTTTGTAGTATGTGAATCTTCTACCGGATGTCTCACAAAAAATCAACTGCATGTTTCTCTTCAATCATCGCAATGTTTAAATTAATCAACCGCATGTTTGTAATCAATCAATGCAATGATTATTTAGGGAACTCAATAAAAAGTGAAAAAAGCAGAGTGAAGGGAGAACTTTATCCCGTAACGCCTTATTTATCAAGACTGTGAAGGATGAAAGTAAATCCGTATATAATAAAAAAGAGTAGATATATTGCGAATATTTCCCCAACCAAGAAATCATTTGTTCTGTATATTTAAGGAAATTACAATTTGTAAATGTTATCTTTGCAGTGAAAGGAGTAAACATGCTGCTGTTAATAGAAAACAACATCGAAAAAATTATTGCTTTATGCACACAGCATAAAGTAAATAAGTTATTCCTATTCGGTTCCCTCCTTACTAATCATTTTGATGATAAAAACGACATTAACTTTTTAAATTTAATTGAAGGATAACATGACTTTTAATAACTACATATCAATCATTTCACTACTCATCTCAGGAGTAGCTCTTTTTTATACATATAAATCAAATACGAAGAACTATGAACTAACTCATCAATATCGAACAGATATATTAAAATGGTACGAAACTACTATCACTATTATTATGAAATTAAAAGAAGAATGTGCAGCTAACCCTCACTTCAATGAAATAAAACATGAATTATTAGCGCAATTGTCAGCTCAAATAGAGATAGGGCGATTCTATTTTCCCAACGTCAACAAAGGTGATAACTTTGGAAATCAAAAACCTTCTGCATATAAAGGTCATAGAAATTTGACTTTAGATTTCCTAATGTATCTCTACCGTATATTTAAAAAAGAAAATTCTATCCATTACATAAATCACATAGAAGTATTAGAGAGAGAATTTACATCTCAAATTTTTGATATATTATCTCCTCACTCTTTCATCAAAGAAACAAAAAAGCAAATAAAGAAGAACTTTAATAAAAACCTATGTTTCGAAGACTTTATTGCAAGTAATCCCAACAATATTAAACTGAACTTATAAATGTGTACCAATAAAAGAACGTGCCAAGCACTAAATATTTTTGTTCAATAAACATCAATTAATTATCTTTGTAACTTCTAGTTTCTTGAACCACACTACAGTCATTCTAAAAAATAAAAAAGATGAAAAAGTATTTGCTATTATTACTATGCTTATTTAGCTTGATGGATGTTTCTGCTGCAAAAGCCAAAACTACATTTACTGTTTTGCAATTAAACTTGTGGCATGGCGGTACAAAAGTTCCTAATGGTTATCAGGGTATTGTCGATGTGTTGGACCAGACTGATGCAGACGTGATTTTCCTGTGTGAAATAAGAAACCTCGATGGACAGAAGTTTATACCACGTGTAATAAAGGAATTGCAGAAAAAGGGAAAGCAGTACTATGGAGAATCTTTAGATTTACCCATCGGTGTTCTTAGTAAATACAAGCCGGATAGCATCACGAAATGTTGTATCGTACCGGGTGACGAAGGTCGTGCTATGGTGAAAATGGTAACCACTATTGAAGGACAATCTGTTGCTTTCTATTCCTGTCATCTGGATTATCGAAATTACGAATGCTATATGCCACGCGGTTATAGCGGTGCAAGCTGGGAAAAAATAGATAAACCGATAACAGACGAAGAAGAAGTGCTGAAAGCTAACCGATTGGCATTTAGAGATGAAACGATTCGTGCTTTCGTGGAGGAAGTTCAAACAGACATCAAGCAAGGCCGCCCGGTAATTATGGGAGGGGATTTTAATGAGCCTTCTCATTTAGACTGGCAGGCGGACACAAAAGATTTATGGGATCACAACGGAGCTGTGATTCATTGGGACTGTTCCATGATGCTCCATAAAGCAGGATTCAAGGATAGTTATCGGGAGAAATATCCAAATCCCGTTCGTTATCCGGGATTTACCTTTCCTGCCGGAAATAAACTGGCGGAACAAGCTAAACTGGAAAAGCTGGCTTGGGCTCCCGAAGTGGATGAACGCGACCGGATAGACTTCATTTATTATTATCCGCAAAATTCACGTCTTTCTCTAAAAGATTGTCTGCTAGTGGGACCTTCTGAAACTGTAGTACGGGGAGAAATTACAGAAAATCAGTCGAAGGATAAGTTTTTAACACCTTCTTGTATCTGGCCTACTGACCACAAGGGGAATCTTGCGACATTCACTCTCCGAAAGAATAAATAAGAAACTGAGCGAAGGAATCAAATAAGCGCCATCTCTTGTAGCAGGTGGCGCTTATTTGATTTCTATCATTTACTTGACTTCATCCGGCCACGGACAAGGCTTCCCGGTAGCTTTCACGGTGGGGCGCTGGGCATCCACTTTCCTCAGATAGTTTCCGAGTTCTTTGGACAAACGTTTCACGATGTCGGGATGCTGTGCGCTGAGGTCGTTGTGTTCTCCTATATCATCGGGGATGTTAAACAGTTCTTTTTTACCTGTGCGGTAATAGTATATCAGTTTCCAGTCACCGTTGCGCACGGCACAGTTGAAGTTAATACCCGGACCATCATTTCCCCAATTATTAGGCATATTCCAGAAAAGGCTACGGCCTTTGGAGGGATTGCCTGTCTGTTTCAGCAGAGGCATGAAGCTGATGCCGTCTATCGGTTGCACTGTCTTGTATTTCTTGATGCCCGCCATTTCGAGAATCGTGGGATAAAAATCTTCTATCAACAGATACTTGTCGCATTTACTACCCGGCTCCACTACGCCCTTCCAGCTAACAATCATCGGCTCGCGGATACCACCTTCGCAAAGGGAGCCTTTGCCACTGTTCAACGGATAGTTTTGTGTATGTATCTTGCCGTCGCGCCAAGCGGGTTCGGATGCAAGACCACCGTTGTCGCTCATAAAGATGATGATGGTATTGTCGGCCTCGCCGTTTTTCTCCAACCAATCCATTAAGTCACCCAAACTCTTATCCATTCCTTCAATCAGAGTGGCATAGGCAGCTTCGTGATTGGTCATTCCTTTTTTCTTGTATTTTTCATAGAAACGCATATCCTTGTCCAGAGGAATGTGGATAGCGTAGTGTGACATATACAGATAGAAAGGTTGATTATACTTCTTTGCTTTGTCGAGCGCCTTCATAGCTTCGAGGGTCAACGCTTCGGTGACGAAAGTCTCCGTGCCCCAATACTTCTCCAGTCCGGGAACCGCCATGGGAGATTTTGGTTTTCCGTCTTTTGTGTAGCCATAGTTCTCTTCTCCCAGATAGCTGGCAAGCCCTCCGGCGGCGTGTCCGGCAATGTTCACTTCAAAGCCCCAATGATGTGGGTCTTCTCCCGGGGTATCTATAGCGCCGAAGTGTGCCTTGCCGCAATGGATGGTGTGATAACCATTCTCCTTGAGCAACTGTACAAAAGAGGTTCCTACAAATGTGTTGTTTGTGCCGGGAACTTGGCTGACACCATTATAGTTCCAGTCCGGCAGTTCCAATTGTTTGTCTTTGCGGTCCGTCATAGTGTTCTTCCGCAATGTCCAGTTCGTCACCCGGTGGCGCGCAGCATTAGTTCCGGTGATAAGGCTACAGCGCGAAGGAGAACTGATGCTGCTGGCATAAGCTTGCGTAAACATCATGCCCTGACACGCCAGACGCTCCATATTGGGCGTTTCATACAGTTCATTGTAGTGAGTCTTTTGTGTCCAGAATGGCAAAGAAGTATCTTGCCATCCCATATCATCTACCATAAAGAGGATGATGTTGGGGCGTTTCTCTGTTTGATTTGCACAAGCCTTGTTTTCTGCTTGCAGATGGATCGAGACCAACGGCAGCACAGTGAGTGGTAAAAATATTTTTTTATTCATGGGGTAAGTGTTAAGTGTTATTTTTTAAGTTCTATTTTTCCTGGTTTCTTAATCGGAATGCTTCGTAATTCCTGCTTCCCGGGGGTGTCCACCCACACTTTCAGAGTACCGGGACAGTGAACATACAAAGTCAATGTTGTGGGGGTACGAGCAAGAATCCTTACCGTAGAAGGCGATAAGTATTTTTCTTGTATCCCTATTACTCCCCAACCTTGCCTCACGGGGCAGAGATGAAAAAGTTTATCTATAAAACCATTCAATTTTATTTCTTTAGCAGCAGACAGAATCTCCGCCACACCTGTCTGCCAGTCATAGAGAAGGATTTTCTCTTGTACAGAAGCGGAAACGGAAGTTGCATCCTCGCGCAGCAAATAGTCTGCCGGAACAATGTGTGCAGATACTTGCCGATGTTCAGGAGAGACATTGAGATTGTAGCAAATGAGTGACACTGCTTCATCTCCAGTGGGAGCAAACACCCGATAAGCTTCTCCGCTCCATAGTGGATTGGTGATGACTGACTCCGGCGTAGGAACGGCAGGCGCCACAGGACGAAATATCTTTCCCTCCCCATCAATCAAAGGCAGAATATTCTCTTTGATAAACTCTTTGGGAGAATCGGACAGATAGACGGGACCACCGGAAACCGCCTTCGACCGAGCCATCAAGCTACCACAAACCGTATCACAGGAATGAAACATGTCATGGTCGGGCCACACAGTCTGCCCCTGCAACAAGGTGTTGGTGTAGGACTGGAACAAATGCGACTTCGCCATATTCTCGTCATACTTCTTGTAGTCGATGCTGACACGGGTCACGGCGCTATACCGGGTGTGGTCTGTATTTACAACATTCTGCGCCATGCAATTTATCAGTCCTATCCCTTGAGCATGCGTCTGTTGCTCCAATGCCTGATTACATTCTCTTGCCTGACTTATCACTTCGGTTCCTCCCATATAGAGAGGTAAAGTAAAAGCTTGATTATCTATCTTCAGGAAATCAAAACCGTTCTTTTTCATGGTCCGGATGTAGTATTGATAGAATGTCTGTATATTTTTCGAAGTTTTACCCGGCAACAGGCTACCATTATAGGAATAAAGCGTATTCTTTATCTGCAAAGGAAAGTCATTCTCAGCAGAAATTCCCATCCAATAGCCCGAAAGGCTGTACCACAACCCCATCCATCGGATTTTATCTTTCTGCTTACGTGCCATAATCTTACTCCACCCGCGTGGAAAGCGCTTTTTATCAGGCACAAAGCTAGTCAACTGCCGATTCTTGTTAGCAATATGCCCGTCATCAATCAGCACATAGCGCACAGGAACGCCGGATGCTTCAATGTCGTCTATATCGCTCAATATCTTATTTTCATCAATGTCAAAGTGATAATGTTCCCAAGTACACCAACCCAAATAACTGAACGCTTCAAAATATTCCTTCTCACTTCTTTTCTTCAAAGCAGAGACGGAAGAATTACCGATTAACGCCTCATACGCTTTGGTGAAGACATCATATACTGACCGGGACCTTTGCACAAGCGCCAGCGGAACCTGACCGGCAAGAAGGTCTTCTCCTAAAGTAGAAACATATAAAGTAAGCGTGCCGTCTGTATTCGCCTGAAACCAACTGAGACTGTTGGAACCCGAAACAGCCTTGGCAAACAGATATTCTCCATCTGCCAATTGGAGCAACAAAGCATCACCTATCACAGACGGGCGACCATTGGAAGGTATGCCGGGGTTACCGTCTTCCGTAATTTCTTTCAACTGCCCGAAGACCCACGGAAGCAACCGATTCGTATTGTTAGGCCATTCAAAATCACCGGGACGCGAATCGCGACTGAAAAATATTCCCCGGACATAGGCAGGAAGCCGCACCTGATAGGAAAGGGTATTCTGCTGTTCGGGAAGCTGTTCTGCATACCGGATGGGATCTGACACAGCATTCAAGTCCAGTTCCTCTTTCATGTGATAGGCATTTACATCTTTGAACGATTTTCCCTTTTGATAAACAAACGAATTCTGGGCAAGCGCCGTTGTACACAGCCAGGCGGCAACTGCCATGATGAGCCAGCATATTATATCGTTCTTCTTCCTCATACACTTTTATTCTACGAAATATGCACTAAAATCGATAATATCCGGCAATGCGACAGCCTGGGTTACTCTAAGTCTCAAGGTATTTGTTTCCACAGGATTAAACTTCTCGATGCGTTTATGTCCTACGGATTCTCCCTGGCAAAGAGTTTCCCATTTGCCATTCACCTTTGCTTCAATCTTATACTGACGGATGCGCTCTCCTTGCTTTATTTCTTCCTGAATAATGCAATAATTTACTTTCCGTTTGCTGCCCAGCTTTAAAGTAAGGCTTTTCCTTTGTCCCGATGTGGCAGCAAGGGGAGAAGAAAAACGACGGTGAATTTCATCTCCCATCTCTTTGAGTCGTTGTGCATCGCCCGCCGGAATCAGTCCCGTAGGGTCGGGTGTAAGGCCAAGAATAAGGGTAGCATTACGTCCGACAGACTTTTCGTATTTATCCATCAAGGCATCCAACGGATAAATATTATTCTCATCGTCCGGTTCCCAGAACCATTCATGGCGACCATTTGCTCCACGCAACGGGGTATCTGCCATAGCAGGCACCCAGTATCTTCCGTTTTTATCACCATGTTTCAGAAGTTGCAATTGGTCAATATTATTTTCGATGCGTTTGTGATGTGAACAAGGAACGGGAAAGGTAGACCAGCAAGGGTATTCTACTGTACCCGATTCAGAACCTCCCCAGCGGAAGTCGGCACGATCTATATTGTGATAGAACAAACAATTCGGTTGATAGCGGTTAACGATAGGCTCTACATCCGGTCCGTCTCCATGGGGGTCGTCGGCACCACCGTCAAACCATATCATGTAAAGGTCTCCATAGCGGGTACATAGTTCAGTGACCATCTTTTCGCAGAATCGCTTGTACCATGCCTGACGATTACGTGCAAATTCTCCTCCACCTTCTGCTTTGAAGTTATGAATGCCCAGCAAGGAGTTCCAACGAATGCCGACATAAATACCCGGTTGCAATCCGTATTTACGGCAGGAATTCACGAAGTCACGTACAATATCCCCCTTCCCGTCGCGCCACTTCACTGCTTTGAGACAATAGGGGTTGACATCACTTTGCCAGAGTCCGAATCCTGTTTCGTGGGTTGCCGTGAGAACTGCAAATTTACATCCGGCAGCTTTGGCAGCTTGTATCCATTGGTCTGTGTTCAGCTTAGTCGGATTAAAGATGTTGTAATCTTCAATTGGGTTGATACGATTGTTGCCCTGTCCATAGCGGATTCCATCGAACACATGGAGATCATAATGGAATACGGCTCCCAACTCGGCTTCGTGCCACTTTAATTGATAAGGCTTAGGAACGGGAATGGTGTGCTCTTGTGCAAAACTAGAGATATAACAGAAAATAAGTAAAGAGATAAAGTACAGTTTCTTCATTGACTTGTTTATTTATTGGGATTCAGATAATTGGCAAATGAGTCATGGGTACTGTTCAGCCATGTTTGCAGTTGCTTAGAGAATTGCCGAACCAGCTTGGGGGAGCCAGCAGCTATATTATTTATTTGATAAGGGTCGTTTATACGATCAAAAAGCACTGTTTCGTCTATTATCCCCTTCGATGCATGCACAGCAAAGGTATATCTCGAAGTACGCAATCCGCGGTAGCCTGTGGAATGGTCGTCATATTGCACGAAATAATAAGGTTGTATCACCTCTTTCTTGCTCTTGCCAAAAATCTCACGAGATAGGTCGAAGGTCTGCACCGATTCAGGAATTTCCTTTCCGAATCCCATAAGGGATAAAAGCGAAGGATAGAGGTCTGCAAAACCTATCATCAGGTGTTCATCCCGGCGCGGCTTAATCTCACTGGGCCACGAAATAATCATAGGGATACGCATTGATTCTTCATAAAAAATATCCTTTCCAGGAAGACCATGAGCTCCCATACAGATACCATGGTCGGAAGTGAATACTACGATCGTGTTGTCAAAGAGCCCGTTGCTCTTAAGTGCATTCACAATACGACCCACATTTTCGTCCACCCCCGTGATACAGGCATAGTAGTTGCGTATATTGTTTCTGAAATAGTCACCCATTTCAGTCCCTTTGGCAGGAATATCGGGCCGATTGGCACAGAGAGTTTCCACATCGAGGTCTTTATACATAGTTTTGTAAGAGTCTGGCACAAGCTCATAACCGGTATGCGGAGGATTCATCGAAACTACCAACGCAAATGGTTGTTTCTTTCCCTTTTGTGCATCGATATATTCAATGGCTTTATCTGCCTCGTAAGCGGGACCCCATTGGTTGACGTAATAGAAGCTATCACGTGGTGCAGTCGTATTCCAATACATGGGTTTCAGATGATAATCGTAGGTCCCGTATGCTATCCAGTGCTCAAATCCATGGCGGCGCTCGGGCGGACACCATTCGTTCCACGCCACTTCCCCTCGATTATTATAAGTATCTACATACGGTTTATAAGGAGCATCCAGATGCCACTTGCCGATGTAACCAGTCTGATAGCCCATATCCTTGAGAACATCGCTCCAGCAACGGGCAGCCTGAGGAAGTTCCACTCCATAAGGGGCAGTCTTAGAGTTACAATTACTTACCACTTTGTTGCATAACGGATACATACCTGTCATTAACATGCCCCGCGCAGGAGATGAAACCGGATAACTGCTGACAGCATTGGTAAACAATACTCCCTCAGAAGCTAATTTATCCAAGCAAGGAGTCTTCACAGGTTCTCGACCTATACAGCCCAATGCATCCCCCCGATATTGGTCTGCCATGATGAAAACCAAGTTAGGTGATGTTTGTGACTTGGTTTGAGCAAGACTTTCTACGACGAAACATGCCGGCAGACTCATCAAGGTAACTCTTATTAGCGTTATCATACTTATTAAAAGGTTAAACATTTAGATTGTATTCTACAAATATACCACTTTAATGGATGAACACGCCACAAAAGTAAGAAGATTTTAACTTAGTGGAGATACTTATTCCTCTCATATACCATGCATGTTTAATTCACCCATCTATTTCATTACTTCTTTTTTTGTATGTCTTGGCTTAATTTCGTTTATTTGCAGCAAATCTCAATGTACTGCAATGAAAAACTTAAATCTTCTACTTCTTCTCCTTATTATAAGTAGTTACCCATTTAGCCTATCCTATGCCTTCTTTGATAAAGACATCCGCATGTTGACCATGCAAAATGGTTTGGCGGACAACACCGTCACCTGTATATATAAAGATGAAGACGGTTTTATGTGGTTTGGAACAGGCAACGGACTGAGCTGCTACGATGGAACAATAGTCCGTAACTTTAAACCTACTAAAGATTATACCTCCATATTCGCCATTACAAAACTGTCAGACGAATATTTGGGCATCTTATCCAGCGACTCGCTTTATTACTTTAACCGTAAATCGGAAGTTTTTGTCCCTGCTGCTTCGAATGCAACTACTAATATGCAAACAGTAACCCATATCCTGCCTATTGACCAATCCTCTTTTTGGGAAATAACAAACAACCAATTGGTGTTATGCCGATGGAAAGAGTTGAAAACGCAAGAAGGAAAAGTCTCTTCAATACAGATAACCACAGACAGGTCCTTTGATTTACTATTGGAGAAGAATGAAAGGTTATCCGACCTCTGCTATGATAAAGAGAATGAAAAGAGAATATGGCTGATAACAGATAGAGGTAACTTGATACTTTTTCAACCTGATTCCCCACAAAAGACATTCCGGAAAAACCTGGTGAAAGATGACTATCCTTTACGAATTAATTCTATTATATGCCGTAATGATATTGTTTGGATATCTACTATCACGTGGGGGATTCTCCGCTACCACGTCAAGTCAGGTCACATCGACCGCATCTCGTACGGCGGAACAGGAAAAGAAAATCTTCTCTCCCATACGGATGTTTACCAAACTATATATATAGGTAACGACCGCTATCTGGCTGTAACATGGAGTGGCTATACACTGTTGCTACCGGACAAAGAGCATCCGGAAGAACTGACTTCTGAAGTATATAACTACACACATACCCAAATATACCGCAATCTGGAAACACGCATGCTCTCTGCCTATTATGACCCGACAGGACTTCTTTGGATAGGAACCAATGGCGGGGGAGTGATGTATTCGGACCTGAGAACGCAATTCTACAACCGCTATTATCAGAAAAGGCATAATGAGATATGCAGCATTCTCACAGACGACAATGGGTATATATGGCTGGCTACTTTTCATCAGGGAATAATGAAAAGTAACACGCCTTATGCCCGAGGAAAAAAACTCGAATTTACCAGAATAAATACAGGAAAACAACAAACGGAAGAGACTCTGCTATGCGCCCTGAAAGATAGGACAGGAAATCTGTGGTTTGGAAATAGAAACGGAACATTGACCCATTATGATTTGCAAAACGGCAAATTCACCATCCACTCCCTATCCGTAAAAGGCAACACAAACAGGTCTCCCGTATGGGCTTTACATATCGATCGCAAAAACCGTTTTTGGATTGGCACTGAACATCAGCTATTATTATACGATTACAAAAAGAACACATGTACCTCGATTCCTGTTATCCAATATCCGAATGAAAAAAAACCTCCCTTCATACGGGAAATAGCAGAGACAAACGACGGAACAATATGGCTGGGCACAAGCAACCGGGGTGTTTGCAAAGTGATAGAATCTGACTCCACAGGTATCTCCACCAGAAATGGATATGAACAAGAAGCAAATATAGAATACTGTTCAGTACGTTCCCTATTGGCATCTTCCGATGGAAACCTCTACATCGGGTATATGGACGGATTCGGCGTTCTTTCTCCTTCGGAAGATGCTATTACCCAGTTCTATACTACCAACGATGGCTTGTGTAGCAACTTTGTCGGTTGTATAGTTGAAGATGGCAAAGGACGTATCTGGTTGGGAAGCAATTCCGGCATATCCCGGTATAGTCGCCACCAACATCTGTTCTACAACTATTATATATCCGGAAGCAATCGTTCCGCTACCTTCTACGACGAAACACTCTTCATGGGTAACAATCAAAGCCTGACTTATTTCAACCCTGACGAAATAGATGTGTATCCTGGTAACAAACGCGTATTGATTACAGGGCTGGAAGTGGATAGCCGTCCTGTAGAAATTGGAACGAAAGTTAACAATCAAGTAATACTCAATGAAGGCATTTCTCACACAGACCACATCGTACTGAACAACTCCAACCGAGACTTCTCCCTCACCTTCAATAACCTCTCTTACTCCACCGAACAACAGAAATACAATTATCGCCTGCTACCTTATCAGGAAAACTGGCTCATATCCAACGACGGAGGAAAGGCTTCGTACACTAATCTGCCTGCCGGAGAATATATATTTGAAGTGAAAAACATCTATCCCGACGGTCAGACAGGACCTGAGAGTTCCCTGAAAATAACCATTCTTCCCCATTGGAAAAATACTACCGCTTTCCGTTTCGTAATCTTTCTCCTACTATTAGCAGTAGGCGCTTATCTTATGAGATTGGTTAGAATCCGGCAAAGACGGATGGAACGGGAAATGCAGATGAAACATGAATTGTTGACGGTCAACTTGGAACGAGAGAAAGAACGCCAGCTACGTATGGAACGAGAAAACTTTTTCACCGGTGTAGCACATGAATTGCGCACCCCACTAACCCTCATTCTTGCTCCGTTACAAGAATTAATGGCACAGTGTAACATGGGGGAGCCCTTCTACAGGAAACTGCAAGTGATGTATCAAAACGCAACTTCGCTGCATACTCTAGTCGACCATCTGCTATATGTACAAAAGATAGAAGCGGGAATGGTAAAGCTCCAACTGTCCGAAACCAATCTTATAGAAGTGGTAAGAAATGCTTCGGAACCTTTCCGACAGATGGCAGAGATAAAAGGCTTGAACTTTGAGACCAATTTACCTAACAAGAAATGGATAGTGTGGATAGACACAGTAAAGATTCACTCTGCTGTACAGAATCTTCTATCAAATGCATTTAAATATACCTCTGCGGGAGGAAGTATCCAACTTTCCGTTTCGCATACCATAAAAGATGGACAGGGATATTACCAAATTCTCGTTTCGGACACAGGCACAGGTATCCCTACAGAATTACAGAAGCATGTTTTCAAATCTTTCATTACGGGAGAGAATCTTCCGGAGTTTTCCACTAAAATAGGAATAGGACTGCACATTGTCAAGAATACTATGGATTTACACCATGGACTGGTCACTCTCCAAAGCGAACCAAGAAAAGGAAGCACATTTATACTCCACATCCCCGAAGGAAAAGAACACTTTGCCCAAGATTCTTACGAACTGGCGAAATGTCAGGCGGAGGAAACAGAAAAAGAAAAAGGAATGACAGTTCCGTTATTCGCGTCGACAGAGGATGCTCAGGAAGCCACTACCAAAAAGAGCTTGCTAATTATAGAAGACAACGAGGAGGTACGGCAATATATTTGCAGCCTATTCAACACCAAATACACTATCCACCAGGCTGCTAATGGAGAAGAGGGAGTACGGGTAGCAAAGGAGAAGTTACCCGACTTGATTATCTCGGACGTAATGATGCCCGTGAAGGACGGTTTTACCTGCTGTCGCGAGATTCGTTTGCAACCGGAGACAGCACATATCCCTATCCTTATGTTGACAGCCAAAGCAGAAGATGCCGACGTAGTACAAGGCTCATACAGCGGAGCAGACGATTATATGATGAAACCGTTCAATCCTGAAATTCTGAAAGCAAAGGTAGACAATCTGATTCTCCAGCGCGAACAACTGAAACGGATTTATACCAAGGCTCTGATGCTAAAACAAAATTCGGAAAAAGGAGAAAAAGAAGATGTTTTCTTGCAGCAGCTTATCCATACCATAGAAGCAAATATTTCCGATGAAAACTTTAACGTGAAGAAACTTGCCGAACAACTCAATATGAGCCAGCCTACTCTTTATCGTAAAGCAAAGCAACGTAGCGATTTATCCGTAATAGATATGATTCGCAGTATTCGCATCAGCAAAGCAGCCTCCCTGATTCTTGAAAACCGCTATTCCATCCAGGAAATATCAGAGATGGTGGGTTATTCGGATACTCGTACGCTACGCAAGCATTTTATGGAGCAGTTTGGCGTATCTCCTTCCAAATATATAGGAGAGAAAAAGAAATCATAATATTCTTATACCAAAACATTGCAAATTATCATCATAAATATCAAAACTATTGCATTTTTTATCTATCTTTGTTGTAGCACATGACAAACATACACTCTAAAAAGCAATACTATGAAACTCAGAATTTATATAGTATCGTCTGTAATACTTATAATTTCTCTTCCGATGCGTTCTGCAGACGGATATATCCGTCACTACTCTACATTGCAACGCCTCGTCGACAACAATCTGGTTTACGATTCCATAGCTCCTCCCGATAGCATAATTTCGTGGGGGCAGCAAATAAGTCCTCAGTTGGAAAAAGGAAACTACCGGGAACTCTTTTTCCGTATCAAGCAGTTATTGGTACACCTCTATTCTTTGCGGGGTGATATAGGTAAAGCCATTGATGAAGCCCAGCAAATGTATGAAAAGGCAGAAGCTATGAACTATGGTTTGGGAATAGCGCTTTCGAGCTGTGCCATCGGAGATGCTTATTATTGCTCCAATATGCCGGAGAAAGCCATTGAATCTTATAAAGAGACCATCAACCATCCAGCACTCTCTTCACCGGATAGTTATTATAAAGCAATGGCGTTAGTCCAACTTATCAATATTTTAGTAAGGCAAGGAGATATGGAGCAAGTGGAAGTATATCGTGATATGCTCTACGATACAAAGGCTATACAAACTAACAAAGTAGTAAAATTCTATGCGGCAGTCATAGACGTTTTATACTATGTACAAAAGAATGACCTGACAAATGTACGCGCCAGTTTAGCTAAAGCAACACAAATCTATCAATCGGACCCACAACCCTCCTACCGAACCTCCCTCTGCTACATCCAAGGACAATATAACGAAGCAAGGGGAGCCTATGAATCGGCTTTGCAATATTATGACCGCATCCTAAACAGTATCTCGCAAAAAATGAAATCCATCAACTATTTACAAATAGCTTATACAAAGGCAAACCTCCTAGTGAAAATGAATCGCAAGAAAGAAGCAGCACGGCTGTACGAGGAAATCAGTATCATCACAGATTCAGTCAGTGCTCCCAGTTATGCCCATCGTATCAATAACCTTCGGGTATCCTATGAAGAAAGCAGAATGAAAGTAGAAAACAAAGCAGAATTCAACCGAATTTTG
This sequence comes from Bacteroides ovatus, assembly GCA_030844565.1. GTDB lineage: Bacteria > Bacteroidota > Bacteroidia > Bacteroidales > Bacteroidaceae > Bacteroides > Bacteroides ovatus_A. Next base: position 14,337 of record JAUUNK010000092.1, read on the forward strand.
ATAGAAGCTGTTCTGGTAGGAATAGCTCTTCTTCTCATTATTCTTTATGTGATACTACATATCAAAAAGCAAAATAAAAAAATAACGAATTCCAAACTCCTATTAGAACAGTCGCGCCTCCAAGCAGAAAAGGCTATCCATACAAAAAGCCTTTTTCTCTCCAACATGAGCCACGAAATCAGGACTCCTCTCAGCGCACTGTCTGGCTTCTCTAACCTTTTGACGGAGCAAGGACTGGATAAGGAGACACGCCGGCAATGCAGCGACATCATACAACAAAACTCCGACTTACTGCTAAAACTAATTAATGATGTCATCGACCTTTCTAATTTGGAAATAGGAAATATGAAGTTTAACTTTGGCTACTATGATGCTATCGCTCTTTGCCGCAACGTTATAGACACAGTGAACAAAGTAAAGCAAACCTCGGCAGAGCTCCGATTCAACACCTCGATGGAATCATTGCAACTGTATACAGACGATTCGCGATTGCAGCAACTATTGATTAATCTGTTGATTAACGCTACCAAATTTACTCCACAAGGAAATATTACTCTTGGAGTGGAACTGTACACCCCTGATTTTGCTCTCTTTTCTGTAACCGACACCGGTTGCGGCATACCGTTGAAGAATCAAAGCAAAATATTCAATCGTTTCGAAAAACTTAATGAAGGCGCACAAGGAACTGGTTTGGGACTATCTATCTGCCAATTGATTATAGAACGTATTGGAGGAAAAATCTGGATAGATTCCCAGTATATAGACGGCTGCCGCTTTTGTTTTACCCATCCTATCAATCCCCTCACGAAAGAAAAGGAGGTGCAAGTATGAAACGATTCTTTATTCTCTTCTTGCTCATGATGACTACGGCATCTGCAAGTGTATATTGCCGGAATACGGCAAACGTAGAAGATAGTTTGTTACAAGTGTTGAATACTTTGCCTGCCGACAGTTCCCGCTTACCCGTACTCTATTCTCTGGCTTATCAGGATCCTATGGCATCCTCGTGTTTGCACTATCTGAAACAATTATTGGAAGAAGCCACCAAGCTAGACCACAAACAATATCAATGCTTGTCCATGTATGCTCATGTCGTCTATTATTATAATCATCAAGACGAAAAAAATACGGTAGACTGGATGAATAAACTTTCAGCCTTAGCTTTGAAACATAAGATTTATAACTTGTATTTTGCAGGAAAAAGAGCGGAGATAACAATGCATATTCTCAAACACAAAATAGAATATAGCATTACTCAAGCACAAGAGATGTACACACTTGCCAGTGAATTAAAAAATGAGAAAGGAATGTCACTGGCAAAATTGTGCCTGATGGATGCTTATCTTATGAGTGGTCGTTACAAAGAAGGAGAGGAAGCCGGATTCGAAGCTTATAGGTTGTTATCTCCGAATGCCTCGTTGGAAGTTCGCAAGGATGTGCTGCAAGATATTGCTTTAGGCTGCTTTTCTACTCAAAACAAAGACTTTTTGAAGTATTTACAGGAATATGAAACTGTCTTAAAGCAAATAACTAAAAACAATATGGCTTTAAAATCCTATCGGGGAAGTTATTTACTATTAGAAAGCTTATATACTGATTATTACCTGAACTTAGGTATGCTGGATAAAGCTCGCATCCATCTGAAAAAAATGGATAAATATTATTCTCCCACCAGCTTCGTTCCCAGCCGGGGGCTTTATTTCCATGCTTACTCCCATTATTACCAACTGACTAAAGAATATGATAAAGCTCTGGCATATTCAGATACTGCTATCAGCCTTCTTTCGCAAGTAGCGGATAACGGAGGAATCAACTATAAAATAGAACGGGCAAGTATCCTTACCGAAGCGGGCCGATTAGATGAAGCTATCCCCCAATTCCGTAGCCTATTAGCAAAAAAAGATTCTTTTTACAAGGAATTGTCTACTTCACAAATGCAGGAAATCTACCAGATGCACAATATGGACAAATTCCTGCTAGAGGAAGAACAACATAAAATGATTATTCATTCTGTTGTAATAGTATTAATAGCCATTGCACTGCTCATTCTCATACCTTCTACTCTGCGCATCTGCTACATACGCAAAAAACTAAAAAAAGAAGAAAAAGAAATCCGCCAAATGAGCTGCATTGCAAAAGAGACAAATGAAGTGAAAAGCCGTTTCCTCGCCAATATGAGCTATAATATACGCATTCCGCTAAACAATGTATTGGGATTCTCGCAACTGATGTCTACAGATGCAAGCGAAGTGGAAGCTTCGCAGTGGAATGAATATTCCGAGATTATTCAATCAAATGCCACAGAACTGATACAGTTAGTAAACGATGTACTCGATCTTTCACGGCTGGAAGCCGGAAGAACAAAGTGGCAGATACAAGAATATGATATTATCCCTTTATGCTCGGATGCGATCAGTATGGTGCGTATGAAATCGGGGAATAAAATTGAAGTGAATTTCCAAACAGATATAGAAACTCACTTCGTGAAGGTAGACATTACGCGTTTCACAGAGGTAATAGTCAGTACATTGACCTATATCGATCCCTGTGAAGAGAAAAGAGATATATCTTTTTACCTGCATCACAACGTAGAGAAAGGATTACTTGTCTTTCGTATAGCCAACAGTCCGTTGGCAGACCCGGCATTGCAAACACAAAAAGTGGAAGTACGTCATAATATCAATCGGCTAACGATTGAATATTTTGGAGGAACATACATTATTGAACCGGATGCCTCAGAAGGTCCCACTCTTATCTTTACTTATCCTTCTACCCGCACTACGCAGGAAAGCGAATAAAAAAGGCTGTTCCACCTCTTATCCAGAACAGCCCTCCCCTGCATAATTTTATCTGGTAGAAGCAAGTGCCTCTTGCAAATCAATGCCTAATGCTGTAGCTACGCCCGCTCCATAAGCGAAATCAGCCTTGTAGCAATTGCGCACGTGGCGTTGCTTAATGAATAATTCCGCATCGCCCATAGCACGTGCCGTATTCTCGAATAATAGTTGTTGCTCTTCTGCCGGCATCAATCGGAAGAGATTTCCCGGCTGGCTATAATAGTCATTGTCATATTCCCGTTCGTTGTAGTTGTAGATATCGCCTTGAACCTTCAAAGGCGGTTCCTTCTTTTCGGGTGAATCTTGCCATTCTCCGTAGCTATTGGGTTCATAGCCCTTGGCTGCCCCATAGTTACCATCCACTCTCATAGCCCCATCGCGGTGGAAAGCATGGAAAGGACAACGGGGTTTGTTTACTGGGATTTGCTCTGCATTCACTCCTAAGCGATAACGCTGCGCATCCCCATAAGCAAACAACCTTCCCTGAAGCATTTTATCAGGTGAAAAGCCAATACCTTCTACTATATTTTGCGGATTGAACGCAGCTTGCTCTACTTCGGCAAAATAATTCTCAGGATTGCGGTTCAGTTCTAGAATACCAACGTCTTGCAAAGGGAAGTCTTTATGTGACCACACCTTAGTTAAATCAAAAGGATTGATACGATAATGGTCTGCCTCTTCTTCAGTCATTAACTGAATCTGAAACTTCCATTTCGGGAAATCGCCCTTTTCTATGCTTTCAAATAAATCGCGCTGGTGAGATTCACGGTCTTTAGCTATGATAGCTTCAGCTTCCTGATCGGTCAAGCACTTAATACCTTGCATAGTCTTTAAATGAAATTTCACCCATATACGCTGATTCTCTGCATTGAGAAAACTATATGTATGGCTACCATATCCATTCATGTGACGATAAGAATAAGGTATGCCGCGAGGACTCATTGTAATAGTGACTTGATGAAGCGCTTCGGGAAGCAAGGTCCAGAAATCCCAGTTATTGTTAGCACTACGCATGTTGGTACGCGGGTCGCGCTTCACTGCATGATTTAAATCGGGAAACTTTAACGGGTCGCGCAAGAAAAACACGGGAGTATTATTTCCTACTAAATCCCAGTTCCCTTCTTCCGTATAGAATTTAATAGCAAAACCACGAATATCACGTTCGGCATCTGCTGCGCCCCGCTCTCCTGCTACGGTAGAAAAGCGGACGAAACATTCTGTTTGTTTCCCCACTTGGTTAAACATAGCGGCACGAGTAAACTTTGTAATGTCATGGGTTACAGTGAATGTACCATAAGCACCGGAGCCTTTGGCATGCATGCGTCTTTCAGGGATTACTTCACGATCAAAGTGAGCTAACTTTTCTAGAAACCAGGGGTCTTGCAACATCATCGGACCTCGTGGACCAGCTGTCTGGCTATTCTGGTTGTCTGCAATGGGA
>JAUUNK010000004.1 GCA_030844565.1 Bacteroides ovatus
AGCGCACACTATAACACTTGCCACAGAGGGTATGTAAGCTTGATAAAACAATTTTTTCCTCTGAAAAATAAAAGCTTGGACAACAACTTAAAAAAGCAAAAGATAATATTTGCAGGACTATCTTTTGCTCTAATAAAGTATTTTATTAATCTTTCGTTCCCTACATAATAAATGATTAGAATGTGTTAAAGTGAAAAAGCCCTAGTTAGAAACGATTTGGAAACTAAAATATAGCCCTGTGTTTTTTCCCTTTAAAGTAGAAATCTCTTTTGAATTTAGCTATTTCAACAAATTTAATTATCCTTCTTTCATTTATTATTATTGTGCTTCTCGACAGACAATCAAAAACAAAAAATTATATCCATAATCCCTATTTCTCAGTTGCCACCAAAAGGGTCGTACACAGCAACGGCTACCCGGGAATCGGCACAACCATAATATAAAAACCATTTCCGGCTATGATACACTAATCCTTCAATAAATACCGTTCCTGCGGGATATTGTCCGCTCTTCTCAAAATCCGATTCGGGTATGTAGAACGGACGGTCCAGTTGTGCTATCAACCGGGTAGGGTCTAAGGCATCAAACAATGCCTGTCCGGCACAATAGGAATGGGCGGTATACAGCGTATCTCCTTCAGCGCCCGCCTTGTTCTTTCCGTTATAGAACAGCAGGATACCTTTATCCGTCAGGATGGCGGGAGGACCGCATTCGGTCAGCTCGCTGTCAAACTTTCCTTTGCGGGGAAGAATCACTTTCAACAATTCTCCCTTTTCGTCCAGCATAGGTTCCCAGTCGATTAAATTGGTAGAAGTAGCGACATTCACAAACCTTTCTCCCCAATACATCCAGTATTTACCCCCGATGCGGGCTATCACTTGTTTGTCTCCCACTAACTTAGTGACAAGTGAAGCCGACTTTGAAAACTCATCCCTGAACCGCCCGCCGTATGCCTCGGCAAAAGCAGGGCCGTGTTTTTGCCACGTCTCCAAATCTCCCGAAGTGGCCACGGCAAGGCGTGCCTGCTTGCGGTTCCACTGCGTGTAGAGCATCACGTATATACCATCTTCGGTCATGGCTATGCGTGGGTCTTCACAACCGCCCGGCCATTCCAGCTCTTTCTGGTTGTCGTCTGCCGGATAGAAGACAGGAACACGCCTGCGTTCAAAATGCAGCCCGTCCGCCGAAGAAGCATAGCCCAGGCGGGAAGTACGCGAACCGATGCCCACCGCCGAGTTATCTTCTGCCCGGTAAAGCACCACCACTTTGCCATCACATATCGTAGCGGCAGGATTAAACGTATCTCCTGCCTCCCACGTTATCGAGTCTTGCCGCATGGGACAATAAAAACGGTTGGTTGGGTCGGGCGAAACAATCGGATTCACACCTTGGGGACGCCGGAAATCCGTCCACGCCCAATCGGGAAATTCCGAAGCCTGCTTCTTCTCACCGCAAGAGGTCATGCCGGCTGCTATCATCAACAGGCAAGCGGTATTTAAAAATACTCTTTTCATACTTATTAAAAATTATAACAGTTATACTTTCATAGAAACTTTCATCAGGGAAAAGAAGGAGGAAGCACCTGTGTCCCCCACTTCACATCCGGCTTGCCCGAAGTGACGTACTCAATCGTGGCGCCATTGCAGAGTTGCTCCCAATCTATCCAGGTGCAGTCGTGCCGTTTGCCGTTGAGTTTCATCGACCTGATATAAATGTTTTTCTCCGATCCACCTTTCACCACAATATCGCCTTCTTTGAGGTGTATCTTCACGGAAGAGAAAATAGGAGTGTTAACTGCAAAGCCGCCCACTCCGGGAATCTGCGGATACAAACCGATGCAAGCAAACACATACCAAGCGCCCATCGTGCCTAAATCGTCGTTTCCCGGCAGACCGTCGATACGGCTGGTATACTGTTCGTTCAACACCCGGTTAACAACTTCCTGTGTCTTATAGGGTCGTCCAATCCAATTGTACACCCAAGGGATATGAAAGCTCGGTTCGTTGCCCGAAGCAAACCACGCATCGTTGTAACCGGCATCCAAGCGGGTAAAGAACTGGTCGAGCCGCTTCTCCGCTTCCGCCTTGCCGCCGATAATCTCCACTAGCCCCGCTATATTATAAGGAACCATCCAGAAATAATTTTTATACGTAGACTCCCGAAAGTCGTCGCTCAACGGCTTCCACGTGCCATCGGGATGACGGGATTGCAACCAACCGGTCTCCGGATTATAGAGATTCTTCCATGAACGGGCAAAGTGGAAATAGCGCCAACTTGCAAATTCATCTCCCACGGCATGCAAGGCGAATTGCCCGATGGCAAAGTCGGCAGAAGTATATTCCAACTGAATCGAAGCATTGTAGTATCCCTTATCCAAATATTGTTTCAACCCGGGACGTGTCTCCACATCCTGTGATTTGGCTCCCGGCTCTTCCGCTCCTTTCCTCATAATCTTGAAAATAGGTTTCGGATCATAATTGCGTGCACCGAAGGCATACGCATTGGCTATCAAGATAGGGGTAGGGTCTCCCTGCATCACGCCGGTCTCTATATTCGCCATCACCCAGCGCGGAAATGCTCCGCCAGACTGTTCGGCAAACAACTGGTGGGAGATAACGACATCCGACGCCACTTCCGGTTCCAGCATTGTCAAGAGTTGGATTTGCGTGCGATAGGTATCCCAGTTGCTGAACGATGTATAATGCTTGGAGCGCGATTTGTGTATCCGAAAGTCCGCTCCCATATACTTGCCATTCACATCGCTGCACAGATTGGGATGGACAAGCGAACGATAGAGATGCGTGTAGAACTGAGTGATGCGGTCGGGATTGGTGCCTTCCACCTCTATTTTGCCCAGATAATGGTTCCATTTCGCCTCCGCCTGTGCCTGTACTCCTGCAAAGTTCCATCCGGCATTCTCGGCTTGGAGGTTCTCCCGTGCATTCTCCACTGAAACGTAGGAAACTCCGACTTTATACTGCACCGTCTTCTTTTCGCCGACGTCGAATGTAAAGTATACACCCGAGAGTTCTCCCTCGGCAAAAGTAGTATTGGGCTTAAGTTCTTCCCTCTTCCATGTGCCGAACTCCACTGCATCCGCATCGAACTCTGCCACGAAATAAACTTTATAAGGAGTACGGAGACCGCAGAAATTACCTCCTTCGGCATAGCCCTCGCATTTATTGGGCGCCGTAATCACGACCGCCGCCTGCCCGATGGGAGTAGCAGAGATTCCACCACCGATAATCACCGTCCCCCAGCGCTGCCCGGAGGGATATTCATAGCTTGCCATGCCGGTTCTTTCCGTCACGGTCAGCATGGCTTTGATGTCTTCTTGCACCATTGCCTCGTAGTAACCGGCGTGTCCTTTTTCTCTGGTAACGTTGATGCGGTAGTTTAGAATATTATCGGGGGAGGTCTGCAATTTTCCTTTTACCGGGAAAGTAGGGAAGTTTCCCATGTGCTCGCAACCGGCTCCACTCAATTGGTTAATGACAAACCCGGATCGCTTGGAAAAGTAAGAGGGGGTAAATTGCACCATGCCGAACGGGTAAGTAGCTCCCGGATAAAGGTATCCCGAAGTCAGCCCCACCCCTTTCGTGCCGATAAGCGTATTCACATGCTGTGCTAAGTCCTTTGGCTGGGCAAACAGTCCCACAGACAAGGACAGAAGAATAGGTAAAAGAATAAATTTCTTCATAGTCAACCGTTATATGTAGAATTGATTAATGCGCATAGTTGTTCCCATACTTGTTTATATAAGACGAATAATGAAGAAACTACCACTAAAAAGGATGAAGGGAAAAGAGAGAGAAAGAAAGGGAAGTGTGTAAAACAATGTAAACTAATATATTGTCATGATTTATCACTTTGCGAACCCGGCAGATTAAGAATCACTTTTTGTTTCTTCAAGATGCGCCGAAAATAATTTATCTTTTTGCCCGTAACGTGTTTCGCGTTATTAATAAACTATGATAGGGTTTATTATAAACTTGACTGCCGTTTATAATAAACTCTCCACTTTTATTTTAGAGTCATTTATGGGATATTTGAGAGAAATAAGGTAACAAAAAGGGCTGCAGAACCACTAAAGTTCCACAGCCCCTATACCTGACAAAGATTATTTATATACTATCAATCGCTCACACTTTCTAAATAATCGTCAGGATAATATACTGTTTTATATTGGAGTTGCAGTCTTTCGTCTTTGCGAAAAGACTACAAGAAGTCATATTCTTTTTCATTCGTTTAAACTTTCTATTTAATTGGTTGCCGTTTCTATTTTACAAATATACGAAATAAAATTCGCTTTTCCTATAGCGTGCTAATAAATAGATTATAAACTCCCCAAAGAAGACGTTCTTTATCCGTTATTTTAGCTTCCCGATTTTTCTTCCGCATCCTCATAAACACTTTTCCAATTGAACACACGGAAAAAGAAAGGACGGTAATAATCTGCACTGCCCGGCTTATTAAAGTTATCCGAAAAATCCGGAGCATCTGTATTAGTCGAAAACACCAATTCACCTTTTCTCGACAACCCGGGATGGAGGTTTACCATATAAAGCCAATGATAAAAAGGACTTCCGATTTTATCAATTGTCTTCGGCAAAGAAAACAGTGTTTTTTCGTCCGTAAAAGGTCCCCAGGGATATTTACTCCTATAAATATGCATAGCAATACCAAAATATGGTTCTTGTGCGACCATATAATAAGTATTATCATCCTTAAACACCCACGGCATATTACATTGATAACCATTCAGCATAATTTGTGAGCGCTGCTTTTCCTCATCTGTCGGATAATGATTTATCCATTCGAATTCTCCTGCAATATTACGAACATAATATTCCCATTTACTACTCAAATCATGCGTTTCAGTGCGTGCCACCAACACATCATATCCATTGGTCCCGTATAAATAGGTATGCCCGTCTTCATCTTCAAACAAAGTGGAGCCATACCCCATCGTATCGTCATTGAAATCATGATTCACATCTTTTTTTCTGTCCAGATACATATAGTCTCCCGCCTGGGGCAGATAATCAGGTATTTCGGGAGTATAATATCCGGCAGGCATCGTTCCCTCCAAATTATACGTAGCCAGGCAAGAGCCAAAACGTTTCATCCCGCCATCACGCGTGTCTACAGCCCCCCATATTACTTGGAGTTTTCCATTATATACGGTAGCGTCTCCTGCCCAATAAACATACTGCTGATCAATTTCTCCCAGTTGAATCATTTCGTCCGTTTGTTCCCCCTTGGGATGGCGAAGGTGTGTCCTCGCATGGAAATATCTATCCGAAGAAGGATCGATACTCACATAATCAGCCAACCAGACAAAATCCTTCTCTGTTTCTCCAAGCACTCCATCAGTTGCTTTCTGAATCATTATGTTATTACGAGGAAAATTACAACTATGACGTGAACGGTCCTCCGCCTTTACACTTCCATAGAAGCTGTCATTAAATGACCAAAAGAGATTTCCATCCGGCAACGCTGTAGTCAGTACGCCATCACCACCATTCCATCCGCAGATACGTGTAAAGAGCTTATCGTATTTTTTATCTTTATAAACAAACACGTTGCTGGCATGTTGCCCTACATTGGGAATGAGTTCCAAGTCCCAGTCAGGTTCTATATCGGGACCGGTAGCAGGAATTTCGGGTTTTACCTGAGCATTTTCTTCATAGCCTACTGCCGGAAAATCATAATCATTACAGCCAAGCAAAGCTGCACTAATGAAGGTTGCACATATAGCACAATATAAACAGTCTTTCTTCATATTATTATAGATTAATTATGGTTCTACTTCATCTTCATCAGAGTCATCACTTCTTTCACTTTATGCCAAACATCTGCTTCGGCAGGTGAACCGAACAAATCAAATTTCACCTTTTCGTCCGGCATCCGATAGCAATAATTTAACGTGAACTGTTTCTTATCGGGGTCATAATAGGAAATAAGCTTTTGCTCCGCCCCTTGATTAATCCCTTCGGCGGCTTCTCTCACTTGAATATTAGCACCACTACCGATATAAGGCTCCAGCATAACTTTTTTCATCTTTACCGTTTCTCCTGTAGGAAGGCCATCGTCGCCCAACACAGGGACTTCTACATCCTCATCGGTCACCGTCACGCTAATTCCTTTTTGATTGAGTATTGCTCTGTCCGTACTTTGAGTAGTACCGGGTAAAATGCGAATGGCATTTTCCGATATGGGCACAACTAACTTTGTTGCATTAAAAGCAGTGGGATTCGAACCGTCTATGTTCGGATTCCAATTTCCAAAAAATTCCCGTAAATCATAAATGGTACCATTCATTGAATAATAGGTAGATGTTTTGGTCGTAGCATAGTCATTCTTCATAAATATTTGGAACAACACGCTTCCTTTTTTCTCCGAAAACTGGTAATCCGAAACAGAAGATATGCTCAATGGAATAAAATAATTCTCATCGGGCAACAGCTCATTAATATCCACTTTGAGAGGAAAGAGGGTATACACACTTCCTGAAGTCAGTGGGATCTCCCATCCGTTGACGGGAGTATAATAATTTTGCGGAAGTTCCTGAACGTATTCACTGTATTTAGTCCCAAAATTACGTTGGTTATACTCTCGCAAAAGGTCTCTGTTCAGTGCAAATTTCACCTCTACATCCCGGTCGATAGCCATAGAGCCACCGACATAAACCGAAAAATATCCTTCGTTGGCCTTTCCGAAAGTATATTCTTGCCCAAAGATATTATTATCACCACTCACAATATAAATCTCTTTCCGATATTGCTCATCTTCATAAAACTCTTTTTCACATGCGGTAAAGGTAAACAGCATCAATGCCCCTGCCACACCTGCTATCAGCTTGTTTGTCATATTCAATCTTTCCATCATACAGTAATTAAAGGTTTAATATTCCCACCCCGGATTCTGGTCCAAAGCCGGCACTTTTCTCAGCTCATCTTTTGTCAAAGGCAGAAGTATCATTTTAGGCTTGAAGGTACGCTCGCGTATAGTAGAGTGTTGGATGATAATCGGCGCATAAAAGCCCTTCCACTCAGCTACATCCACATTCAGACCTGTTAAGGGTTCTCTCTCCAGTTCTTCTACAATTCCCCATCGCCTGACATCATAGAAACGCCGCCCTTCATGGAAAAGCTCAATGCAACGCTCGCGTTGGATTATTTCGTTGAACGTCTCAGCGGTTGACACATCGGCATCTGTCAATCCAGGCAAACCAGCACGATAACGGACGGGATTAAATGCTTGTTTTATAGCATCGACGTCCCGGCTGAATGTTTCATTTCCTATCGTGTGGGAAGTCGTCAGATTATTAAGTGCCTCGGCATAAGAGAGCAGGATTTCAGCGTAGCGTATGATAGGAAAGGTTTTCTGAATCACACGAGCGCCTTCGCCGCTTTTCGCATCCCTGGGGTGCACATATTTTCTACAAGTATATCCGGTAATGTTATAAATACCATTGTTGGATGCATTTCTGCCACAGTTTGCACCTTGATAATAATTCACTATAATGTTGTGTTTTCCACTTTCAGTAGCGGATGCCATCAGCCATTCTGCGTGGGAGAAAGCAATATTGGCATAAAACCGAGGTTCGCGATTGTCATAAGCTTTATAAGTGCCAGATCTTAAGGTATAATTATCAGGAGAGATAACTTTATCTTCGGTAACAATACAATTGGGGTCGTACGGGCGATTTTCATAAGGAAATTCAGTGCTAGCATTATCAATGCGACGGCCATCAACCATATAAAACATATCAATCATCCGTTGAGGAACGCTAATCGCATTAGAGCCGCCATATCCTATAGGAAAGATATAGTCCAACATCCCATTTATATTTTCCTTAGTTCCCCAAATCAATTCTTTATTGGTGGTAGCAACCGCTTCGCCATTGAATATTTCCGAATAAGAACGATAGGGATCTATTCCTCCGGGACCATTGGGATAATCAGCTATGCCGACAGGTAAAAACTTTCTGGCATAAGCGCCTCCATCATTTACCGTATAGAGTTCATATTGATGTAAATCCATCACCTTTTTAGCTGCCGCGGCAGCTTTTGCCCATTTCTGCTCATCATATTCCTGAGAGATATAATGTACATTATCCGTTTTACGTATAAAATCACCATAATATTTACGGGCAGCATTGCCTCCATTGAATAAGGGACTGGCGGCTTGTAACCGAAGACGGGCAACCAATGCTAAAGCAGCTCCTTTGCCGGGACTAAAAATTAAATCAATAGGTTGTACAAGAGGTAAGCCTTCTGCCGAAGCTTCAAACTCGGAGCAAATATAATCGATACACTCGTCATAGGTGTTACGTGCTTTGGCATAATACTGCGGGCTACCGTTCACATCCAGTACATCTTCTCCTAAAATAATAAAAGGACCATGATTCTGTAAAATCCAATAATAAGCATAAGCCCTCAAAAAACGTACTTTCGCCCTAAACTCTGCTTTATCAAAACTGTTCATCGGTACTTCATCCAAACGAGACAAAATAGTATTAGCTTTACGCACCACTTTATAGCAAGGCGACCATACATTAAAATTCCAATCCCATCCTCCCATGGAAGTGAAGGTTATCTTATCCATCGTTAAATCGGTCCCCGAAAAACTGACATCTAAGATACCATTCCAATAAGTCCCGCAACTAACTGCCTCATCCGATCCGGTTACTCCCGGAGTACTTCCCCAATGCCAAAGCCTACCTTCTTTGGGAAGCAGGGCTACTGCCCCGTTATAATACTTTTCAATATTTACTTTGTTTGCAAAGATGGAATCTTCTTTAAACGTATCCTCAAAATACTCATCTACATTCAGATAATCGCAAGACCCAAACAAACCGGACATCAACAATATAATCGGTAATATAAATATCTTTCTCATAATTTTTATTTTATTGAATTACTATCCAAATTAGAAATTCAGATAAAGTTGCAATGAATAGCGCGTAGGAATGGGATAAGCTTGCCCACAAGAAATAGCCTGTTCGGGGTCAAAGAGGTCAACTGAGTCCCATACTGCCAGATTCTCACACATCAATTGAATATCCATAGACTGAATACCTAATATCCTGCGTAAAGCTGGTGCTTTCAGACTATAGCCCAAACTAAGTTCCTGCAATCTCAAATAGCGGGAATCTCCGAGCCAAAATGTAGAAGGTTTGGCATTATTTTCATTATGCCCATAATATAAACGCGGGAAACGCGCATAAGGATTTTCAGTAGCCGGATTACCGGAATACTCAGCTGAGATCCACCGATTCGCAGGGTTATAAGCAATACTTAACACATTCCCTTTGGAACCGCCGTTAAATGGCATATAACCATCAAACCGGTCGCCTAATATACCGCCATATAAGAATTTATTACGTCCGGTTCCTTTAAACATTATGTTTAACGTCCAGTTCTTATATCTAAATTCTCCACCGAAACCATACATCAATTGCGGAGAACGGGAATCTGCAAATAAAGGAACTTGATCATCCTCTGTTATCTTACCGTCATTATTAACATCTTTATATTTAATATCACCAGGACGAACCGTACCGAATTGCGAAGGACTCATATCTACATCTTGTTGATTTTTAAACAATCCTAAAGCTACGTATCCTTTTTGCACATCTTTCGGGTAACCATTTTTTTGAAGATAAGAATAAGGCTGTTCCGGTTCTTCCCAATTCAATATCTTGTTCTTTGAAAGAGTGAAATTACCACGGAAGGTCATGTTGAAGTCTTTTCCTATCGGCTGATAATACTGAAAGTTGCCATCAGCTCCCCAGCTTTTCATACTACCCACATTACCATAAGGCAAATTTATGGCGCCGACGTAATCAGGAACCTGTGTCCTCTGCTGGAATATACTTTCGCGCTTGTCATTGAAGTAATCTAATGTTAGAGTAAATCGGTCATCAAATAAATGTATATCCATACCGACATCCAGTTGCTTTGCCTTTTCCCATACCAAATTATCAGCTCCGACTTGTTGTTCGGTTAAGCTACCAGTTCCTCCCCAAGGGCTTGTTACTCCATTGTCTTGCTTGATAATAGTTAGATAAGGAAAACGTTTATTGGCAATACGGTCATTACCTACCGTACCGTAAGAAAAGCGTAGTTTCAAGAAATTCAACCATTTTGCATTGTCCTGAATAAACTTGTAGGAAGTAGGCACCCAACTCACCGCAGCAGCCGGAAAGAAACCATATTGCTTGCCGGGCTTAAAATTCTCAGAGCCATTCAAGCCGAAATTTAAATCAAGAAAATAAGTATCTCTTAATCCGTAAGTTAAACGTCCGGATAGACTTTGATAGCGTTTAGGAATGGCATCCATACTGCTGTTCGCTCCCGATTCGGACGTATCTTCCAAATAATAAAACAATAAACCGCCGACACGATGCACACCAAATGTCCGTTCATAATTAACACTGGCATCCATATAAAGCTTTTTCCAATACCAGGCATCGTTAGCATATTGTATCGCCACTTCATTCACGCGTTGTGACATAACTAAATTACCATTCGCTGCACGCCCGGTTGCCATATATAAAGCAGGCATCTTATAACGACTTTCCCTAAACCGGCTCCTATTATCTAAAGAAGCTTGCAATTTAGCAGTTAATCCTTTGGTTAGCATTGACAAATCTTGTGTGATACCGATAGTTACCAAGTTTTTCATATTCTGTTCTTTCATCGAACCTGTATAATTCAATAATACATAAGGAGAAATCTCATCTCCCTCGTCGGACGCCGGAAGAAAGCCATTGGAATAACGCAAAGGATAAGTTAAAGGAGTAGTTTTAGCTTGGGAACTCCACAACCAATCTGTCAAATTCAAACCTAAATCTTTACTACCCATGCTTGGACGAGTGTTGACAGACATGAATCCGGTAGCGCCGATATAGACTTTAGTAGTCTTAGTCAGATTTATATCTAAGTTCAAACGATAATTATAGGTATCATAACCAACCCCTTTATTATATTTACTATCATTAGCTGCTTTGTAAGCAGAAGATTCCTGAGACATACCCAAACTTGCAAAGTACTTAGCTATAGTACTACCCCCTTGAGCACTTACATAATAGGTTTGCTGAAAAGAAGTGGGATTCAGGATTTCATCTTGCCAATCCACATTCGGATATAAATCCGGGTCCAGACCGTATTTAATAATATTTAGCTCGGTATCATTATAAATAGGAGAAAGTTGAGAAGCAACCGCAGCTTCGTTAGCCAATTTTGCATATTCGTAGCCATCCACATAATCCGGCAAACGCCTCAACTGGGAAACCGTCAGGTTGGCGCGGACCGTAATTTTCAACTTTTGTTCCAAGCCGCGTTTAGTAGTTATCAACACAACCCCGTTTGCTCCACGACTGCCATATACTGCTGTTGCAACAGCGTCCTTCAGGACAGAGAAACTTTCTACATCAGCAGCGTCAATAGAATTTAAATCTCCTTCCAACCCGTCAATAAGCACGAGTGCACTACTGTTTGCACCGAAAGTACCAATACCGCGTACCCAAAATTCTGAAATATTTTTTCCCGGCTCACCACTTCTCTGGACAGAAATAATGCCCGCTACACGCCCGCCCAGCGTATTCACAATATTAGTGGCAGGAACATCTAACTCAGCAGGCTGGATAGTAGAAATAGCACCTGCCACACTTACCTTACGCTGAGTACCCATACCTACAACCACTACTTCATCCAATGTTTCGGAATCCGCTTTTAATATAACTTGTAAATTAGCCTGTTTCTTGATGATACGGGTTTCTACTTTTTTATAACCTAAAAATGAAACGACCAATACATCATACATATCTACTTTTAATTGGAAATTACCGTTCAAATCTGTTGTAGTACCCACACCTGGTTTATCTTTGATATATACACTCGCTCCAGGAACCGTTTCTTTTAATTCATCCAACACCGTACCTTTTAACATAAAACCTTGACTTTCTTGTGCACCCAACCGTAGCATCAAAAGCATAAGTAAAATGAAAACATTTATTATTCGCTTCATATTTCTTAGATAAAATTTAAATATAAGATTATTCTACAGCAACTCTACGAATCGCATAATTTTCAGAATCACTGACATACAGTACACCTTCACTATCAACTGTCACACCAATAGGCTTATTGAACTTAGCAATTTCGTTTGTCCCATTCACATATCCGGCTTCTCCTCCGATACCTGCCACTGTAGACACATATCCTGTTGACATTACAATCTTCCGAATGCAATGATTATCTCTATCAGCTATATACATGTTGTAGTCGTTATCTATACACAATTGACAAGGATTATTAAACATTGCCTCTTCCTTAGTTCCATCCAAATACCCACTCACGCCACTACCCGCATATACTGTACATTCATCATTATCCAGATTATACATAAAAATACGATGCCGGTCCGTTACTGAAAAATAGAGGATTTTCGGGTTACGAGGATCAAAAGCAATACCAAAGGTTTCACCGCTTTTACCTCCAACTCCGTTACTCAAATTCTCTGGGTTTCTATCTGTGAGATTTTCTCCTTGACCTGTTTTAGGATTGAAACGCGAAAAATAACCACCGCCTGTACGCATATAAAAGTAACCATCTTCGGGATTCATTGCAAAAGCCCTTCTTGCTCCCCAGTCACCCATATAGCCATCAACAGATATAGATTTATCATATTGTATATTTCCTGCTTTAACTTCAGCAAAATCTGCATCTTTATCAAAATAGGAAAAACCATTATTCCCCACATTTGCTTCACACCGATACATCCTATCGTTAACACAATCATAACTTAAAATCTGATGGGTCAAAAAAGCACTAAAATCTGTATTGGGAATCTGTTTCATCTTGTCTGCCTCTTCATTGATTATGTATATATAATCTTTGCTTCCCAATCCGTCGTCAATAGTTTGTACCGATACAAAAATATTATTGCCTGCATCAATTTGTATTCCTCTATCTGGCTTAAACTTGAACTGACCTTCGGATAATGAAACCGTACCGGTAGAAGGGTTAGTGGCCTGCTTGCCTCCCACTAGTGTCGTTATACTAGTTTGAATGATATAGTCAAACGTCTCTGAAAAAATGCTTTCTTGTTCACCCACACAGACCCTAATTTTACATTCTTCTCCTGGAAGCCGTGGTGCTAACACTAGTATCTTATCTCCTTTTGCTGAAATTACCGGTGCCTCTTTCTCAGTTAAAATATACCTTCACCTTCTCTCTATCGGTTCCAAAATTAGAGCCTTCCAAGATCACTTGTGTTGCCCTTGGACCATTGGTTGGCATAAAGGATTTTAAAACAATAGGAGCATTGGGATCATAATTCAGATTACCACTATCCGAATCCTCCTTACAAGATAAAACACTTATTGCAATAGTTATACCCATCAACCATTGCCATTTTAAATACACTTGGAGTAAGTTTCTCATAGATTACCATTTTAAGAGTTTATATACCACTAATTATAATTCAACTTTCATTATTTTATGTTTATTTGCCATTCACGCATGCGGTTTTTGACTAATATTATAACGAATAAAAAAACATAGACCACTAAACCGCATCTTCTTAAACTTTATTTTCTAATAAAAAAGAAATGGATTAATCACTTAAAAAGAAAGATTTCTAATTTATAGCCTGACTACATATAAACCTGATCCAATGAGCTGGTGTCTAAAAGTATATTCCTACAAATACTCCCCCATTGGAGATGTTCTTAGCAACCATGCATAATTCTGCATTTTTAAATAACTACATAAATATGTGGCTCACAAACCCATTAAAATACTACTAACGCTTGGGGATTTACAAAAAACTCAAAGAAAAGCAAATACAAAATTAAAGAATAAAAGCATTACGGGAACAACACAAATAATATGACTAAAAATAAAGCATTTAGCTAACTTTTTTATATATAATAACACCAATATATATTCTATCTGCCATTCTATTTTCTTCTGTAAAAAGAAGGTAACCAGACAAAAATGAACAGAAAAAAGAGAAAAAACAAAAATATTTAAGGGATAGTTATAGTTGGTCGTAGAGGAAAGTAGCGTTGCTCTACCACCAACGGCTCTTTCCTCTACGACCAACGAAGTATACCTTTCCACCCTAAAGTGTATATTATGCTACTATTTATGCAGAATTCGCACCTCCTTTAGCATATTAATGCATCATTTTATACATTTTATTTTCTGATTGTTCTCTTTACTCTAAACATATACGCATAAACATACAATATATTACATATTTATAATAATATTAGGAGCGAGTTAAAGTGCCTTTTTGCTTATTTACTAAATTTGGGGACGAACAAAATCAGAGAAAGCATAATTGCCGGACCAAACCTTATCATGAAATTATCTTCGCCCTATATATAGCCTTCTGAAGTATCTAATAAAAAAGGGGCCACTACAACTATATGTAGGCCCCCTCTTCAAACTAAGTCTTTCAAAATTACATCTTCCTAAGAACAATTTTTCTTGTCTGCGGCTTATTAATCTCATAAATTTTAGACACCAACATCTCCATTTCCTGTGCACGTGCATCGCGCACCGCTTCCAACATCATCTTCGAGTATAAATCCCTACGCCCTTTCAGCCATATATTCTTCTCTACATTTTCATCCATCACTTCGACGGCTTTTCGGTTATTGGCAAATAACAACCCTTTTTGTTGGAAAAAGCCAAATTGACACCAGGCATACTCCCGGAAAGTTCTTTCAATCTCCCAGCGGTACTCATTGAGGTGCATAACAGCCAATGCTTGCTGATATTGAGGAGTCTTTGATTCTTCTGCCAAGTTTATGCCTTTTGCAAAGTCTACAGCATCCCAAATTCCTATTTCTTCATCGTCAATCAACAATTTATAGCTACCTCTCAGTCCCGTCACTTTCAGTATTTCACGATTCATCTCTTCCATAAAAGGAATCACTTTTATAGCTTCAGCCTGACTTCTCTTTGAGCCCCATCCACGAGCAACGGTATCCAAGGGATAAGGCAAGGCTTCCGCCAGATAATCAAAGCTGATGTCCCTGCCTGTTTTTTTAATATTCGAAACGATACACCCATCCGCTTTCACGACTTGCTTTTTATCAGCATTGATTTCCATATTTGCTACCTCTTTGCCAGCAAACCCCTGCGCTTTCAGGAAAAGATAAGCCATCACCATGTGTCCGTCATTATCAGGATGGATACGGTCGTTGCCGCAGAGAGTGAATGAAGCATCTTTTTGCTGAAATTGCTGGTTTAGAGCTACCATAGGCGCATTCCAATCGGTAAATTCCCAATTGTTCCGTGCAGCAGATTCCCTTTGATATTCTATAATCCTCTTAATAGTTTCGTTCTTTTTCTTAAGAACCGTATTACCTTTTATCTGTGCCGTTTCATCATAAGGAGAAGTTCCTGCCATCACGATACGGGTATGGGGCAATTCTTTGAAACGCTTCTCCATCTGCTGAAAGTTTTTAATACTTTCCTGATATTTCTGCTCACCAAATTCCTTCGCATTATCTCCATTATATTCATAATAGCCGGAATCATTCATACCGAATGTCACCATCAATACAGTCGGATTCATACTAAAAATATCACCGTCCAAACGCTTATTCATATCATAGGCCGTATCTCCTCCGATACCGCCGTTGAATATACGAAGGGGCATATTGGGAAAACGAGTCATGTAATACAACCAGATAAACGAGTGATAGTGACCGCCGTCAGTAATGCTATTCCCTAAGAACACTGCTCTGTCACCTTCTTTAAAAGGCTTTACAGCCTGAGCAAACGCAGTAGTATATGCCAAGCAAGCTACTGCCATTAATACAAAAAATTTCTTCATTTTTTAATCAATGTTTTACCAATAGAGTTTATATTCCATACTCACTATAAATCTATATCTTACTGATATGATTATGAGTTTCTTCGTTACTTATCCGCTAGTCCAGATTTTTCATTTTAAAATAAGCGAACTCGGCAGGCGTATCCTTACGTCCGCAATGCAACAACCCGGGACGCTGCACTCTGTCCCAACGGATTAAAGATTCGCCTTTAAAGGGAGCATTTTGTACCCGATTCCATGTTTTTCCATCCGCACTCTCGTAGAAATGAAATACGCAACCTTGTTCCACTTCCAATTTCAGGTATGCTTCTTTACCAACCATGGCAGCCTCATAAAGCACTGCTTCAACGCCGTCCTTTACTATTTTCAGTAATTGCTTATCTCCTTCGATGCCCCAAACTATCAGGTTTTTATCATCACCATACAAAGTTAATCCCTTCAAGCCTTCTCCAGTATTGAAAACTTTTGTTTCACAACTATAATGTGAGGACTGAGGACGCAAACACAATGCAGTGCCATGTTTATTTCCCTTCTTCGCAGTACCGGATAAGAACAACTTTCCTTTATTTACAACCGCATGTATATCCGAATAAGGATAATTCCATGTCCAGTCCACTTTCAGCCGCTTTCCTTTGAAGTTGTCTTCAAAATCAGGAAAAGCCACTTGCTTCGTCCCTTTGAAAGGCAAAGGTTGTTTGGCCACAGCAAGACTGCCCGTTTTGAAACGAACCCAATGATCGTCCGTCATTTCCATTTCCTGCAAAACAGGCTGTCGTCCGGAAAAGAAGCCTTCCCCTTTCAGATAGGCATGACACATATAAAACATACGTCCATCGGGAACCTTTACCGCTGTCCCATGACCACATGATTTATAATCTCCTTCACCGCCGTGGAGAATGGGATTTCCTGAATATTTCTCATAAGGACCCTGGTAGTTTCGGGAACGAGCCACGTATACATCATAATCACTGGAGGGTCCGCAACATCCGTGAGCTGCGTACACTATATAATAGTAATCTCCTTCTTTGAAATGATATTGCCCTTCCATACCTATTCCCTTTTCATCTACGAGCAGCGTAAAAGGTTCGCCCTCAAGACGTAAGCCATCGGCAGACAATTTACATCCTAACAGTTCTATCGGACGGGCATCCAGCCCATAAGCTTTCCAACTAATATATAACTGGCCATTATCATTATAGACAAAGGCATCAATAGCTTCTCTTCCATATTCCACAATCGGACCATGGTCGGTAAACTCGTGCAAAGGAGAATCGGAAGTAGCTACTCCAATATATGATATTCCGGTACTTTTCTGGCGGGCAGTGTAGTAACAATACACCTTTTGATTGTGATAGAACAGCTCAGGCGCCCAGAAAGAGTTGGAAGTCCAAGAGGGTTGCCGGGTGAAAACATGCCCTATCTGTTTCCAATTCACCAAGTCTTTAGATGTAAACATCGGATAAAAGGGAGCCCATTCCGAAGAAGTCCCTGTAGCATAATAAGTATCCTTAATGCGGATGATAGAGGGATCGGGGACGTCTCCCCGAATAACCGGATTCATAAAACCTGTTGGTTCCTGTGCCATGATTTCCAACGCAAAACATACACTCAAGATAGAAAGTATTATTCTTTTCATATAAAATTCTTATTTATTTTTTAGACAAAGAGAAAGGTGCGGCATACTTCGACGTACATCTTTTTTTATTGGGCTGACTTCCCATTTCAAACTTCAATATACCTCCATCGGATATATCATCGTAGTGAATATAATTTTTATCCAGAAGCCTGCCGTTCAACGTAGCCGACTGTATATAAAGATTTTCTTTACTGTTCTGGGCCGCTTCAATCACAAACTTATTGCCATTTTCGAGAGTTATGGTAGCTCTTTTGAACAGGGGACTGCCAATCACATATTCATCCGTACCCGGGCAAACGGCATAGATACCCAATGAACTCAAGATATACCAAGAAGACATGCCGCCCTGGTCTTCATCGCCCGGATAACCCTTTTCTGTCGAATTGTACAGTTTCTCCACAATCTGGCGCACCCAATACTGCGTCTTCCATGGCTGGCCTGCATAGCAATATAAGTAAGGCATGTGCTGAATCGGTTGGTTTCCATGAGCATATTGCCCCATATCAGCGAGCTGCATCTCTTTCATTTCATGAATAATTCCGCCATAAGTTCCCGGCTTTATTATGTTAGGAAGAATAAATACGGAGTCTATTTTAGCCGTAAATTTCTCGTCACTCCCAAAGAGGTCGATGAGTCCCTGCACATCGTGAAATACCGACCAAGTGTAATGCCAGGCATTCCCTTCGCAGAAAGGACCGCCCCACTCCAACGGGTCGAAAGGTTCCTGCCACTTGCCGTCCACCCCTTTGCCACGCATAAAACCGACAGAGGGATCGAACACATTTTTATAATTATACATCTGGCGTGCAAACACCTCCTGATAATGCTTGTTTCCAACCATTCTGGCAAGCTGATAACCACAGAAATCATCGTAAGCATATTCCATCGTCTGGGCACTCGACCCCATAGACTCAGGATAGGGAACATATCCCAACTGAAAATATTCTTTCCAGAACCCCCGCCCGTTGGCTCCGCCCCAGGGACCTTTATTCATTGCTTCGTGGGCATAAGCTTTCAATGCTTTTTCAGGGTCGAAATTGCGAATGCCCTTCGCCCATGCATCTGCCAACAAAGAAATGGAGTGATTGCCCAACATACCTCCTGTTTCGCCCGGAGAAGACCAGGAAGGCAACCAGCCGCATTGTTCCTGGGCAGCAAGAAGAGCATTCATATAACGTCCCTGCAACGTGGGATGAAGAATGTTTGTCAAAGGGAATTGAGAGCGGAAGGTATCCCAGAAGCCATTATCTGTATACATATATCCATCATATATTTTGCCGTTATAAGGACTGTAATAATAAGGTTCTCCATTCTCTTTGCGCTCATAGAATTTACGGGAGAATAAATTGGCACGGAAAAGGCAAGAGTAAAAAGTCTTCATCTGCTCGTCCGTACATCCTTCTACCAGAATTCTATTCAGCACTTCATTCCAAGTCTTTTGACCGCGCGCTTTAGTAGCTTCCAAATTTTTATCTTTACCCAATTCTTTTTTTAGTGTAACCAATGCCTGTTCGGCGCTAATATAAGAAGAAGCTGCCTTAGCCTGCACGGTAGAACCCTTCTTGAACTTGATATACGCACCATACCCTTTTCCGGTATCGCCTGTTTTCTGTGGAAAAACTGCATCTTTCTGATTTTCCCATATACCATAATCCTCGAAAGGACAATCGAACTGAACCACGAAGTAGTTGCGGAACGATTTGGAATCATTCACAAAACGTTGATTATTCACCCAACCGGATATTTGCCTTTTAGCTGCGTCGATTTTGATTTCACTCATATCAGTATATCCGTCGAGCACCAGATAAGCATCTCCAGCAGCAGGATAAGAGAAACGTAAATGTACCCCACGGGTGGTAGGAGCCATTTCAGTAGTGATGCCATTATCGAATGTCACCTTATAATAATGGGGCTTGGCTATTTCATTCGCGTGACTGAACTTGGTTGCACGGGCATCTTGATTGACCACCAACTCACCTATCATGGGCATAAAAGAATATACAGCGTAGTCGCTTACCCAAGGGCTACATTGATGTGACTGGCTAAAAGCACGAATCTTATCGGCAGCGTACAAATACTTAAATCCGTCTCCATTCTTGCCTGTCTGTGCAGACCATGTATGCATGCCATAAGGCATACCTGTGGTGGGATAAGTATTCCCATAGCTCAAGCCAAAGTTGGAATCGGTGCCTTGCAGGGTATTCACGTATTGCACCAAGTCTTTAAGCTGAGCATTCATCACTACCGGACACAACAGGAAAATGATTAAATAAAGGAGTTTCTTCATGGTTTATTGTCGAATAATTAAATAAATATCTACTTGGTAACATAAGTAATCCCTTTCCAGTCATCCGTGCGGAAGGGAGACAGCGGAAGGTTAACGCTGTTATACACGTTGCATACCGGATAATCAGCCCATGCATAGCGCACTGCTACCGGAAGAGTAACTGCGGGTGAAGAGACAACAATTGTGTTTCCTTCGATAACAGCATCCGCCCAATGGAATTTATGATCTACACCGGCAATAGTAAATCCTTCCGGCATCCCACCATTAGCTGTTTTCAAACCGCCCTCGATATGGTCGAAATAAAGACGAATCTTATTTCCTTCAATTCTATAAGACTTATAGAGCGGACCGGAATAAGGAATCTTTTCTCCGTACGTCTGTGCCCGGGCAGCTAATGCCAGGCGCCTACCTACCTCTTGCTTATTTTTAGGATGTATATCGAATTCCTCGCCAATGTCAATTGTTACCGCCATTCCTGTATTTTGCAGATGCAGAGTACGAACCTGGGCTTCTCTCAGTTCCGCCCAAGTAGATTCAACCGGTTCTGTCTGTTTTGCCGTAAAACTGGCCAATTGTACCATATAAAAGGGGAAATCATATCCCCAACGATTTCTCCAGTCAGTAATCATCAGTGGCATCAGGTCACGGTATTGAAAAGCCTCACTCGTATTGGATTCTCCCTGATACCAGATGGTCCCTTTAATAGTATAAGGAATCAACGGATAAAGCATAGCATTAAACAGGAAAGTAGGAGAATTTGGATTCCATGACATATCAACAGGCATGGGAGTAATCTCTCTCATATCTAGAGAAACCTGATATTTCCAATCACCTGCAAGTTGAATAGCTTGTGCATCGGCTAGTCGTAGTGAAACACTTTCGGGGCTTCCATTAATACCTCCGGTTCCCCCCGTATCCAATACGCGCACTGCTATCACTGCTTTTCCTTCTTTCACCAACTCTTTCGGAATCTTATAACTCCGGGGAGCCATCCACCCTTCAGTATGTCCGATCTGTACCCCATTAAAATAAGTGAAATCGTTATCATCAATGACGCCGACATTCAATGTTAACTCTTTCCCCGCCCAACCGGCCGGAATATCAATCACTTTCCTGAACCACACGAGACCATTAAATCCGGGAAGTCCCTGTTCCTGCATCAAACCGGGAACTTTCATAGTTTTCCATGTGTCATCGTTGAAATCAGGCGCAGCCCATGCAGCTTTTCCACCGATACATCCTTTATCTATTTTCTCAATCTCCGCTTTCCAAATCTCCACATCCGTCTCAAACTTCTTCTTACGTTCTTCTTGTGAAAGCGGCAGGTCTTCCAGCGCTTCGAGTCTCTTCTGCATGCCGGGCACTGTTGACAATGCTTCATTACTTGTCCAAGTTTCTATAATTGTGCCTCCCCATGAAGTATCAATCAATCCGACAGGCACATGACGATACTTATGTAAATCGCGTCCAAAGAAATATCCGGCAGCAGAGAAATCCGCCACACTCTTTGAAGAACACACTTGCCAACCGTTTCCTACAGCCCCTATATTTTCAACAGGCTTAGGACTCATGGCTTTCTCTATCAACAAGAAACGAATATTAGGATAATCATTTGCTTCTTCCTTCTCTTGTTCATAATCCTTCACCTTTCCCCAGCCTTCCACTTGCATTTCCATATTAGACTGGCCGGAACATATCCACACCTCCCCAATCATTACATTTGATAGTTTCACTTTTTTTCCATCGGAAATAGTGATAGTATACGGTCCTCCCGCCACCGGGGTAGCAACTTTAGTTTTCCATTTTCCTTGTGCATCGGCTTGAATAGTATATTTTTTCTGATCCCAGGAAGTAGTGATTTCAACTTTCTTATTTGGTTTGGACTCGCCCCAGATAGGAGCCTGTGTTTGTTGCTGCAACACCATGTTGTCCGAGAAAAGGGGAAGCAGTTTTACCTGTGCCGATAGTGTAGTGCTCCCTAATAAAAAGAGCAGAGAGATTGCAATTTTTTTATTCATATCAACTATCATTTTATAGAATACAACATTTCTATTTGTTTGAGAACGAACAAATATACAATAACCACTAAAATTACTCTTTAAAAAAGGAAAAGAGAATAATATCTTGCCTAGAGAAACATTACTCTCTTTCTCCTTTGGCTTCCATTTGATTCTTAGAAACTAAGTTGGACACCCACGTTTATAACCCTCTGGTTCATATAAGCATCCCCGGCAGTATTAGTTCTGATTTCGGGGTCTTGTTGATATTTATCATAACTGGTAAAAGTCAGTAGATTATAAGCATTTATATAGAAACGAATATTATCTACGAAGTTGGGTAATGCTTTTCGAGGAAGTTGATAACTTAGATCAACCGTTTTTAAACGGATGTACCATGCATTGATTAACCAAAAATCTGACATATAAATAGAAGCGCTATTAATCGTAGACGGATTGCTTGTCAAACGGGGAAACTCAATAACTTCACCATTCTTATAACGTTCCATGGACCAACGCTTTCGATGAATCGGCTGAAATTGACTTCTAAACGATTCGATACCTGTACCATTTATAGCAAAACTATAATCAAACGAGCCTTGAAATAACACACTAAAACTAAACCCTTTCCAGTTTCCTGCGATTGTCCATCCTAATGTCGTAGTGGGAAGGTTGGGTTTACCGATAGCTTGCTTATCGAAGTCATTGATGGTCCCGTCATTATTTAAATCTGCATATTTCAAGTCACCCGCCTGTACCGGGGTATCAGTATTGGGAACAGCCGGAGCGTCGGAAGCGCCTACATTGATTTTCTCTACATCCTCCGGAGTATAATATCCAATCCAATGATAGCCAAACGGCTGTCCGATAGGTCTTCCTGTTTCTGCTAACCAAGGGTATCTTTGTTGAGCTTCGGCCTTATAATCCACCCTATTTTTAGCATAAGAGAATACCAAGTTAGTATTGAAATTAAAGTCTCTCCAGCGATCCTGATAGCCAAATTGTCCGTCGAAGCCCCGGTTTGTTGTTCTTGCTACGTTATTCGGGGAAACACCTATACCTAGAATATCTGATATATCATTTCTGGTAACCAACTGGTCATAACGTTTATTTAAGAAATAATCAACGGAAAATGATATTCTATCAAACAAAGTCACTTCCAGCCCTATATCAAGCTTTTTCTCTTTTTCCCAAGTTACATGTAAGTTCCCCAAATCACCTTCTTTATATCCATCATAGCCTTGAAAGTTTTCCCCGAAATAATAGCCATCTCCTTTTTTATATACTTGCTGATAAAGGTAGCGGTCGCCGGGAGCGACATCCGAACCCACAAGCCCATAGGAAGCCCTAATTTTAAATAACTGGACATTTTTCGCCAACCAATCAACTTTCTGAAAGAAATCTTCCTGGGAAATGATATAACCTACACCCACAGCCGGAAAGAATCCGAAACGGTTATCTTTGCCAAAACGATCGGTTCCGTTGTATGCCATACTAAAGTCTACCAAATACTTGTTTTTATATTTATAGCCAATCTTTCCCGTATAACCTTCAAAATTATTGGGAACTGCCGCATCCTTTTCATTAGTAGTGCTTTGCCGGTTATATGATAGCATTGCATTTACATCATGCTTTTCATTGAATATGCGTTCATAATTCAATGAAGCTTGGATATTTAAATCCTTAGTAGCCCTGTCTGTCCCATTACCTACAAAATATTGTTCATAATCGTAGATTTTACTTGGATTGATAGAATACAAACCAGTCATTGAATCATAATGATAAGTAGGATATCTTGAGCGGCTTACTCTACGATAGTTTTCGTCAATACTGGAATATGCCAACTTAAAATTAGCAGAAAGTCCTTTGGTGAGAAAATCCATTTTCCATGTCGCACCATACAGAATGTTATTATCATTGCGACGGGAACGTTTATATCCTTCGTTGGCGAGACGTGCATTTAATGTTGGTTTAAACCCATTTGTATCATACAAATAAGCATACGAACCATCCGGATTTAAGACAGGCGCCGAATAAGGATGCATAGCAGAAAAATCATAGAGTTGCCCTGTCGCATTCAAATCACACGGTTCATTGATATTCATGAAACGTGAAGATATATCCAAACGCATATTGAAATTGTCTGTTACGTCAAAATCAATATTGGTACGGTAGTTAAATCGCTTGTAGAAGTAATTAGAGTCAACATCACCATTCTTCTTTCCAAAATCTTTCACCAAGCCATTTTGCGTAAAGTATCCCGCTGAAACAAAATATCTCAATTTCTTAGAACCGCCCGAAACATCCACATTGATATTTTGCTGGAAAGCCATTTTCTTGAAAATCTCATTATACCAGTTTACGTCCGGATGCCCGTACGGATCGGTATGGTCACGAAAAGCAAGCATGTCTTCATCGCTATATTTAAAATTCTGCGGTATCCCATCATTATTATAAGCTTCCCTGACCAGTTGCAATGTTTCATAGGAATTCAGAAACTTAGGTGTCCGGACAGGGGTCTGCATCCCCCCCTCTACGCGTACATTAATCTGCGGTTTGCCTTCCTGTCCTCTACGTGTCTTGACAACCAACACTCCGTTAGCTCCTTTAATGCCATAAATAGCTGTGGTCGAAGCATCTTTCAGAATAGAAATACTCTCTATCTCATTTACATTGATTTGAGCTAACTGTTCATAAGTATACTGAATGTCATCTACCATAATTAAAGGTTGGTTTCCACCTCCATTCAAAGAACTGACACCACGAATAAAAAAGTCGGAAGCATCTTTCCCCGGTTGTCCTGACTGTTGCTGAGTAAAAAAACCGGGTAACTTTCCCGATAGGGCATTCTGCACACTACTAGTCGGTACATAGCGTATCTCACTCGCTTTGATGGCACTGACCGCACCCGTCAGCGTGATACGTTTTGCCTTACCATAACCCACAACAACGACTTCATCCAGGTCGGTCTGATCGGGTGCTAATTCTATATCCATATTACGTCGATTAGTGATTCTTCTTTCCAGTTTCTTAAAACCGACATAAGAAATTTCCAGCACATTTCCTATTTGTACATTCAATTGATAATAACCGTCAGCATCTGTAATAGTGCCTGTTGTAGCTCCTTTCACCCGGATATTAACTCCGGGAAGCAATTCACCATCAATAGAAGAGACCGTTCCCTTCAAAGTAAACGATTGACCGAATGCCAACGTAAAAAGGTTTATACATAATAATACTAATAGTAGTCTTTTCATAATATTACCATTTCGGATTTTGAATCATGTTATCATTCTTTATCACCTCAGAATAGGGAATGGGATATAAATAGCGCTTTATATCAAAGTTAGCCTGTAATACATTGACGTCATTATAATTCGGACTTCCTCCCATAACGTTTATGATGGCGAGTCCCTTAAGAGGTTCTTTAAATATATCTTCGGCAAGCCTCCAGCGGCGGATGTCCCAGTAGCGTTGTTCCTCGAAAGCCATTTCTATGCGTCGCTCATTTTGAATGACTTCACGCATTTCGGCCTGAGTCATAGATTTCTTCAACCCATACATTTTATCAGTGCCTTCTTCAATGCCGGCACGTTGTCTCAAAGCTATAATTGCATTGTATACATCGTCCGAAGGAGATGGCAAATATTCATTCTCTGCTTCCGCATAATTCAGTAATATTTCTGCATACCGGAATATCACCCAGAAGTGCTTACAATTGGCATATTCTCCTTTTTCTTCGAATGCTCCCATAAATTTGCGCATGTAATAACTGGTTTTAGTATACTTAGCAGAGTTAGTCGGGTTATTTGCACCATTCTGGGAAGTATCAAGGTTCCTGCTCAACCAAAGAGAGCCGTGGTGCAATATCGTGTATTCAAAACGAGGATCACGGTTAACATAAGGTCCCTCTTTCGTATCTACCTTATACTGACTATAGGATGGAAATTTTCCATCTTTCATAGGAAAAGCATCTACCAGGTTCTGCGTGGGATTAGTACGCCCGTTACCTAACATATTCCCCGTAAATCCTAAAGGTCCATTGGTTGTTTCTATGTCTTTATTTTCACCTCTCAATCGGCAAAATATAACTTCGGGATTATTGGTCGCATCATAAAAGTTCAGAAATACATTTCGGAAATCGGCAGTCAATCCATAGGTATTTTTTCCTTCCGCTCCATATTCATCAATAAACGCTTTAGCAGCCTTAGCAGCCATATTCCAACGTTCCCTATCGTAGGAAGCATAACCTACCAATTCATTTCCGGCTTCTATCGGGCGTTCATTAAATAAAGGACTTGCCGCATATAAAAGTACCCTCGTTTTCATCGCCATACAAGCTTCACGAGTGAGCGCATGCGCATAGTTAGTCGCATCTTCCGTCGGGTTTGTACGCAAGTCATCTTTAATCGCATCCAACTCACTCACAATATATTCAATACACTGAGCAAAAGTATTACGAGGAATCTCCATATCATCTCCCAATACATATACTTCATTACCCACCAACGGAACACCACCATAACGTTTTACCATCTCGAAATAGAAATAGGCTCTCAAGAAGCGAGCTTCTGCTTTCATCGTTACGTTCAACGGATGTACCTCACCTTTCGCATTTTTATAAGTAATATTAAAAGGAACGACATCAATATTATTTATAAAGATATTAGCTTTACGGATTCCTTTATAATAATCGCCCCATTTCATATCCGAACCAATTCGGGTGTTTGCCGTGTAGCGCCCCATTGCCAACTTATATACATCGGGATCACTGTTTTCAATAGATATGGCATCATCTGAAGCTGCGTCCAAATAGTCTCCGCCTACACGATTGTGCCCATTCTCCAATAATGAATAAATATTGTTCAAGAAACCCGTTGCTTGCAAACCGGCAGAATCGGTCCGTGAAAATACAATGTCGAGTGTAAATTTCTCTACGGGTTCGGGCTCATATCCATCCGTACAAGATATAGCTGCAAAAAACAACCCGAGTCCGATAAGTGCTAAACATTTATTTCGTATCATATTTTATAGTACATTAGAATTTTATATTAATACCTGTGCTGATACAACGTTGTAGTGGATAGCTGGTGAAGCCAACTTCCGGGTCAACTAAATCACACCCTGCTTTTGTTAATAGATTCTGTCCATCGATAAATATTTTCACACGTGCACCTCCCAAATAGTTGCGACAGAAAGAGTCCGGTAAGTTATAACCCAGATGTACATTCTTCAAACGGATAAAGTTTCCGGAACGCAACCAGAAAGAAGATCCCCAAAAGCCACCGCGGTTATATACATTGCCACCAGCTGACAATCTCGGCAACGTTGCAGTAGTAGCAGTTTCTGGTGTCCAACGTCCCAAAAGGACCTCGTAAGCTTGCCCATATTGCTGATTCTTAGCTTGGAAACCTTCCAACAAGTCCCAATCATTCAACATTCTATCACGATTGTACACTCCCTGCCAGAGCATTGAAAATTCTAATCCGCTCCATTCAAATCCAAAATCCAAACCAAAATAAGAAAGCGGTTTTTCTCCTCCAATCACAGTACGGTCAAAGTCATTAATTACCCCGTCTTTATTTAAATCTCTGTATTTAATGTCTCCAGGACGTATCTTATCGCCATATCCGTCCATAACCGCACTATTGGCAATTTCTTCTTGTGAAGTGAAGAATCCCTCTGCAACCAGCCCCCAAATAGCTCCCATCGGGTGACCGGTTTGGCGAAGATAGTCTTCTTCTACTTTTTGCTCATCCATATATAAGAGCTTGCTTTGCTCGCAACTCCAATTACCAGTCACATAATAATTAAATTTACCGATATGATCCTGATAAGTAATACTTAGCTCTCCACCAAAACGACGCACTTTCCCTATATTTTCAGCCGGATAAGACTGTCCTATCAATTCTATACTCTTACCACGGTTCTGTAACAAATCAAAATATTTATCATTATAATAATCGGCAGTCACCTTTAATTTATTATGGAATAAGGCTAAATCAATTCCCAGATTTAGTTTATAAGCCTTTTCCCAAGTCAAATTATGATTTGCCAATGGAGAGTTTTCTATCGTTGAAGAGCCTCCGGTCAAAGAGGTACCCAACGTATATCCATCGCCACTAGCTGAATAAGTCTGGTTGTACGTATAATAGCCGGCATTATCCATACCGTTACCGGTCTTACCCCATACCCCGCGTATTTTCATCATATCCAACCATTCAGCATTCTCCATAAAGCATTCTTTACTGACATCCCACCCTAAACCAAAGGCATAAAATTCGCCCCACCTTTTACCCGGAGCATAACGATTATAGAAACTCCCGGTTGTAGCGGCCTGCACAAAATATTTATGGGCATAGTTATAAGAAGCTTCTGCCATCACATTGGACGGACGTTCAGGAAGGTCGAAATTCACAATAACATTTCGTGTATCTCCCATAACACTTGCCATAAATCCGTGGCTACCGAATTGGCGTTCATAGTCCACGGCTAACTGACCATACATTTGTTGATAAGTAGTTACTGATTTAAATTCATTAGTTTGTGTACTGACCCCGCCATACATGGTATAGGTGTCATTGCCTTCTTTATCTATGGCATATTTATAAACCGGAGTTCGCTTTACACGTTTTATAAAAGAACGATTCTGTGAAGATACACTACCCACTAACCTTGTAGATAAACCTTTCACTACTTTGCTAAAATCATAACGGAGATTCACGCTGCCTAACACATCTCTGGCGCCATCCGTCATATAACCCGAATTTATTGCCTGAGACAGCAGATTATTATCGAATGATATATTTCCTCCCCAGCTTCCATTTGGGTTCTTAACAGGATATGCATTATTCGGTATAGAATAAATCTGACTCAATAAATCAGTATAACCGGTTCCATTATTACCACCCGGTTGAGCCCCTTCCTCAATGCGTCCCATTAAAGTCACTTTAGCAGTAAAATCTTGTGTGATGTTAATATTAACTTTAGAAGAAATCATATAACGCTCGAGTGTCAGGTTCGTATCATGGGCATCATCTCCTGGATTCCTGAACATGCCATTTTCTCCCGTATAACCTATATTTACAAAGTATTGAGCATACTTGTTGCCACCCGTTACATTCAAATTATAAGACTGTATAGTAGAATTGTTTTTCAATAACTCATCATACCAATCTACATCGGGATGCGTAAAGGGACTGGAATGATCGCGGAACTTAGCAAAATCATCATACACATAAATCGGATTTTTACCATCATTGGTCAGAGCCTCATTCAACAAATACGCATATTGATAAGCAGAAAGAGGTTTAGGCGTTTTTACTGAACTCTGTACACCGAACCGACCGGTAAAGGAAAGCTGGAATCCCTGTTTTATCGGATCTTTAGTAGTAATAATCAATGCACTCCGTGAACTACGCATACCTAAGAACATAGACGACAAAGCATCTTTCTGAATAGATACCGATTCTATAGCTTCCGGGTCTATGGAATACAAATCTCTCTGTACTCCATCAATAAGCACTACCGGAGCTGTATTGCGCGAAGTTATACTAAATTCTGTATTATCACTATAATATCCTTCACCCAAATTAGGTGTGTTCCAATAAAGTATGGTCCCTTCGGAACTAGGCTTCGTCTGATGAAGACGGGCGCCACGAACTTGAGAGATATTCAAACCCGGCAAACGCCCTGCCAGAGAAGGAATAATAGTAGTGGATTGCATAGATTTTAGTTGATCTGTATATACCGTAACGGCAGACCCCAGAAATTCTGTTTTATCTTTTATTCTATAAGGTCCATTGATTACGTGAGGAGACTTCACAAACTGTTCCGCCAACATGACCTTAAAAACACGCTCATTATTTTTAAGCTTATTCACTTTTACCTCTTTATATAAAAAGCCGGGATGAGATAAACGCAACACATCACCTTTGCGATATGAGAATTCAAAAGTTCCATCAACGCCTGTCACTGTGCTTAGACTAGTATTTTTGGCGGTAACTATTACTTCCGAAACAGGGTTGCCATATTGATCAACTACCTTACCGACAATATTAACTGTTCCTCTCGTTTCCTGAGCCATTATATTTAAATGTCCCAAGCCAAGCAGTACCCATACCGCCGTCAATATGAGAAAATATCGACTTTTTCTTTTATTCAATATACTATGCATATAATCTTTTTTATATTAACATTATTCACATTGCAGATAACTTGAAAAAGGTTCTCCTTCTTCACCTTCCTCAGGTTTATCGCCTTCGTCGTCTGATTTGGTAATTATAATTGTCCTATTTTTATTAGTAAAGACATAATCTATGCGCAAAATCGTTTCTCCATCGGGAATCCCAAAGAAACCGACAGGCCATAAAGTCAGAGTATATGTATCTCCATATTTCCCATATTTCTTCATCAGAGTCTTTTCAGTCTTTTCGATAACAGGATATTCCTTTCCTTGATCGGTATAAGCTATCGCTTCCATATAAATATCATCCTTGGACGAAATTAAATCGTTCGTCTGGCCCCCCCCTGAAAACTGAATGTCACAAAGTCATCTTGCAAAGCAGCTAAAGGCTCTACCTTATTATAGTGCATATTACAGAAATCAGTTACCAATCCTTCTCCCTCTACCACTTCAAAACATTCCGATTCAGCAATTGCAAAATGATCTTTATCTTTACTGTAGCCATCATCCGTATGATTGATAAAGAAGCCGATATGCGCTTTTAAGTTTTTAGGTCCTGTTTTACATTTAATAGTGACAACAAAATCTGTCGTTCCATTGGGGACCCTCTCGGCTGTCGTTCTGTAAACCACCCATTCCATGTCATTCAATACATTTGATAATGTACCAAATTCATTCATCAATAAATCCGGCCAACTAAGATTTTTTCCTTTGGGTAGTTCCGATTCCGGTACAATAATCAAGGGGGCATCTTCCACATTCATTCCTGGTGCAGTATAAGTCATCGTAGTATTTAACCGCGCATTCCAACTTTTAGGAACTAAAATACCTACTATCAAATTAAAACCGACTTTCTCTTCATTGGTTTCAGCATGCCCTTCCAACTTAAAAGTCGCTATATCTCCAGCTCTCACGTAGCTAACTTCTTCTCCTTTCTCGTTAAACGGCAACTTATTAATTTTATCAAGGGCCACACCACACCCGATTATGATTGCTATCAGCAAAGAATAAGATATAATTCGATATATTCGTTTCTGTTTTATATCACTTTTCATAAAATCTTTCCTTTTTAATTATTCAGTCACTTTCTCAAACACATAGATATATGTATTACTAGCGCACCCCGGACTCAGCAAAAGTGTTATCTGCCGCTTTCCATTCATAATCGG
Source organism: Bacteroides ovatus (assembly GCA_030844565.1). Lineage (GTDB taxonomy): Bacteria > Bacteroidota > Bacteroidia > Bacteroidales > Bacteroidaceae > Bacteroides > Bacteroides ovatus_A. Next base: position 31,142 of record JAUUNK010000004.1, read on the forward strand.
ATACTTTATTTCTGCAATCACTTCTGTATTTGCGCCCGTTTCTTTAAAAGAAAGATGAAAAGGATATTGCGGATCGTCAACATACCATGTCCCATCCTTCTTTACCAGAAAAGGCAAATAATTCTCTATCGTATACGTGTTATCTTTGTTTAAGGATAGACTGAATTTACTAAAATCCATAGCCTGTGTAATATCCGTTCCATTACGTGACACAGTAGCTAACCGCCATTTGCCATCTAATTGTTTCGGCAACTCCGTGTAAGTTTCAGGGGTTATTTCGTCTTTAAAAGTATCGCAAGAACTTGCCACAGCTAATAAAGCGAAAAGTAAAATTGTTATATGTATTTTATATTTCATAGTTCTGCTTTTTATAAACGACACTTATTCGTAATAGGGATTTTGCAACAACTTCTTTGATTTCACAGTTTCTTTATAAGGTATGGGATAGAAATACATTGCCTTACGGAAGATATGACGCCGCACATCAATTACACGACCGGTTCTTACTCCATTTACATCTTTTGTAATCTCATAGCCTTGCATCATCTTATTATCCGTATCTTCCACAATCATCCAACGACGCACGTCAAAGAAACGATGTCCCTCAAATGCTAATTCTAATCTGCGTTCCAAACGAATAGCTTCGGACATTTCATTGCGGTCCATATTCTCTTTCAACCCGTACATTCCGTCCTCTCCCGCCTCTATACCGGCTCGTTCACGTATCAGTTTCAACACTTCATAAGGACTGATTTTATTATCTCCCAATACATCTTCATGGGTCGGTCCGTAATATTCATTAACTGCTTCAGCATAGTTTAAGAGGATTTCTGCATATCGTATCAATGGACGAGACTGTGGTCCAGCAGGAAAGGTATTAGCAGAGATTTTTCTATGTACAGATTTACGCGTATAATATCCAGTGGGTGTTCCCTGATAAATAGCATCTTTTGTGGCACCTATTCCTTTATAAATATAAATAGACCCCACCACTCTATTGCTTATCATTTTGCATCCGTCATAAGTAACCGTATTTCCAAAACGCGGATCACGATTCACATTGGGTTCCAAAGGGTCATAGGGAAAAGCACTTTCCGTTATCGATTTGCCATCTTTCATAGGAAACAACTCTGCCAGCCCATGATAAATATATCCACCGACACCGTCCCCACCTGTAGTAGGAGGAGCATACCATTTCTGGAATCCGAATCCGTCTTCGGCCTTTCTCTCCAAAATAGTCTCGCAATAAGCTCCCAGATCATACATTTTTCCATCGGTACCATCCTTCAACTTAACAAAATCTTTAGCTTGGAAGATAGCATAGAATCCCCACCCGGGCTCTTCCTTGTTTTCATCATCCCAATGTCGGCTGTAGAGAGTGAATTTATTCATCTTCATAACATCAAGCGCTGCATCTACCGCCAATTTCCAACGCTCCTGGTCATACTCAGGATAACCAAGCAACTCCTTAGGATACTCAGAAGGAGCAAAATCACTACCATTGAAAAGTTTGCTGGCTGCATATAAACGCACACGTGAAACCAATGCTTTACAAGCAGCTCCACTAATACGCCCGTGGTCAAAACCAATTCTTATATCCGGTAGATCTTTCTCTGCCTCTTTACATTCATTAATAATATACTCTACACAATCTGCATAAGTATCCCGAGTGGTCTTTATTTCATCAGTCGACTCATATACAGTATCACCAATCAGAGGTATTCCCCCATAATGTCTAAGCAACATAGCATAATACCAAGCCCGAAGGAAACGTGCTTCTGCTTTATATTTTGTTTTAGTGGTAATCGCCATAGGAGTACCTTCTACATATTTTAGAAAAACATTTACCCTACGAATGTTTCGATAAGTTATTCGCCACACATCATCTTCAGATACAGCAACGGGATTCACCGTACCGGTTGCAAACAAAATGTCGGTAGCAATGGAAGCTGTTTCTTTAAACTCCGCCTCATCACAACTGGTCTGTAATCCCCCATGTTCTCCACCATACCGGTTGGGGTTAGTATCAAAACCTATATCTACATAAATTTGGGTTAGAAAACCTGCTGTATAGGTGCTATCGGCAAAAACAGTCTCCCGATCTAAATCGGTGATTTCTGTCTCACCCAAGAAGTCATCTGAGCAAGATGAAACTATCCAGAGACCTATAATAGGTAAGAATAAATAAAATAAGTTTTTCATATACACAGAAATAGCGGTTAATAAATTAATTGATAAACTCTAAAAGGATAATATTTATTATTATTAGCTCTCTTTAATATCTAACAGCCTCCTTCTATTTAAATTAGAACGATTTATAGTCTATATACCGTTAAAACAATCATGGATTTTTTATCAGTACTGTTCTTACTTGCTAAGAAAAATCATTAGAGCATATTCAAACTACCTACAAATAAAAAAGACTCTCTCCTTCGTTAAGAAAGAGAGAGCCCTAAAACAATTCTAATTAATACTGCTTATGAATAGTAGCCACTGCTCATATTCATATTATGAATTTTCACTTTCTTCCTTCAATTATGGGAAGGAATAGAAGAGGTTACTTTAAAATCAAATTTATAATTACCACTTTCTAACAAGACCGGTTGTTTCTTCCTCTTAATCTTTTTTCCATCTTTTTCAGAGGACACACAGTTTCCCGGCTGGCAAATAGTAGCAGTCACTCCGGCAGGAAGCGTCACCTGAAGATTTAATTTATTTCCTTCCAATTCCCAATCTACCTTAATTTTACCGTAAGGAGTTTCTTTCGTCACCTTTGCCCAAGTCACTCCTTGGGGAATTTGAGGATCAATATACACATGTCGATACGCCGGGGCATATTCATCCGGACGGATACCCCCTATTGCCTGATAAAACCAAGTACCGATGCCATTATAACAATTATGGACGCGGCTACGTTCACCACTCCAATATTCCCAAGTGGCTGTGGCACCGTTGTCTATCATATAGAGATAACCGGGATAATCGCGTTTCTTCAACATTCGATAGAAGAAATCGGCTTCTTTGTTTCGTGTTATCCACTCTGTCAGAATGGGTACTCCTACTAAGCCCACTGCAATATGCCCTTGATGCTTCTGTTCAGTAATAAGCATCATCTTTTGTTTTACTTGGTTGTACAAAGAATCTGGAACTACACCCACAAGCATGGGGTAGCACATGTCCAGCTGCGAACCTGTAGCATAAATACCTTCCATCGGGCGATAAAAGGTACGGTGAATCAGCTTATTAAGATTATTCTTACGGATAGCAAATGTTTCCGCTTCCTCTGGTTTGCCTAACGCGATAGCTATTTTCTCCATGGTTGCCAGACATTCACTGATAAAACAGTTGTTGACCAGGTCTACCGAAGATTGCGCACCGGCGTCCACTCCCATCGGAGCCAGCCAGTCACCCAGATACCAATCGCGGTATTCCGTATCGGGCCAACGTTTCAGCAATCCGTCTACAGTATATTTATCTACATACTTAAACCATTCCTTCATCTTGGGATAATATTTGGCAATCAATCGCGGGTCGTTGTAATTCAAATAGGTCCGCCAAGGTGCTTGAACTATAAATCCGCACCAATAGGGACCGCCGCCACCCGCTCCGGGATTGGGAGCAACATGCGGCAAGCTTCCCCCCTCACGCATCGCATCCCCCCATGCCTGCACCCAGTTGCAAAACGTAGGGGAGACATCGTACATAGTCTGTAAAGTCATCGTGGAAGAATTTCCATCGCCTCCATAGCCTGCACGTTCCAGATGGGGGCAGTCTACCATATATCCACTGAAAGTCAGGCACTTCATGGTATGTTGAATCATCGAGTGGATAGCATTTAAATCGGCATCAGAACATTCAAAAGTGGCTGTTTGCCGGTAGTCTCCGTAAATTTGGAGAGATTTCATCCAGATAGCTTGGGGCTTCACTGGAAGATTAGAAAGGCGTACATAGCGATAAGCGTGGTGATTAAACTTATTCCGGAAACATTCTCCACTGCGACCGCCGGATACATAAATGTCACTTTCGCCTTGCTTGTCGAATCCACCTTCTTTAGTGAGATTATCGCTATATTCCATTGTTACCTCGTGTCCGGTAGGCAAATGGGGCATACACATTTCAAACCATCCGGTCTGCACTTTTCCCATATCTACCAACCAAATGTCTTTGCCTATATTCTTAATAGACACTGGTTGCAGCACATCATGTATCTTGTTTGCCTCACACATTTGAGGTGAAACAATATGTTCGGGCACATTCACTTTCACCACCGGATACCATTTCATTTTATCCAGAAAGGCAGGCGAGAAGTCTTCGGGTACGATTCTTCCATCCACTCTCTCACCACCGAATTGCAAGGCACACCAATTGCCTGTATCCGAATAACCGCTTTCGCGTCCGCTCCACGAAACATCAGTAACAGCCAGTGGTTCCCATCTGTTATTTTTTCGCATATCCAGTTCCGCCTTTACCAACGGTCCCTCATAAGCGGCTCCAAAAGTAGTTTTCTTATACCAGCCCTGACCAAGCCATATCAAGAGGTCGTTCTCTCCATGTTGCAAATAAGGAGTAACTTCATAAGTAACGCTTAGCGAACGTTTGTTTAACTGGGAAACCGCCGGAGAGAGAACATTATCCCCTACTTTTTTCCCATTGATATATACTTCATGGTATCCTAATGCATTGACATGAAGAAAGGTAGTCTGTATCTCATCCTCTATCTGCACCTTCTTCCGGAGCAAAGGGGCACACACTTTTCCTCCTTCGGGAGCAAGCCCGATATAATCGCCTTTCCACTGGGTTCTATCCAGAATGCCAATGCCAAATCTTGCGATAGAGCTCCACTCCGATTTATGACCTCTCCGGTTCCAAACACGGACTTTCCAGTAACATAAAGAACGGGAACTTAATGCAGTCCCCTTATAAGGAACCATTACGGATGCGTCCGATTTTATTTTTCCGGAGCTCCACAAGTCAGCTTCACCACGGAGAAGCAAAAGACTGTCCGATGACACCTGAATCTCGTAACAAGCTTGCCCACTTCCGGTATCTCCGCCTTGCAGTTCCCAACTGAAATACGGAGTAGTGTTGTCTATGGCTAAAGGATTTATCAAATTCTCACACTTTAAATCTGACACACGGAAAGGCTGAACTTGGTTTTTGCCATACATCATCATCGATATACAGCAGAAAACACCTGCCAATGCCGGATATATCCATCGTTTTCTTATAGTCATCCTACATACTTTTCCTTATAAGACGAACCATCTTTAACGGACCACTAAAAAGAACCAAGATTCTTTCCTTTCTCCAATAACAGAACTCTGCCTATATACATCCTCCTAACAAATAATTCAGCCTAACAAAAAAAGGATTACACGACCGTTCCTTGTAAGCTAGTCGTATAATCCTTTCCGTAGAAAGCCGAATGGGACCGAACTATAAAAACCTATCCACAGTGGAAGTATTTATGCACCAGATTCAGCATCTCCTGCGGTTTCCCTTCCAAGTCGGAACGTAGCGTTTTATCCTCATAGCTACGGAGTTTATTGATAATACCGTCAATCATAGCCGGACTGAACACATCATATTGCTCAAAGATAGCACGTTGCTGCTGTAAGCAGTCGGCAGATGCTGCACAACTATCCGGCAGCTGAGCCAACGATTTCAATTTATCTTCATTCTCTTTCTGATGGATATTCACGTTTACGTATGTTCTCTTAGCAATCTCCAGCGCATTTTCTATCTCGAAGCCATGACGGCAGGCAACAGCCAATCCTGCCAGCAGTTGATACAAATCTGCCGAACCATCCGGAGAACGCATCTCTACGGTCTGCTTCTGGCTGGTGTCGAAATGGCTTTCGGTTTCCAACGGGTTTGCCAGCGTACACATATCCGTCTTAGAAGCCCAGCCCAGGGGTACACGAACTAACACGGAACGGTTGCGGTCGCCCCAACAAACATTCGTGGGAGCTTCCTGATGAGGAACCAGACGGAAATAAGAAGTGGGATTCGTATTACCAAACGCTGTAATAGAAGGAGCAAGCTCCATCATTCCTGCAATAGCCTTGCGGGCTGTTTCAGACAAACTGCCATCATTCAACATTTGATTCTGCCCGTCTTTCATGATGCGCATGTGAATATGCAGACCGGAACCTGCCTTTCCCGCCGTAATCTTAGGCGCGAAGGTGATGTTATACCCACATTTATTCCCTAAATTACGGATTACCCATTTAGCAATCATCAACTGGTCTGCCGCATCCTCGGCACGGACCGGAAGAAATTCGATTTCATTCTGTTCGTAGATGCAGCCATCCAAAGTGAAATTGCCCACCTCGGAGTGCCCATACTTGATTTGCCCGCCTGCCTGGGCAATATAAGACATACATTGAGTGCGGAAATCGTTGAATTTAGCATAAGGAGCCGACTCATGATAACCTCGCTGGTCGGTAGCCGGGAACATCCCTGTATCCGGCGCAATCACGTAATACTCCAATTCTCCCATTGCCTGGAACTCCATACCTGTTACCTCCGTAAAAGCTTTACATGCCTTGTGCAAGGTATATTCGGGGGAACTCTCCAACGGTTCGCCGTCTTTATTGAAGAAAGAGCACAACATGGAAAGCGTCGGCAACTCTGCAAACGGGTCTACAAAAGCTGTGCGAAAACGGGGAACCACATACAAATCGCTGCTACCCGCCTGAATAAAAGGGAACAAGCTCGAACCGTCTACCCGTTCACCACAAGTGAGGATAGCCTCGAGATAAGCAATATCATTAATCACAAAATTCAAGGTTTTCAACCGTCCGTCGGCAGCAGGATACATGAAGTTAACCATGCGAATATCATTTTCCACTATAAAACTAATGATATCTTTTTTAGTAAATTGGGCAGCAGGCTTTCCCAAAGCAGCTACCAAACGATTAGGGTTCATTAAAAGTTCTTGATTCATCTTTTGTTAGTTTGTTATTTAATATAAAATATGCCATTTATAGTTTCTTCCACTCTGCCAATCCGCAAAGAGGATCTTTCAGGAATTTCTCCCAATCTGCTTTCAATGGGTCTTCACGGAATGGTTCCACCGGAGATGGTAGATAAAACAACAACATGGTCTAACAATGTAGTTCCTCCCATTTGGATTGAATGAAGATAAGACAATGCTCCCAAATGGAACGTAGCCGCACGATAGCCCCCACCGGAAAATGTAAGAGCACTTCTCAGATTGTCTTTCATACCTTTGACTTTTAGTTATTCCATCCACAGCATTGCGGATAGTGAACCAAAGATAAGTAAAATATTACCAAAGGCAAAGAAAATTCCGGATAGAAAACTCTCCCCCATCGCAAATAACAGCAATGAGGGAGAGATACGACTAGGGGAGCATTAAAGCTGAATATCCAACTTACATTTTTCCGGTTTTCCGTATTGTTTTACCAGCACGCTTACTCCGCCTTCCAGCAACTCCGGCTCTGCCTCTAAAGAAATAATCTTCTCTTCGCCCGGCATCAGAGTGACGTAGTTGTCTGACATAAGAATAGGAAGTACACGCTCTCCGGTTGCCTTATTGATTAACCGCAAACGATTGGCAAAACTAACCGTTCCAGAGTTGTTCTTTATGGATAGCTTCAGCGCCCCTTTGTTTAGCAAAGATTTATCTATCAGCTTGCAAGTTAATGCGGTTTCAGGTAAAGTGTTCAATGGAGTGTAGTCAAGGTCTTTCACTCCGTTTCTCCAATAGAAATTATCGGAAACCACTTGTCCTTTAGCATCCGTGAGTTCGAGACGGATAAAATGGAGAGGGGAAAGTTCTTCGATGTTCTTTGGTTTTCTGCCGTAGATTTCAAACTCATACAAGGAGTACCCGAACTCTGTGGCACGGCTGATACCTGCCATCTTCACATAACGAGCTGTCAAGGGAGATAACTTAATTATATCCGTACTGCCTTCGCCTGTATGATTGAAATAAACTGTTCTCCACTTCTTTCCGTCGTCAGAAACCTGAAGCTCATACTCCCTGGCACGTGCCACTTCCCACTTCAAGACGACTGTTTCTATCTTTTCTTTCTTGCCTAAGTCTATATAAATCCATTGGGAATCGCTATAACTGCTCTCCCAGCGGCTACCTGCACCTCCGTCCGCCACAAGAGAGCAATCTCGGGAGGGAGTAGAAGAAGAAGCTACCACCTTCTTTCCAAAAGCCAGATTCAACGGATTGAAGTTCAATGTAAAAGCTTCTGCTATGTCGCTTGCAGGGACATCTATCTGTTTCCTTTGCCCGTATGCTGGCATTTCTTTACCGTCCAGATTGTAGAGGGTCGCTTTGGCATAGCCCCCTTTCAGATCTTTGGCAGTGGTATTCACAGCTTTTATGCTGTTGTTTGAAGCATTCCACTGGATATGTAAATGCTCGCAAGCCTTCTTCGCTCCCCAATAGGCTCCCGTGGAATCGTAATAATAATCGTAGGTCTGCCACACGAAAGAGGGATATGCCGGATGGCTCATCCAAATGAGAAGCCCGGCGGCATCGTTCCACATCTTGTCGTTCCATGCTTCGTACATTCCTTTCATCACTTCAATATTCAGCAATTGAGCCTTTTCGCAGAACTCTTCCAAGCTGGAAGATTCGCCGAATTGAGTGTTTACAGCTTTCTTGTAATTGATAGGATTGGCGTTGGAGGCTTCTTTTCCGAAGAAGTGTTTGTTCCAGACGTTGTCGTCATCATTCTTAAGTTGCTCATCGGTGGGCAGAGGCCACCAAGCAGTTTCGGGAATAAACTTCCTGACACTCTCAAAGGTAGGAAAAGTTGCCGTACCTATTTCAGTCCGCATCCCGTAACCGTGGTCTACCCCATAAGGATAGGCAGGTGTGTTGAATGCCAGGTTGCTGCCCGACGTCTCAAAATGATGCTTAGGAGGTTGGTTTCCCCACCAGCCGCTACCCGATAGCCCATCCTGATTGGAGCAGGATTTATACATCCGGTCGTTGTTGTCTTCCCGCGCTACCATTTCACGCAGATAGTTATCCAAATCCGGTTTGGGATGCGTCTCATTAGCACCGCACCAGATAGCGATAGAAGGATGGTTCCTCAGCCGCCTCACTTTATCGAGCGCATTGGCTTTGAAGGCTTCGGGTTGCTCCACGTCGTTGTAGGCCACATACAACCAGAAATCATTCCACACCATGATGCCGTACTTATCGCAATAGTCGTAGAACTCATCGTCGGTGACACAACCCGTCCACAAACGAATCATGTTGTAGTTCAGGTCTTTGTGCAACTTAATCTTGGGTTCATACTCCCTGCCGTGGCAACGAAGCAGATATTCGCTCATCCCCCAGTTTCCCCCTTTAAGGAAGATTTTCTGCCCATTGATGAAAAAAGTAAGAACGGGATAACCTACAACGTTGTCCACCATCTTATATTCATATTTCTTGATGCCGAACGTGATTTCTTTTTCATCAGACACCTTGCCATCTACCGTACAGGTGAGCTTACAAGTATAAAGATTCGGTTCTCCATAGCCATTGGGCCACCAGAGGCGGGGATGATTGATTATCAATTGGGAGAAATCCCCTTTATCTACCGATAAGCGAGCGGTTGCATTTCCTTCTAACTGAATTATTTTGGAAAAGGAGACATTTCCCGGCTGAATCGTTGCGCTGACAACAGCTTTCTTCGGAGAAGAAGAAGCATTCTTTATATCAGCAGAAAGAGATAGTTCCGCTTGCTGCAAAACCGGCAAGTCCGAACGTATCCACGGGTCTTCCATCACCACATCTCCCGTAATGGATAAATACGTATTTCCCGTTATTCCGGCAAGGCGTCCCGGCACATAAGGCATCCAATCCCAACCGGCAGCCGCCAGGTAACTGGGGCTACACGCTACTCCATAAGGGTCTTTTGCCTTCCGCGTTTTCTTTTGGTCCGGGTCGGTAATCAACACGGCAATCGCATTTTTGCCCGACGTATTCACCAGATTCGTCACATCGAACTTAGAACGCAGCATGTGCCCGCTGACATCCCTACGGGAGGTGTTCGTTCCGGATATTTTCTTCCCGTTAAAATAGAAGTCGGCAAAGCGGTTCGTATTGTCAAAATGGAGCCACACATGCTTTCCTTTGGAATAGGAAGCGGGCAATTCAAATTCCGTCCGATACCAGAAAGGACGGTTATAAAAGGTTTCGTCTACCTTATAAATATTATCGGCATAATCAGGATTGGGGACGAATCCGGCTTCCACATAGGCAGTAAAGACTGTACCCGGAACTACTCCTTTGACATAACCGCCCGGCATTTCAAATCCCGGAGTAGAAAGTTGTTCCCCACCGACACCATTCACATCCGCCTGAGGCTTCACTTCCCATACGATTTGAGGATTAGTGGTGTTCAACGACCAAGTCAGAGTCTGCGCATACCCCATTTCGCTCAGGGCAAACATCCCTGATATGAGCAAAAACAATCCAAATTTCTTCATCCTAATTCATTAAAATATAAACATTTAAGTCCATTCAGGAAAAGACCTTTTCAAGCGGACTTACGTTATAACTATAATAGCCTTCAGCTCAGGCGTTTACATTCTGAACGATGGCCGTTAATAAACAGTTTGTCAGGTGTTAATAGTTGAGTTGTCAGCTATTAACATCCATCGTGACAGGTATTAATACCTGAGAAATCAACTGTTAACACCTGATAACCCACCTTTTAATACCCTACGGAGAGGGCTTTCTTACCGCCCAATCATGTTAAAACATATACTTTCTTGCGCTCTTTTATCAGATTCCCCACTTCGTATTGGGCTCACTACCCATAAAGAGCTCCAACGTGCCTCCAGCAGCTATTTCGTTAAAGTCCAGATAGCATTTATTATATTCCCTGCCATTCAATAAAGCTTTCTGTATGTACAGATTATTCTTATTATTATTGTGTGCAATCACTGTAAACGTCTTTCCGGAATAGTATTTCGGATCGAGGCGGAACTCGATTCTCCCGAATAGGGGACTGGTTATTTCCATCCGCGTATTTCCGGGACAGGAAGGGTGGATGCCCGAAGCAGCCAACACATACCAAGCGGACATCTGCCCTACATCTTCGTTGCCTACAATGCCTTCCACTTTGTTGGCATAAGCATTCTCACAAATATAACGCGTCCATTTCTGCGTATACCACGGCACATCCAGTTGATTGAAAAGAAACGGCACGAAATGTACCGGCTCGTTGGCATGATTATAATAGCTATTCCACAACAGATTGGAAGGGGTGTGTGAAAACAGATTAGTCAGGTTGGCAATTACCTTTTCTTTCCCTCCCATCAACCGCACCATGCCGGGCACATCGTGAGGTACAAACCATCCCTGCTGATAAGCATTGGACTCGATGCAGCCATACCATTCTTTGGTCAACGCATCTTCTTCCCAAGGTTCCCACGAACCATCCGCCCTGCGGGGGCGGAACCAGCCTTTTTCTTTATCAAAGATATGCTGATAGGCTTGCCCCTTTTCATAGAAACGTGTGGCATCTTCTTCTTTCCCCAAAGCTTTCGCCAACTGAGACACGCACCAGTCGGCATAAGCATACTCTAAAGTATAGGAGATGCTCAAAGGCTCGGGAGTATAGCCCAAAGCATCATTACCAAATTTGTGGGATGTATTGACGGCATATCGGTAAGCTTTCTCTATATCATAGGTACGGATTCCTTTCACATAAGCATCTGCCAACACGGACAACGCCGGATTGCCTAACATGCAACCGGAATAGGAATTGAGAAGTTCCCAGCGCTCATAATATTCACGACCGCTCTGCTCAGCCAGGCTAATTAAAGAGTTCAGTTCATCGCTGACCAGCCGGGGATTGATAATGGTCTGCAAGGGGAACTGGCTGCGAAAGACATCCCAACCGCTAAAAATAGTGCGCTTGGTGAAAGCGCCGTCGCTTGCATATATTTCCTTATCCCCTCCCACATAACGCCCGTCCACATCGGTATAGATGCGTGGATCTATCATTGTGTGATAAAGCGCCGTATAAAAGACAGTCTTTTGATCTTCTGTTCCGCCGGATACGCGTATGCGGCTAAGTTGGCGGTTCCACAAATCATGAGCTTCTTGTTTCACCTCTTCAAACGTTTTGGTAGCAATCTCCTGCCGGAAATTGTTGGCAGCGCCTTCCATGTCCACAAAAGAAATTCCTACTTTCATCTCCACTTTTTCTCCCTCTTCTGTGGGGAACTCGGTGAAGAAGCCCACGTGCTTGCCTTGCAATTCCTTTTTATCCTGCACGACCGCAGCTTGCGCAACGCGCTCCAGATAAGGCATGCTTACCACCTCATCCCGTTTACGTGTCCATTTCTCCGGAATATCTGCGCTCCAGAAACCGTATTTACCGAGAGGTTTACTAAATTGAGCATAATAGTAAACCGTATAATCGGAGTTTCCCTCGCCATTGCCCCATCCGCCGCCGTCGGGTGTGCACTTCATCCAGCCCTGAATGGTAGAATCGTTCACCACACGGATATATTGCGAAGTAGAAGTACCCCCTACCCTCCGTGCCAAGTCTATCTGAATGCGAGACTGCTCATGCGAAGGAAAAGTAAAACGCAACATACCGCAACGGGGCGTTGCACTACTTTCCACTCTAATCTTATAATCTGTCAGTTCCACTGAATAATATCCGGCTTTGGCTGTCTCCGTCTCCTTGTTGTAGGCAGAGCGATAGCCTTTGATGCTGCCGTCTTCCTTTCCCGCTATCTTTCGCAGCTCTCCGGTGGCGGGCATCACAAGGAAGTTTCCCAAATCGCCAAACCATCCGACACCGCTCATCTGTGTAAAGGCAAATCCTTCTATAGTCTTGTGTTCATTACTATAACCGGAACCGTTGTCTCCTCCTGTTATTGTATTGGGACTCACTTGCACCATACCGTAAGGAGTGGTAGCGCCGGGAAAGGTCTTGCCCAAACCGTGGTATACTCCGGCTGCTCCCACGCTGGTGCTGGCGCCTATAAACGGATTTACATAATCGGCAGGAACCAAATCCGCTGTTACCGCATCAGAGGACGAGCAAGCCGTCATCCACAGAAAGGAGCTGACTATCAAAAAAGTAGCAGTAGCTTTATACATACTAATATCACTATTTACTATTATACATCAAACTTAGCACGAAAGTCTTTATGCCGAAACGTGGCATAGATACGGTTATTTGTGATTTCCCGGCACGCCTCTTTATCTTTTTTCTTTCAATAGAGTTCCCCCGGAGGTCCACCTCTTCCACTGCGGATAACGGCATATCGAAAGCGATGCGATGCTGTGCATTGTCTCCTTCGGCGTTGAAGAGACGTAACACTACCTTCCCGTCTTGCAGCTTGGCAGCACACACCTGATAGCCGGTGCTACGCAAATCGACAAAAGATTTGGATTCCCGCTTTGCCGAGGGATGGTAGGAAGATAATAGAGGTTCGTTCCAGCAATCGCTGCTGGTGGCTATCGAAGCCCGGTCCCACGTTTCCCGGTGAGGGATGATGGCGTATCTCATTGCCAGTGGTCGGGTGATTTTATAATCAGGTCCCCATAAACCTACACCGGAATATTGTGCTGTCAACCCCAGCGGATAGTCCTCCCCATAAGAGTAAGAAGTAGTGTGGTCGGACAATAATGCCCATCCGTAGCCTCCTTTCCGTTCTGCCAGGTCCACCCAGTGGAGCAGAATATTATGCTTGATTTGGTCCCAACTACCAAAGAAAGTGTTCTCCAGCTTACTTTCGCATACATCAAACGGAGCATTTTTATAAATACACGCATCCTGGAGATTTACCGGAAAGAGTACGCTCAGCTTATAACGGTCGTCACAATACGCCCGACGATTATCGCGCCATCTTTGCTCTTTATATTCACCAATGCCTACATTCTTTTTCCAATTAATAAGAAGGTTGAAATCAATCCGCCTTTCTCCCCGCGAAAGGGTGACAATCTGTTCGAAGGGATGGGAAGCTATTTCTCCTTCTATCTTTACTTTCTTCTCCCATTCGTTATCTCTCAAGACAGTGAGCCGTGCCGGAGCCTCGGCAGAAGAACGGAACTTTCCTTCTTCATAAAAATACCCTCTCAACTCTCCCAAAGCATATTCACCGGTTTTCCCGGCAAACTCTTTTTCCCCTTCTTTCTTTGCAATCAGGCTTTTGATAGTTCCTCCCTTCGACAAATCGAAAGTAATTCTGTACATGTCATTCTCTAACACATATTCTCGTTCATTTACCACCTTTCTACTTGGGGAAACCATCCCTTTGTCCGACTTCTTTCGCCTGATACAATAGGTGGAATAGCCGAAGGGAGGAACTTCTGCTTCAAAAAACAATCTAACCTTTTCACCTTCTCTTTCTATAAAGCAACCTATGTGGTTATTTCTCCAATCATAGATTTCTATATCCGAACTTGCATATTCTTGGGAAAGCAGAACGCTTGTCATCTCCTTTCGGGGTGTCCCTAGAGTATTGTAAACATGTAGATAGCCCTGTTCTCCGCCAACCAATATGTGTCCTTCATCAAAACTTCTCATAGACGCATCGATGATAGTGGCGGAAACAGCGTTGGTATTATCGGTCCACCGCTTAATGGCATCTGCCCATGTACCTCGTTTATCCAATCCGTTATAGGGAACAATCCACGAATCATGATGCTGGGCAAGCATCAAAGTGCGCCATGCCTCGTCCAAATCCGCCTGCCGGCAAGAATAGCCATTTTCCAGATGGGCCATTACCGACATTTTTTCAGCCATCACAATCTTATTCTCCGAAGTACGCACCTCTTGTGCAATCTTCTGCAATACCTGGCTTCCCCACATCAGATTGACGTGCATATCTTCCTGCGAGAAATGCCAGTTGTCCTCCGTTTTACCTGTCGAAATCTTTTCGATATAATCTTTCCACCTTATATATATAGAATTACCCTTTGTGTTCTTACCACTTCCCAGCCACGGTCCGTTCTTCCATCCGGCATCTTGAAAACACATACCTACGGGATGCTCAATACCCGCCTGCCGGCAATCTTTGAGATAAGACTCCGAATTGCACCATGCAGTAGTCTGCCAGGTAGAACCTTCTTCCAGCTTTTCGCAAGCATAGCGAGGAACAGTGAGTATGGAAGTTCCATCGGTCCCTATCCAGTTGACCAGTTCTCCGCCATAAGCGCCCGTGTATCCTCCCCAGCAAGTATTTGGGCATTTCAGCACGGCATATTTAAAACCTAACTGTTTCAATATCTGTGGCAAGCAACTTGTAAAGCAAGGTTCTTCCACTGAATAGGTAACAAAACGCACTTCGGGGAAATGCTTGTTTATCTTAGCTATGCCATATTGAAACTGGCGGATGATGCTTTCGCCTGATATATTATAGCAGTAAGGTTGCGCATACGTAGGATTGGTAAATTCCATTTGCTCACCGGTAACCCTATCTTTAAATTGCCGGTAAGCATCCGGCGTCTTCACCTGAATTGTATCCCAGGTTTCAGGCTCTATCTCCAGACAAATCCGCCACTCGGGATGCTTGGTCAGTTGGTCCACGATAAACTGAGTCTTCCATGCCACAGGATAATGCCCGTATATCCCTCCATGATACCCGTCAACAAAGTATGCTTGTTGAGAATAGGCACAGATGCTGAGTAAACTTATTAATAATCCTATATAAAACTTGTTCATGACAACTTATAATCAAAGTTCTATTCCCTCTCGGCAATTTCTCTCTCACGTATAAATCTCAACCACCGGGCACGCGCGAACTCCCCGTCCTCCAATTGAGGTAACCAATCTAAAAGTGCCGCCAGCTGCTGAAAGTCTATAAATTCTTCGCGCAACTCTTCGTTTTCTTCTACCACCTTCAAAAATTCATCCTTTTCTTCTGCTGAAAGTTCATTTGCAAAATATTTATGTAGGCTGTTCTCCATCTTCGTTCTTTTTTTACTTTAAGAACGATTGCTATACCCCCTACCCCTAAAAGAGATTTCAAAAATAAACAAAATATCAGACAGGTAAACAAAGACAAAGCTTTGTCCTCAACTTTTTAAGCGCAATCCCCATCTGGCATTCTACCGTATTTACTGAAATGCCCAGTCGCTCAGAAATTTCCTTGTATTTAAGATGTTCAAAACGACTCAGAACAAATATTTCACGACATCTCTGCGGCAAACTGTCTATGGCTGCACGAATAAGCAATTCCATGTCCTGAGTTTCGGAGATAACTGAAGCTTCAAAGCGTTCCAGTGATTGCAGCTTCAACTTCAGTTCCGTTTCAAAAGAAGACTGCGTATTCTCTACATATCGTTGCTCGAACACTTTATGTTTAAGATGGTCCAAACATCTGTTCCTCACCAGACGGAAAAGATAAGCGTTCATATTGTCTACGTATCCTATCAAATCACGCTTTTCCCACAAACAGGCAAAGACGTCCTGAGTGATATTCTCCGCATCCTCTTCGAATACGACAAAGTCTTTTGCAAACCTTACCAGTTTAGGATAATAAGCAAGATATAATTCAGAGAAAGTCATGGTTGTTTTTCTTTAGATTAGTATTTCAGTTATCATAAATGTTGTAGTGCAAATATAAAAACGAAATAAGCCTACTTCTATCAGGTAGTAGGCTCTAAAGTAGACCTTTTTAAGGGTACATATTACATAATAATTTGAATAGAAGCAATTTACCAAACATCGATTTTAGCAGTTTGGTAAACCGGATAGAATCATTTTCCGGATAAAGAACCGAGCTTTTTTACCTTTTCCTCGAAGAGATTGCTGTCGATGAGCGACATTCTCTTTACCTTGCTTTTATAATTGTAGATGGTCTGGACGGAGTAGTGAAGAAAGCCAGCAATTTGTGCCACATCAGTAATGCCCAGACGAATCAAAGCGAAGATACGCAATTCCGTATTCAGCCGATCTTTATCCAATTGATAGTATTCTTCTTCCCTCAACAGAGAATTGAATTCTTCTACAAAGTTAGGATAGAGTTTCAAAAAGGCTTTATCGAAGTTTAAATAGAGTTCTTCCAACTCTTTTTCAAAAGAACGGGAAGAAGACTTATACAAATCGTCAAACTGCCCGGCTTTTATTTTCCGGTTCACATTCTTCCTGTAATCATCCAACCTATTAATGTAGACTGCACATTGATTCATAAAGTATCCAATGTACTTCTCTTTGATAAGATTCGCTTCATCCAGCTTCCGATTGAGCGCAATCAGTTCTTCGTTCATCCTCTTGAGATGCCGGCGGGCTTTAGAAACAATTTTTGTCTGCCGATAGTTAAAGTATAATGTAAGTCCAAGAGCTATGACAAACAGGCTGGTCAGTAGTGAATAAAAACGTAAGTTTCGCTTTTGTTGCTCTAACTTATATAAATAGGTGTTTTCTATGATGGGGTGCACACGTGCTATCACTGTGTTGCGGAAACGGGAATTATAATAGATAGCATCGTCCAACGCCACCTTGATATAGTTATACGCCCTGTTAATATCTCCCTTTTTATAAAGATTAATAGCCAAAGTAAGCAAAGCCTCATTTTCTTTCACAGCCAACTTAGTATCTGTCATAGCAGCAAGAATCAAGAATTTCTCTTCAAGCTCCGGCTGTCCTGCCAGTCCATATAGCTTTGCCATCCCCATAGCAACCATCGCATAACTATGCGTATCAGGCTCTTGTTTCCCATAGATTTTCTGCAAAATGTCCACGGCTTCTTTTGCATTGCCTTCTTCTTGAAGCTTAAAAGCCTTTTCCTTTAAATATTCGTCTGAACCGGGAGATAAGAGATTCATAATTGTGTCTCTACATGCTTCTTTCTGCCGGATATACTCTTTGGAGAAGTTCACATCAGCCGTATATTTAACAAGATTCTCATAGTATCTTATAGAGTTCCAGCAATACACCGCTTTCAGATAAGGAGGGAGTTTATCAAATTCGATAGACGTAAATATATCTTTTGCCTGCACAAACAATCCGGAAAGGGAATAAATAAAAGCCAGATGCAGCCTGCTCTCCAGCAAGTACTTCTCGCTTCCCATTTGCCGGGCTATTTCAATATTTTCCTGGATATAGAGTTCTGCGGAATCGCATATAAAAGATTGGTATTGCCAAATAATCTCATTATTGAGGTGAAACAGTTCATCGAGCGTCTTTAAATCTTTCTTTTTCTGTTTGAGTTCTTCAATCTTCACCTCTTTCTTTTGAGTATATACATCACGTTCGACAATCACTTTGTCCAAGACCTCTAATAAAGAATCTCTCTCATTTCTTGCTTGTAAGCTAAAGAAAAAGCAAAGCGAGAATAATATAAACAAAAAGGTGTATTTCATCTTATTTCCTTCGTCTTCATGGCACACATCTAAGTCTCACAAAGTTGCAAAGTTAAAAAAAGAGCTGGAATAAATGAACAAAATTAAAGATAACAATACAGAAAGCCGACACTGAATATACCTTCAGCTAAGCTAGGAGATAATATTTATCAACTCATCCATACAGAGCCGTTTCTCTATAATCCCACTCAAATCCTCGAAAGATTGAAATAATTCTTCTTCGCCTATTGCAAAACCCTCCTCTCTTTCAGGCGTAACATTATATATTAACTTATCTTCCTCCGGAATCTTCAAAGAAGGAAGATAGGGAATAGCTCCCAGAAACTTCTTTTGATACTTCTTTTCAATGAAACCGGTTCCTTTATGCAGCAATTCTTCTTCACCGTCATATTTATTAAAAACAAAGCCTTTTATAAGCTTCCTATATCTCTCTTCCAAAAGCTCAAGCGTACCGGCAACCGAAGCAAAGCCACCGCCATATTCAACATTGCTTATTAAAACTACAGGGAGCTGGAAATAATCTGCAAGCCACATATTGGAAATATCCTCTGTAGAACGGTTTATCTCCGCAGGAGAGCCTGCGCCTTCAATAATTATCAAATCATATTCTTTCCTTAATGAGGTATAAGCATTAACCACCGCCTGTTTTATATGGGGGAGGATACGGGAATATTCCCTAAAGTCTCCCACATGCTCTACTTTCCCGTTTATGACGAACTCGGTGTATTCTTTTCCTACCTTTATCAAAACAGGATTCATCCGCACATCCGCTGCAACATCACATGCAAGCGTCTGTATATATTGAGCATAGCCTATCTCGTCTCCAGCGTTGATGACGAAAGCATTAGAAGTAACATTCTGTGCTTTAAACGGACAGACCTTCCAGCCTCTCTTATAAAAGAAACGGCACAATCCCGCTACAAGAATAGTCTTTCCGGCATTGCTTGCCGTTCCTTGTATCATCAATGAGCTCACAGTGACCTTCCTCTCCTATCTACTTATAAATAAGGTATCTTTCTTAATTAACTTATAATTGCAATATTCCTCTTCTGCTCCCGTTTCTACATTCTCAATAGTAGCCCACAATACAGGAGACTTACCGAGAGAATCTGCTCTAGTCCACAGAATGTATCCGCACACAGTAGTTCCCTTCGGGAATAAATTTACATTTGTATTGGATATATCGCCAAAGACAAGTGTATTTTGCGGCGTAAAAGAGGAAGACAGCAGGTTTCCTACATGAACATAAACATCTCGTCCTGCATCTTTTGGCAACAAAATGGCATACTGGTAAGTGGGCTTCCACACTTTATCAATATCCGGTGATTTAACAAACATGGAATCTCCATAGTCCAAAGAAGTAAACCGGGTAGTAGTTTCACTACGGCTCATACGTATACACGCTCCAAACAAGATTCCAAATACTATACCCGAAAGAACGAATTTTAATTTCATTAGAAATAAAGATTAAAAGATTAATATGCGGTTATCTATTATAAATACACTTGTCAATGCTTCTAACCCTACATGAATCTTGCATTTTTAACATTTGGGCAATAGAAATATAGAAAGTTTAGAACTGAAAGTAAATAAACGGCTGTATTTCGGTCCCTTTCATTTGTATCACCAGGTAGATAAGTGATACCATCAACAACGCTTTTCCCAGGAAAGGCAAACGAATGACACCCCGACAGACTGCATTTTCCCATTTATCAGGAGCAAAATGTAGCAGGAATCCCAGTGCCATCAAAGCAAATACCCGCCAATATCCTTCAAAGAGCTGAGGAAAAAGTTGTGCCTGGAAAGTGGTAGTTATTTGGCGAATCATATCCAGCGAGTTCTCGAAATCCGCATTTCGAAAGAAAATCCAGCAGAAGCAGACGAAGTGGAAAGTTATAATCACTCCCAATACTCGACGAATACCATGGCTCTGCTCTCCCTTCTTCCGGCCTGTCAGGCTCATCCAAGCTTTATGCAATGCCAGTGCTACGCCGTGGAAGGTTCCCCAAAGGACAAAGTTCCACGACGCACCATGCCACAAACCACCCAGAAACATAGTGATAATCAAGTTTAGGTATTGACGTAACTTCCCTTTACGGTTTCCTCCTAAAGAAATATAAAGATAATCACGTAACCATGTGGACAGGGAAATGTGCCAGCGATGCCAGAACTCGGTAATAGAAGCCGATTTATAAGGAGAATTGAAGTTCAGGTTGAAATGGAAACCGAGCAATAGGGCAATGCCGATAGCCATATCGCTATACCCCGAAAAGTCGCAATAGATTTGTAAAGCATATCCGTACACACCCAAGAGATTTTCCACACCGGAATAGAGAGTGGGATTATCAAAGATGCGCTCCACAAAGTTAACGCTAATATAATCTGATATAACCGCCTTCTTAAAAAGACCTGAAACAATGAGAAAAATGCCACGACCAAACATTTCTTGCGACACAAACAGCGGCTTGCGAATCTGAGGTATGAAATCGCGGGCACGCACAATGGGTCCAGCCACCAACTGGGGAAAGAAGGAGACATAGAAAGCATAATCCAGCAAATTGTTCAAAGCTTTAATTTCCCGACGATACACGTCGATAGTATAACTCAGCGACTGGAAAGTGAAAAAAGAAATACCCACAGGGAGAAAGATGTCGAGCGCCGCAAACTCTTTTCCCATCAAGGAGGAAATAATGCCGCCAAGGAAATTGGTATATTTAAAGTAGGCAAGCAACCCCAGGTTGAGCCCAAGGCTAAGAGTCACCAATCCTTTTCGCTTCCATCGCTCCGGAGTACGCTCCATACATTGTGCCAACAGGAAATCGCCTACCGTCACCAGAGCCAAAAGGAAAAAATAAGTGCCGCTACTCTTATAATAGAAATAATAGGAAAAAAGCGTCACAAACAGAATGCGCGCTGTATAACGATGTTGCAAAAGCACATATACCACCATAAAAGCGGCAAACAACCAGAGAAAGATACCACTGCTGAATATCATCGGTGCCTGCGGATCATAGGCAAGCACTTCCCTGAGGCGGCTGAAATCTATATCAATGGGAAACATAGACATTGTAGGCTTTAATAATAGCTTGATATAACAAGTTTCCCTGAAGGATATAACCCTCGGGAAGATAGTGTACATGGTCGGGACGCATCAGTCGCGCTTCAGTCCAATTCTTACATGCCCGCTCCCGTCCTCCCACAACGGTATACATGTCCCACACCAACAGTCCGTGGTCGCGGGCATAGCGCCGGATAGTCTCCACTGCCGTAGCTGTGCGGGGATTGATGGAATAGGTGCGGCGGCGACGTTGCCGAGAGCTCTCGTATGAGCCCGGCGGAGTAGTCAACACAATAGGTACACCGGGCAAGCTGGCTTGCAAAAGTTTCACCAGTTCGTCCATGTGATTGTAGTGGATATGAGCATTATACCTTCGATTGTGGCTCTCGTTGGTGCCGAATGAGAGAATCAGTAACTCAGGGCGGAGAGCCGCAATTTCGGCAACACGACCAGGATGGGTAAAGGTGAGGCAAGTAGCGCCGTTGACACCTTTATCTATGTAGGATACTGCTCCAAAAGCTTCCTTCATCCTCGCCCCGGTAGTCTGAGGATAGATATGTCCACGGATATGGCTGTCGCCTATATGAACGATGCGTACCGTATCTTCAGAAATTCCCGCATGTACCAGGCGGAGTCTTTCGAACACCGGAGTCAACAAGCCGAGGCTATCAATTATCTCATTAGAAGCCATTCCCCGAAAAGCAGGAGGATAAACGAGGTCCACTGCTACCGTGTCTGCCATCCAGTTCATCTCGCGCATAGGCTTTAACACATTCATTCCTTCGCTCGTCCTGGCACATGCCGGTAAACGGTCTTGCGCAGAACAGGTGGTTTCGCCCAACATCCATATCAGTAACAGCATACCAGGCAACCATAACCGCCTCCCTCTATTCTTCTTCATACGCCCGCCTCCTATCATATTGTTCTTTCCCATATACCAATGTCTCGTAAAGCAATCCGGCCAGATGTTTCCCACCCCGGAAATTAATGTGTGTATAATCATAATTAGCCAAAGGTGGCTTAGCATGCACCATCTTTGCCATGCTTCCTTCGCCCCCCATCGCCTCGAACATATTCCAGAATGCAATGCCACTTTCCGCTGCTATGTTCTGCTGATACCGAATGAGATTTTTGACTCCCGGCATTGTACGGAGTTCGCCGTTTTCTGTTTTATATTCCCTGTCGCCAACGCTCAGCAACAGAAAGCCTGCTTGCGGGAAACATGCTTTGAGGTGTGAGATAGCTGTAAGCAACCCCTTCTGGTAATTATCATAATTTCGTCCTCGCTCGGTGGCAACGTTCAGACCATATTCCAAAATTATCAAGTCATAGGGACGCTGTTCATTAAACTCTTTCAGCATATCCTGCGGAATGCTGCGTAAAGACAACCCCGAACTCCCTCGAAGAGAGAAGTTATCTACCACGATACCCTCCGTACCGTCCATTGCCAACCCATAGAAAAGAGTAGAATCAGCTTTCTCCACCTCCCAGCGTACGGAACCGATACGCCCTTCGACCTTCATTTGTTGCAAACCGCCTGTAGGTTCAAAAGATTCCGTCTGCCTTTCTCCCCGGTTCACCCGCACAGAAAGGTCCACCGTCCCCTTATTATAGAAAAAGATGGATGCCCGCCGGCAGGTATCGAGCAATGAAGCATATTTGCTTTGTCCACGCAACTCCACATAGGCGCCGTTTCCCGCCACAAAATAATGACCAGAAATGCCTTGTTTCCTTTTATCGAAATATACACTGTCTGTGACGGCATGGCTGGACCATCCTCCAAAGGTATGTCTGACCGTAGGGCGATAGCCACTTGTCATCGAAGTAATGGTGACAAAACCTACCCCACATCCGCCAAATCTCTTTTGAAGCTTTTCACGTAAATCGGCAGTGAAAATATCTGCCTCAATGAAGGAATCGCCAAACACAGCGACGCGCACTTGACGTCCTTTGGAACTAATGTCATCCAATGCCCGATAGAAAGGTGTCATTCCCCGCAAAGTGGAATCACTATAGTCTTCGATACAAGTCATTCCACTACGACAGGTATCCACAAAAATAGGTTTCACTACCGGGACAGGAGGTATACTGTCTTCATCCGCAACTTCCTCTTCCGGTTCCGGATAACGCAGATCGCCTAGCAAGTCGACTCGTCTCAGTGTATGTCCGTCAATCGTCAAGGTGGGCAAGTAGTGCAAAGCTAGCAACATCCCCAGTACCAGTAAAGTAAGCCCTAACGAATATATCAAATAGTTCTTCATGAACATCCTTATCTTTAAAGAGCTGCAAAGATAGAAGTTTGCCTGCAGATTTCACATTCGAACCAATAAAAAAGAATGGAGGGTCCATTGTTTATCTTCGGTTGGAAACATTTACTTTCTACTACTCCTAAGATACCTATCCCCCCTTCTTGTACCCAATATATTCAGTGTAGTACCGTGTATTTCAAATTTTGTTCGTATCTTTGTAAAAAATAAAGCGGCATCCAGAAATCGGCGAAGCACTTCGCCAGGAATACAAGATTTCGCACAAAAAAAGACAAGACTGTAATTATCTAACTAAACAATAATACTTAAACAAAAATGAAACGTATCGTTTTTCTAGATTATGTACGCGTGTTTGCATGCTTCCTCGTTATGGTTGTCCACGCTAGTGAAAACTTTTATGGTGCCGCTGGTTCCACTGATATGGCAGGACCGCAATCTTATCTCGCCAGTGAGGCAGACCGACTGTGGGTAGCTATATACGACGGCTTCTCACGTATGGCAGTACCACTATTTATGATTGTCTCTGCTTACCTCCTTGCGCCAATGAAAGAAGGTCAAACCACATGGCAATTCTATCGCCGACGCTTCACCCATATTCTGCCACCGTTTTTTATATTCATGATACTATATAGTACCCTACCTATGTTGTGGGGACAAATAGATGGAGCAACCTCATTGAAAGATCTTTCACGCATATTTCTCAACTTTCCGACACTCGCCGGACACCTGTGGTTCATGTATCCTCTTATCAGTCTTTACTTATTTATTCCCATCATATCTCCCTGGCTAAGCAAAGCCACGGCAAAAGAAGAACGTTTCTTCATCGGACTGTTCGTGCTGTCAACATGTATACCGTTTCTCAACCGCTGGTGCGGTGAAGTGTGGGGACAATGTTTCTGGAACGAATACCACATGTTATGGTACTTCTCAGGCTACCTGGGCTACCTCGTACTGGCACATTACATACGAGTACATCTTACGTGGAACCGCTCCAAACGTTTCACAATAGGAGTTATTTCAATGATTATCGGAGCTGCGCTGACCATTTACTCTTTCTATATTCAGGCAATACCGGGAGAAACTCTCTCTACCCCTGTCATTGAAATAGGATGGGCTTTCTGCACAATCAACTGTGTACTTCTCACAGCGGGCACATTCCTGATGTTCACATGTATAAACCGCCCGAAAGCTCCAAGCTTCATAACAGATATGTCTAAACTCAGTTACGGTATGTACCTTATGCACATTTTTTGGCTGGGACTATGGGCAACGGTGTTCAAACACGACTTGGCATTGCCTACGGTAGCTGCCATCCCGTGCATTGCGGTGACTACCTTCATCTGTTGCTACATAACCACCAAGATTATCTCGTTCATACCGGGTAGTAAATGGATAATAGGATAAGATAAAATTAGATGATTTCATAAAAAAGAATGGGGTGTCCTTTGCGGGCACCCCATTCTTTTTTAGTTCTATTAAATCGTCCGTTCAATGTTCCAAACGAAAGCTCGCAACCCTAATTGCTCGGTTTGCATATCCATCTTGTGAAGAGTATCCAGCAAGGGGTCTACCTTGTTGTCATCTACCACCGTGAGGATAGCCGAGCACATGCTAGGCCAGGCATGGCTCCCAAAATGAGGGTCACCTGTCTTCGAGCCACGTCCCTGAACACGTTCAAGATACGTGAAGCCCCGACAATTCAAGCGGTCGAGCAAGGCTATGATACGTTCGTAGTATGCTTGGTCGAAAGTTATCAATACTGATTTCATAATTCTTTCTTATCTGTTATTTCTTAATAATCTCATCTTTATGTGCCTGGAAGTAAGTATCTAATTCGCGTTGGCGACGCAGTTTGCGGCGTTGATGCTTGATACCTGTTCCTGCAAATACACAATAGAGCGTAGGAATAAGAATCAATGTCAATACTGTGGACACGGACAGACCACCGATTACGGCAATTGCCATCGGACTCCACATCTCCGAACCCTGACCACCGCCAATAGCCATTGGAATCATACCGAGAACGGTAGTGGCAGTAGTCATCAATACCGGACGAAGACGGCTCTTACCGGAAGTAACTACAGAATTGACCACAGCCAGACCACGCTCTCGACAGAGGGTGATATAGTCGATGAGCACAATACCGTTCTTCACCACAATACCAATCAACATGATACCTCCCAACAAACTCATCACACTCAGCGTGCTACCCGTGAAGAAGAGTGCCATCAACACACCGCTAAACGCAAACGGCAGGGAGAACATGATGATAAACGGATAAGTGAGGGATTCGAACTGGGCAGCCATCACGATGAATACCAGGATGACAATCAGGATACCCAATGTACCCAAGTCACGGAACGAATCCTGCTGATCTTCAAACGAACCTGATACCTGAATGGTGATTTCTCCCGGAATATCCATCTTGTCGATAATAGCATTCCCGGCACTTACTACATTACCCAAAGGCTCACCGGAGATAACAGCGGACACGGTAACGATACGTTCACGGTCTTTACGCTCGATGGTAGGAGGTGCAAAGCGTTCGACTACCGTACCGACATCTTTCACGCGGACAGCTTCACCTTTATTATTATAGATAAGGATATTCTCGATATTCTCCAGACTGGTACGAAACTCAGGGGCATATCGGACTTTGATGTCATACTCGTCACCATCCTCACGATATTTGGAAGCGACGGCTCCGTTAATACGATTGCGCAGGTAGTTTCCGGCAGTAGACAGATTAAGCCCATGCATAGCCAGCTTCTCGCGGTCGAAGTCTACCTGATATTCAGGCTGATAATCGCTACGGCTGATATTTACTTCAGATACACCTTTCACATTAAGCAACTCTCTCTTCAAGCTAGCCGCTACACTATCGGTCATAGCCATGTCATAACCATATACCTCGAAATCGGCAGTTGCCTGAGCAGACATACCAGAGCTACTACCTCCAAGGATTACCTGGGCTTTGCTAAACTCCGGATATTTTTTCAGGTCGTCACGCATTTCGTCACAAACCTGTTCCAGGGTAATATCACGATCGCCCGGGTCCACCAAGCTGATATTGAAAGAGATAATGTGCGAACCGTTGTCTTGCATCGAAGCCCACGTGTTATCGGAGTCTGCCTGACCTACGGTATAGTTGCACACTTTCATGATGCCTTTATATTTGGTCAGCCACTGGTTCGTCAGTTTCTGGGAAAGTTCCTGTGCTATTTCTTTGCGCGTACCAATAGGCAATTCCAGTTTGACGGCGATACGGGCATTATCCTGAGCTGGGAAGAACTCCGTACCGATACCTTTGGCACACAGCAAACTGATGACAAAGAAGATAACACAACCCACAATCACGGTGCGGCGATGGCGCACTGCCCAGTTAAGCATCCTGCCGTACCAGGCATCCAATGCATCGAGCGACTTCTCTATGGGAGTAAAGAATATCTTGAACGCCCGGGACTGTTTCTTCTGCAAACGGAGCAACTGCGAGCAAAGCATCGGAGTCAATGACAAAGCCGACACCGTAGAAATGAACATAATTGAACACATCATCCAGCCCAACTGCTTAAAGAGCACACCGGACATACCGCTCACCATCGTCAAAGGAAAGAACACGGCAATCATCGTCAATGTAGAAGCTACTACGGAAATAGCCACCTCATTGGTTCCATGCACAGCAGCCTGTTTGGGGTCGGCTCCACGTTCAATATGGGTCGTCACATTCTCAAGTACCACAATGGCATCATCCACCACCATACCAATAGCAATAGAAAGGGAGGAAAGGGAGATGATATTAATCGTATTTCCTGTGATAGCCAGATAGATGAACGAGGCAATCAATGAAAGCGGAATAGTGATACAAATAATCAATGTTGCACGCCAGCGTCCCAAAAAGAGGAACACCACAATCACCACAAATAACAAGGCATAAAGCACGGTCTCCGCCAAACTGTCGATAGTATTCAAGATGTTATCAGATGTATCTACGATGACACCCACCTTGACATCGCTCGGCAAGCTCTTCTGCAAACGGGGAAGCGCTTCGCGCACTTTTCTGGAAATCTCCACCGAGTTGGCACCGGATTGTTTCTGAACCACAATCATAGCACCCTGCACACCGTTGTTATACGTTTCCTGTGCACGCTCTTCTACTGTATCCACTATTCTTGCCACATCGCGCAAGAACACATTGGCTCCATTGTGAGTACCCACCACAATATCCGCCAGTTGGCGCGAATCGTCGAACTCACCTTCCACACGGAGAGAATAGGTTTCGCTACCAATATCAAAGTTACCACCCGGAATATTCTTGTTCTCTGCTCCGATAATGGAACTGATGGTTTCAATACTCAGGTTGTAAGCTTCCAATTTATTAGGGTCGCAATATACCTGTATCTCGCGTTGGGGTGCACCACTGATAGACACCGTACCCACACCGGGGATACGTGCCAGAGGATTCACTACGCGATCGTCCAATATCTTATAAAGCGCCGACTGACTTTCGTTTGCCTGCACCGATAGCAGTACAATCGGAATCATGTCTGTGCTAAACTTGAAAATGATGGGATTCTCCACATCATCTGGAAGTTGCGAACTCACCATATCCAACTTGTCGCGGACATCATTGGTAAGCACGTCAATATCATTACCAAACTCAAATTCCAGAGTAATGAGCGACATGTTCTCGGACGAACGGGAGGTGATATGCTTCAGGTTGCTCACCGCGTTCAATGTATTTTCCAGTGGACGGGTCACGTTGTTCTCAATATCCGAAGCACTGGCTCCCGGATATGCCGTCATCACCATAATCGTGTTTGTATCAATATCCGGATACAAGTCGATAGGCAATTTGGACAAAGAGAAAAGACCAAAAATCACCACTGCCAGAAAGCAGAGGGAGGTCATAATCGGTTTCTTAACCGCTCCTTCGTATAAACTCATGTTTAATAGATTTTTTTATGTGTTTTATTTCTCCACTTCAACTTCCATACCGTTGATAAGACGTGTCTGACCGGCAATCACGACTTGTGAGTTATCGGGTACACCGGATTTTAACTCATATTCCGTTCCCATGCGGCGTCCCAATTCCACTTTATTATAGGACACTTTGCCGTTTTTATACACATATACATAACGGTCGCCCGAACCGGCTTGCTTTACAATGGCAAGGTCGGGAACTACCACGTTGTCCTGTGTCCCGAAGTTCAGCGTAGCACGGGCAAACATTCCCGGACGTACCCGCTGGTCTCTGTTGTCAAGCTTGATTTCCACCTGAAAGGTACGGGTAGCTGCATCCACCGTTGGATAAACCAAACTGATGTATCCCTTAAACAGCTCTTCGCCATACACGTCTAGTTTCACGTCCACAGGAGCGCCTTTCTTTACTTGTGTGAAATAGCTTTCGGACACGTTGATAAGAAGTTTTACCGGAGTAATCTGTTCTACAACCAGTACGGGATTGCCGCCACTGTACATATCCCCATTATCATAGTTGCGGGCAGTTACCACCCCATTTATTGGACTAAGCAAAGAGGTATTTTCCAGCAGATTGTTATATGAAGTCTGCTTCACGTCCAGCGCCATCTTCGAGGCGTCCCATTCTGATTTAGAAGCACCTCCCACCTTATATAGCTCGTCAATACGCTTGAACTCCACTTCTTGATTGTCCAATTGAAGCTTCAACTGTTGAAGGTTGGCAGCATCCATCTGCACCAGCCGCTGCCCTTTGGATACATGGTCGCCTACCTCTACAAAGATTTTATCGATGCGCACCGGAGTAGACGGAGCAATGTTATTCTTCACTTCCGCCTCTACCGTTGCCGTATATTCTTGTATCTGTTCTACAGGACGGGCAGACACGTCCGCCAATTTCACTCTGGGTTTCTCGTCCACTTTCGTAGCTTCGCTTTTTTCTTTACCTCCCGTACAAGAGCCCATAAACACCGCCAGGATGAGGGCTATTAATTGGAAACCTTTTTTCATATTCCTATTTGTAATTTTAATGTTTGTTCAATGGGGTTCTACTTCATATATTTATCCCTACCTAAAAGTTGGTCGAGGTCTGCCTTAGCTACCAAGTAATCGTAAATAGACTGGTTGTAAGTGAGTTCCGCCTGAGTGAGCGACACTTGCGAACTGTTGAGTTCGAGCACTGTTCCTTTCCCCACTTCATATCGTTTACCAGCTATGGTGACGGCTTTCTCAGCCTGCATCACGTTTTCTTTGTTACTAACCACCTGCTCGGAACTAGCTGTCATGTTGTTACGGTAGCTGGTAGCCTGCATATTCAATTTGCGTTCCGTGTCGATGCGATTCCAGTCCAACTGACGTATCTGGATACGGTTTGATTTCAGCTTGGTGAAGTTGCTCGCCTTGTAAAGGGGAATGCTCAGGTTAAACATCAGGGAAGAACTGTTAGCCCAGGAATAATCGAAAACATTCACATTATTATTATACAAAGACTGATACTTATAAGAGAAACTCATGGAGAGCGTCGGCATAAAGTTGGTCTTCAACGTCTTGGAGTTCTTCTCCAGTAATCTTCGGTTGAGTTCCAGTTGCTTTAAAGTCGTGTTGTTTTGCAATCCGTCATTCGTTTCCTGCAACTCGTTGGCAAACACCACAGTCTCGTAGTTATTCAAACTATCATCAATATGGATGTCCACGTCTTCGGTGACGCCCATCAACACTTTCAGTTGCAACTTGGCAAGAGTCACGGCGTTAGCTGCGGCAATTACATTAGGCTTCACACTGCGCATCTGCACCTCGGCGCTAATCTTGTCAAATTCACTCACAGCCCCCTGCTGATATTTGGCATTGACTACGTTGAAGTTGTCTTCTGCCAGTTTATAGCTTTTCTGTAATACTTCGTAGCTGTCTTGCGCTAACATCAACTGGTAATAAGCTTTTGTCACTTGATTAACCAGGTCTTGCTTGGAAGCGCGAGACTTTTCCACAGCCAGTTCTATGTCCGTTTTGGTCATCGACATTGCCCGATAAACCGACGGGACAAACAAAGGTAGGTTAATAGCCAATCCGGCATTTGCTGTATTCGACCCGTCCTTTCCCATCTTGAACGACTGGTCATTCAGCTTCATTTCGGCTGCCCGGATAGTATGGTCCAAGGAGCCGGTGATGCTTGCCTCCGGCAATAAATTTTGCCAAGCCTCCTTCTTTGCCACCTTCTTAAGGGCGATTTCTTCTTCGGCTACTTTGATGGTAGGATTCTCGGCAAGCGCCACCTCCAACGCTTTGTTTAAGGTGAGGGTCAGTGTCCCCTTCGTCTCTTGTGCCTGTGTGTAACCCACTACAAAAATAGCAACCAACGTCAGGAGCACCTGCTTGCATGCTAATCTTTTCTTTCTGTTCATAAAATTAATAAAGTATATACTTATTTTTGTTGTCATCTTTCGTTTTACTGTCACGTCTACTCGATTCGGCTTTTACGATATTCCTGAATAAATCCTTCTAACACTCTTGCTCCTTCCTCGGTAGAAATACCACGCAAATAGGTAAACATAATGGATTCGTATACTTCCAGAAAGGGGTATTCGTTGCAAATATCCGTATTTAGCAACACATCGAACTGCTCACGCACCAGCAAATTAACTATCTCAAAATTTATGTCCGAACGGAAAATGCCTTGCTCCACCCCCGACTTGAAGAAAGCAATGGTGCTCTCGGAGTCGCTATTACGGCGGTTCTGCATCATTTCATATACTTTGGGATACTTCTTTATATCTTCAAAGAAGCGTTTGTTAGTACGATGAAAAGCCTCGATACTTTTTTGGAAAACAGCCAGGATGACTTCGAGCACATTACCCGAATGCTCCAGAATGCTTGTCAGATATTCATCCCTGTCTTGCTGAATCTTTAATATACACTCTTTCAGCAACGTCTCTTTATCCGAAAAGACTTCATATAAAGTGCGCTTGGAAATTCCTAAAGATGCAGCAATGTCGTCCATCGTGATACTTTTAATGCCCTGCGTGGTAAAAGCTTCCGTTGCAGTTTCTATTATCCGCTTCCGTAGTTCCACCCGTTGGGGTCCGTCTTTTGCATGTTCTATCATCGTTCGTTCCTCGTTTAATCGGCTCTTAACCAGCCCTTATTTTCCATCTCAATATAAAGCGGAACAAAGATAAATAGAAAACGCACTTAACAAATCAAGTTTCCTCTCATTTGTAGTCTATTTGATAATTATTATCATTCGGTTCGTGAATATCGAAACAAGTGTTAACAGGAAGAGAGGAAATCCTTTATGGAAAACCTCTCTGCCTTTAATAGTCTAACTGGGTACGATTGAGAAAAGCAACAGTTTGATGGATTTCTTTATACATCACAATATCGTCCTTTACAAAAGGGACTTCCTTGCGGTATTCGCGGAGAAAACGCTCCAACACGGGAGACGTTTTTGCGGGACGGCGAAACTCAATGCCTTGTGCAGCATTCATGAGTTCAATAGCGAGGATATGCTCCAAATTGTCCATAATCTTAAAGAGTTTTACAGCCGCATTGGCACCCATGCTGACGTGATCTTCCTGCCCGTTGGAGGAGACGATGGAATCGCTCGAGGCGGCATAGCAGTACATCTTGTTCTGGCTCACCATCGAAGCTGCCGCATATTGGGGAATCATAAAACCGGAATTAAGACCCGGATTGGCAACAAGAAACTCGGGAAGTTCGCGAAGTCCCATAATAAGTTGAGCCACGCGTCGCTCAGAGATGTTTCCCAGTTCAGCCAAAGCAATAGCCAGAAAGTCGTAAGAGATAGCTAATGGCTGACCGTGGAAGTTGCCACCGGAAATGATGCGGTCTTCATCGGGGAAAATAGTGGGATTGTCTGTAACAGAATTTATCTCAGTCAAAAGTACAGAAGAAACATAGCGGATGGCATCCTTCGTGGCACCATGCACCTGTGGGATGCAACGGAAAGAATAAGGGTCCTGCACATGCGCCTTAGGACGGGTAATCAGTTCGCTCCCCTTAAGGATGCGACGAAAAGCTTCACCTGTTTCAATCTGTCCGCGATGGGGACGTATCCTCTGAATACAATCCATAAAGGGATCTATACGCCCGTCGAAAGCTTCAAGCGAAAGGGCTGCTATCAAATCGGCTTTCCGGGAAAGGCGGAAAGCTTTCAGCAAAGCAAACACACCGTTGGCACTCATAAATTGTGTACCATTGAGCAGAGCCAGTCCTTCCTTACTCATCAACCGCACGGGTTCCCAACCGAATTCATCAAGCACACTGATAGCTTCACGCTTTCGACCTTTATAATAAACATCGCCCACACCTATCAGCGGAAGGAAAAGATTAGCAAGCGGGGCTAAATCACCGGAAGCACCCAAAGAGCCGCGGTCGTACACAATGGGCATCACGTCATTGTTGAAAAAATCGAGAATACGCTGCACCGTAATGAGTTGTACACCGCTATGCCCCAACGACAAGGCATGGGCTTTGAGCAGCATCATCAGCTTTATGATAACAGGACGTATCTCCTCGCCTACACTACAAGCATGGCTTTTCACCAAGTTCTCTTGCAAAGTGTTAAGTTCGTCAGGAGAAATATTTTTACTGCATAAGGAACCAAATCCTGTGGTTATTCCATACAAAGGTTCTTCCGAAGAAGCTATCTTGCGGTCCAGATAGTCACGGCACTTCTGTATTCGCTGGCGAGCTTGGGGAGCCAATTCCAGTTTGAGGTTTTCGTTGATGATACGTTCTATGATGTCAAAAGTGAGTTCTCCGGAACCCACCAAGTACACATTCTTACTCATATCTTTAGTTCTTGGTTAACAGCGTCGAGTAATTCTTTTTCTTTCTCTACCGCCACACGTTCGAGGCGGTCGGCTTCGGCGAACAATTCTTTTGCTAATGCCTTGTCTTTCAACGAACCGAGGTTGATGCGCACATTCATCAAAGCTCCTAATACCGCCGAACGAGCAGACATCATCGCCACACAGGCATCAGTGATGGCATTGCGGTTGCCCAACCGGGCTATATCGGCAATGAGAGACATCAATTCCAGAGCACGGCGCGCTACTTCCATCGGCACTAAAGCAGCATGACGGGTAGCCTCCTGAAGAGCTGCTGAACGGAGGGCTTTCTCTTCTTCGGTGTTTTTAGGCATCTTGAAACAGGCAAATACACGATCGTATGCTTCCGAATCTTTATCAATATAGGTAATGAAGACTTGCTGCAACTGCAAAGTTAACTCTGCCGCATGCCGCATGAGCTCTTCACTCATTTCATATCCCTTCTTACCGATAGTGAGCTGTGCTACCATTGTGGCAAGCGATGCAGCCACTGCACCGTTGAGGGCAGCCACACTGCCGCCTCCGGGAATCGGTTCCTTGCCGGCTACTTTTTTCAGAAAATCTTTTACTGTCAAATCTATTAACATGATGCAAATGTTTTTCAAGGTGAATACTCTTTCTTCAAGATACAGGATAGAGAACTCCGTCTTTGATGGTGAGACAGACACAATTCATCCCCATATAATAAGGTAAAACGCGATAGTTGCCGGAATCCAGAACAACAAAATCTCCACGCTTACCCACTTCGATACTGCCGATGCAATGGGCACGCCCAATAGCTGCTGCCCCGTTTAAGGTGAGAGCGGTAATAGCTTCTTCCACTGAAAGCCGCATGTAGATGCACGCCAGCGCAAATGTCAAGGGAATGGAACCGGAAAAACAACTTCCCGGATTTAAGTCTGTAGCCAAAGCCACAGCACATCCAGCATCAATCATTTCACGTCCCCGGGCATAGGGCTCTTTCAGGGAGAAGGCGGTAAGCGGAAGCAAAGTAGCCACGACACCTGCTTCTGCCATTGCACGTATACCTTGGTCCGAAGCATGAAGCAAATGGTCGGCAGACAGAGCATGCAATTCGGCAGCCAGCTCAGCCCCACCCAATGATACTATCTCATCAGCATGGAGTTTGAGTTTCAAACCATAGTCTCTGGCGGCAGAAAGAAGGCGGCGGGATTGTTCGATGGAAAACACGCCTTCTTCACAAAATACATCGCAACACTCCGCCAACTTATGTTCGCTGATGTGTGGCAGCATCTCTTCTATAAGAAAGTCAATGTATTGGTCACTTCTACCCTCATACTCGACAGGGACGGCATGCGCTCCCAGAAAAGTGGGTACAATGTCGACACGGCTATGCTCGGACTGGTTGAGAGAACGCATTATTTTGAGTTGCATCAACTCAGTGTCACGTTCCAGGCCATAACCGCTTTTTCCTTCTACAGTGGTGACACCCATGGCACTCATCTTCTTTAAAAATTGCTCGGTACGGGCAAGCAGGCGGATGTAATTCGCTTCACGGGTTGCCTTCACGGTGCTGGCAATTCCTCCACCACGACGCATGATAGACATATAACTTTCCCCCTTCAGCCGCCAGGAAAATTCATCCGCCCGTTCACCGCCAAAGACAAGGTGGGTATGAGAATCGACAAAGCCGGGCAACAGGCAACGTCCACGGGCATTGTAATGCCAATAGTGATGATAATAGCCGTCGCGCTCCTCGCCACGGTTGGGACCTACGTAGGTGATGATGCCGTCCGTTACCTCCACCGTGCCATTCTCGGTCACTTGAAGTCGTGACATCTCCCCTCCTTTGCAGGCAGTGTAGCCGAGAGGAGTGACGATACAGGCATTAAATATTATTAAGTTTTCAGCCATGGCTTTCTATTCCATTATTCGGGTTTCCAATACTTGCTGCATGGAGAAGTTCTCCAGGCCGAGATAATAGGACGCGGTGTCTA
Source organism: Bacteroides ovatus (assembly GCA_030844565.1). GTDB lineage: Bacteria > Bacteroidota > Bacteroidia > Bacteroidales > Bacteroidaceae > Bacteroides > Bacteroides ovatus_A. The sequence goes on from JAUUNK010000004.1 coordinate 66,562, forward strand.
CCAAAGCTTCCATTGGTACCAAGCCTATAATTTCACTGCCCACAATAGGAATGCCGTAGCGGCGCGCTTCAATGCGCACCAGTTCGAAAACACGATACAAGGAGGTACGGGTATAATCGGTCATATTAATAGACACCTGCGTCAAATTGCGGTCTTTCAGCTCCACTCCCATTGCTTTGACGTAGCGTAAACCACCGTTGATATGACGAATAGAGCGCGCAATGCGGTTAGCTATTTCAAGGCAGTGCGTACCCAAGTTGATATTATAAGCAATCAAGGGCATACGGGCGCCGATAGCTACGGTTCCAGCAGTAGGATGACGTTCGGAAGGTCCGAAATCGGGTGTCCATTCGGGAAGTTTTATCTTTTCTGCCATTCCTTCAAATTCTCCTTTGCGGATGGCGGCAAGGTTCTCCCGGTGGGGGGCGGTAGCCGATTTCTCATAGAGGAAGACAGGAAGGCAATAAAATTCTGCCACGCGCGCAGCTACTTCACGCGACAGGGCTACAGCTTCATCCATCGTGGTGTTACGAATAGGAATAAAAGGAACTACGTCCACAGCTCCCATCCGTGGATGCTGTCCGGCATGGTGGTTGAGATCAATGAGACTAACAGCAACTCCTATAGCTTCTATCACTGCATCACGAAGCGGTTCGGGTTCACCAACAAGAGTGACTACCAAGCGGTTGTGGTCTTCATCGTTACTATAATCCAGCAACTTCACGCCTACTTTTCCTCGGAAAGGGGCGACTATTTTATCTATCTTCTCTAAATCTCTCCCTTCACTAAAATTGGGGACACATTCGATAATTTTATTCCAGTTCATAAGCTCTCACATTATAGGTTGTTCAAGACGGTTTCTATCAATTTATCGTCGGCAAGATAAGGCATGGTGATGTTGTAGTCTTCACCATGGGTTCGGTTGAAGGCTTCGCTGGTCTCCAAAGCATGTTCGTTGCGTGCCCACGAACGGCGTGCCACTCCGCCCATCACATCCCACAACATGGCGGAACGAAGAATTTCATCTACTCGTTCGCTGCCATCACATACCATACCAAAACCACCGTTCACTGCCTTTCCTATCCCTACGCCTCCACCATTGTGCAACGCCACAAGGCTCATACCGCGCGCGCAGTTTCCGGCAAAACATTGCACTGCCATATCTGCCATCACATTGCTGCCGTCTTTAATGTTGGAAGTTTCCCGGAAAGGAGAATCGGTTCCGCTCACGTCATGGTGGTCTCTGCCCAACATAATAGGACCCACTTCTCCACGACGTACCATTTCATTGAAGCGGAGAGCAATCTTCATTCGTCCTACAGCATCCTGATAGAGGATACGTGCCTGCGTACCCACTACCAACCGATTCTTTTCTGCATCCCGAATCCAGTTATAATTATCCAGATCCTGCCCACGGCGCTGCACATCAATGCATTCCATAGCAGCCTGGTCTGTCTTTATCAAATCTTCGTGTTTCCCGCTCAGGCACACCCAACGGAAAGGTCCGTATCCGTAATCGAAAAGCTGGGGTCCCATAATATCTTCCACGTAACTGGGCCATATAAATCCGTCTTTCTCGTCGATTCCATTGCGGGAGATTTCTTGAACGCCTGCGTCATAGATAGCTTTCATGAAAGAATTGCCGTAGTCAAAGAAATAAGTTCCCCGCGCCACTAGCTTGCGGATGACCTCGAAATGCCGGCGCAAGGAAACATCTACCAATTGGCGGAACCCGGCAGGCGATTCATGTAACAATCGGGTGCGCTCTGCAAAGGTCAGCCCTACAGGACAATACCCGCCTTCGTAAACAGCATGGCAGGAGGTTTGGTCGGAAAGGAGTTCGATATGAATCTTTTCCCTTTCGGCATATTCCAGCAAATCTACTACATTTCCGTGGTATGCGATGGAGCAAGGTTCGCCACGCCGCATCGCTTCGTGTGCCATCCGGTAGGCTTCGGGTATATCATCCGTGACATGCCCTACCCATCCCTGCCGATAGCGAGTGTCGATACGCGAAGGGTCTACTTCGGCAATCACAGCCACCGCTCCGGCTATTTCTGCCGCTTTCGGCTGAGCACCGCTCATTCCTCCCAACCCGGAGGAAACAAAAAGATGCCCACGGAGGTCTTTATCCTGCGGGATGCCGAGTTTCAGTCTTCCGGCATTTAATAAGGTGTTGAAAGTGCCGTGTACAATACCTTGGGGACCGATATACATCCATCCTCCGGCAGTCATCTGCCCATAGTTGGCAACTCCCATCTGGGCGGCAACATGCCAATCGTGCTGATTATCAAACTGCCCCACCATCAGCGAATTGGTGATAATCACTCTGGGCGCATCAGGGCGGGAATGGAAAAGCCCCAGTGGATGACCTGACTCTATGACAAGCGTTTGTTCCCGGGTGAGCACTTCCAGGTATTGTTTAATGAGGCGATATTGCATCCAGTTCTGGCAGACCTGCCCCGTCTCGCCATACGTGACGAGCTCATAGGGATAGAGGGCAATGTCGAAACAAAGATTGTTGTCTATCATCACTTGGAAAGCTTTGCCTTCGATGCAGTTGCCGCGGTATTCATCAATCGGCTTAGCTTTCAGGTCGCCTTCCGGACGAAAACGGTAACCGTAGATGCGCCCTCGTGTACGGAGTTCTTCGAGAAACTCCGGGGCAAGTTGTTCATGAAGTCCGGTAGGAATGTAACGCAAAGCGTTCTTTAGGGCAAGGGCTGTTTGTGCCGGAGTGAGAGTGTACCCGCGGTCGGGGGCACGCCGAATACCCTCTACGAAAAGGGGATAAGGAGGCAGGGTGTCGCTAAGAGTGATTTTCATACTTATCAAAGATTAAGGACTACAATCTGTCAGGAATACTCCCGGATAACTCTTCGCAAGATAAAGAAAAACGAATTGAAATGCAAGGAAAAGGCAAACTTTATTATCAAAATGTTTTTTATCGGCTTCTTCCGCCAAGGGTTACGGTGCTTTCTTCTCTTCTGCCTGAAGACGCAAAAGGTATTTTCCCGTGACTCGTGCTTCTTGGCTGTCCTCACGCAAATATTCTTCTTTCCACTTAGGATGGCCTTTAAGAAGAAGCAACATTTTTTCTTGTCCTACGTAATCCACCTTCCCGGTTTCACCGTTCAACTCATAATATACACGATGGGTGACAAGGCTCGAAGTGGCAAGCGCATTCCCCACGCTTCCCCCCAGTTTAGCATCGTCTTCGTCTACAAATTCTCCGCCTATGACGGAACCAACGGGCATGGCACGGAAATAAATGTTGTTTCCCAACCGCAAAGCCGCAGCATACCACCCGCCGAAACGAAGCTTTTTATAACGGAGCTTGCGACAGTTAATGTATAATTCACCATTCTCCATCTGCACGGCAAAACAACGCTTCTTCAGCAACCGACGCATCGACTCATCATCTCCCGCCGTAATGCGATAATCGGCTCCGCCCGAGAGAACAACCTGGTTTCTGGACCGTTTCTCAACCTGCAACGAAGGTAATGTATCACCTTGCTGAGCAAGCAATTCTTTAAAATTAGAGTAGATGATATTTTGTGCAACAACAGGCAAACTACATACACTTATCAACAACATGATATACCACTTCTTCATATTAAATCCTCCTTCCATAATCATACGCTTATTCGTGTGGAAAGTTATAGATTCCGGCGAAGAAAAGCAAATATACGGGGCGAAAAGTTGAAAGGGAAAGCAACAAAAGGGCTCTTATTTAAAGAGAAGACAAGAAAATACTATACTAAGTTTGTCTTCATCGACCTATCAAAGTTTTGCCACCATGATGGCAAAGTTTTGTCGCCTCGGTGGCAAAGATTTGCCATCTTTGTGGCAAAGTTTTGCCATAGGTATGGCAAAATACGCTTATCAGTTAATTAAAACTAATTATCTAGCTCTAGGATAAGCACGCCATTCTCTACAAATCAAATATGCTACCTTTGCCTCAAAATTAAAAGACATGGAAGAAATCAATACCCTTATTCATACTTATCAAGATATTATACAGGAAACAAAAAAAGATCTTCGCCGGGCACGCCGGCGTATCCGCAACGTAAGCATGCTGCGACTGATACTCTTTGTAGAAGCGGTGGCTAGCCTCATCCTATTCTGGTCGGGAGGTTGGGTGAAGTTGTTTCTTTTTGTAGGTATCCCTTTCCTTGTCTTTCTCTGGATGGTGAAACTTCACAACCAACTCTTCGCTTGGAAAGATTTTCTGAAAAAGAAAATAGAAATCAATTCGCAGGAACTGAAAGGACTGGAATATGATACTTCGGACTTTGACGGTGGAAAAGAATATATCGATCCGTCACATTTATATACGCTCGATCTGGACATTTTCGGAGAACATTCATTGTTCCAAACCGTCAACCGCACTTCAACACCTATCGGCAAGGAGAAGTTGGCAAGCTGGTTCAATACTCATCTGAAAAAGAAAGAAGACATAGAACTCCGCCAACAAGCCGTACAGGAATTGACGGAAGACTTGCAATTCCGGCAAACATTCCGCATAGTGGGACTGCTGCGCAAAGGCAAATCTGCCGACGAAACGGAAATCAATGCATGGGCGCAAACACCTAGTCACTACCGGAAATCACGGTTACTGCGCCTGTTACCCTACACTGTGATGCTTATCAATTTGACGTGCCTCGCTCTCTCCCTATTAGGTGTCATCTCAGGAGGCACAGCAGGATGGGTGTTCGTGGGATTTATTATCTTTAGTTCCATCTTCTCCCGCGGCATCACTCAAATACAGTCCATGTACGGAGAAAAGCTACAAGTTCTAGCCACCTATGCAGAGCAGATTCTCCTCATCGAAAAGAAAGAGATGCATAGTCCCCTGCTCCGGAAGCTGAAAGAACAATTAGTCCATGCGCCGGGGAAAAACAAAAGCCTTATTGCCCGTCCCGCCAATTTGGCTTCTCAAGCTGTGAAGCGCCTCGCCTCCCTCATGAACGCCCTCGACCAGCGAAACAACCTTATGATAAACGCCCTGCTGAACGGATTTATGTTCTGGGAACTCCATCAAGTGCTGCGCATTGAGACATGGAAGGAAGAATATGCCGACGACCTCTCACGCTGGCTGAAGGTTATCGGAGAAATCGACGCCTACTGCTCACTGGCTACTTTCGCCTACAATCATCCTGATTATGTCTATCCGAAAATAACTTCGGTACCTTTTGAAATAAAGGCTAAAGCACTAGGGCATCCCCTGATGAACAGAGAAAAATGCGTGCGGAACGATATAGATATTGAAAAACGTCCTTTCTTTATTGTTATCACCGGAGCCAACATGGCAGGCAAAAGTACTTATCTTCGCACAGTGGGGGTCAATTATCTGCTGGCTTGTATCGGACTGCCTGTGTGGGCAGACGAAATGGAGTTGTATCCGGCACAACTCATCACCAGCTTGCGCACCAGTGACTCCCTGGCTGATAATGAATCGTACTTCTTTGCCGAACTAAAACGCCTAAAGATGATTATTACAAAACTTGAAGCTGGCGAGAAACTCTTTATCATTCTTGACGAAATTTTAAAAGGTACTAATTCAATAGACAAACAAAAGGGCTCCCTTGCCCTTCTCAAACAATTTATTCTCCTACAAGCAAATGGAATCATAGCTACGCATGATCTCGCACTCGGTTCGCTAGCTACCTCTTTCCCTGAAAACATCCACAACTATTGCTTTGAAGCAGATATACGCAACAATGAATTATCTTTCTCTTATCAAATGAGAAGCGGTATCGCCCAGAATATGAACGCCTGCTTCTTAATGAGAAAAATGGGGATAGCCGTCGTAGACGACGACTTATCCCCAGTCTAATATAATAGAGAGTTTATCCGTGAGACTTACTCTTTGTCAGAAACGCTGCCAAAGAAGAAGCATCGTTATCAGTATAATAATATACTGAAGTCACCGGCTGATAGGTGTACGGAATGAACTGAAACAGTTGCACCGCTGCAAATTTAGCATCCTTGGAAAGAATCACATCCATACGGACATTCCCGCTATGCTCGCTCTTGATGTCTGCATCCAACGGAAAAGCACCCGATTGTATAATATTGGAAAGCTCATCTTTGTATTTCAAATCAAAAAACAAGGAATGTTCTTTCGTGGCACTTCCGGTAGGTAAATAGACTTCTCTTTTAATTTTCCAGCAAAGACGAAAAACAGCTAGCAATAACAAGCCTGTACCCAATACCATCAACGCCATACTGAGCGTCGAAGATTTATCTTCCAATCCGAAAGTCACGGTAAAAGCCAGCACCCCGGCAACTAAAAGAATACAAGAAAAAACGAGTTCGGAAACATTGGTACGTTTCACTATATCTGGGTGGGAAGATGCAAATATGGTTGCATCTATAGTTTGTTGAGTTGACATATAATCTATTATTTATCTAATTAGCAAATTAAAACATCATATATACCGCCTATCTCCTTAAAAAGACATAACGCTACTTACCACACTAAACAATGGCATCTACGTCATACCTCACTTAATGAGAAAGGATAGGCAAAATAATAATTGAGTAAAACTGATAATTGATAAACTGCTAAATAATAATACGTCTTAGAGCGAACACATAGTATTCACTTGAATGATAATAATTGCATGCAAGAGCATCGCCCTCATAGCCATATTTGGAATTCTGAAGCGATGAAGCCCCTATTTTAGCTAAATGGTGCAGTATATTTTTAAGGGAAAATAAATATTCCCCCGCCTGTAGACGTTGGAGCCGTAAAGAAGAAATGTGGTGAAATTGCAATCCCTCCACCATCTCAGCCATCAGACTATGATTCATACGGGAAGCTCTTGTATAATCCGGCTGTTCCTTCTCAAATGCACTTCCAGAAAGTTCTTTCTGCATGCCTCTTTCACTTATGGCATTATTCTCCCCAATCGTCACTGCAGCTCTCTCAACCACTTCGACAACCGGACGTTCGTTCATCTCTACAAAAGAAACGATAGCCACAAGGAGTATAACTATTTTTAGAATTCTTGCCATAATTGTATGCAAATATAACAGATAAATCCCAGAAGCGGTTTATAAAAAAACATTTTTAAGGTTTCTCTATATTCGGCGAAGAAGGATTAGTGAATTATTAACAGGAATATACAAAGCGCCAGGATAAGCTTCTGATTGCCTCAGCTAATAATCATAAAATATCAGGATATAAAAAAAGCTGTCCCCTTTTCAGGAACAGCTTTTATCATATCTAATAAAATAATTATCGAATTATTCTGCTGATTCAGCTTTAGGTTCTTCAGTAGCAGGAGCTTCCACAACTGGAGTTTCTTCTGTAGCCGTAGCAACATTAGCAGCGCCTTTTTTAGAACGGCGAGTGCGGGTAGCTTTCTTAGCCACTTTGTCTTTCGCCATGTTCTCATTGTAGTCAACAAGCTCGATAAAACACATTTCTGCGTTATCACCCAAACGATGCCCAGTCTTAATGATACGAGTATATCCCCCCGGACGGTCAGCAATCTTCACTGATATTTCCTTGAACAGCTCAGTAACAGCCATCTTATCTTGTAGATTGCTAAATACAACACGACGTGAATTAGTTGTGTCTTCTTTAGATTTTGTAATCAAAGGCTCCACAAACTTTTTCAAAGCTTTAGCCTTTGCAACAGTCGTAGTGATTCTTTTGTGCTTGATCAAAGAGCAAGCCATGTTAGACAGCATAGCACCTCTATGAGAAGCAGTACGACCTAAATGATTGAATTTCTTATTGTGTCTCATTTTTTATTCTTTATCTAATTTATATTTAGAAATATCAGTTCCAAACGACAGATTCAGACCTTCCAGCAAATCATCAAGCTCGGTAAGCGATTTCTTTCCGAAATTCCTGAATTTCAGCAAATCAGTCTTGTTGAATTGCACCAAATCGCCAAGTGTCTCCACATCAGCAGCTTTTAAGCAATTGAGAGCGCGGACAGACAAATCCATATCCACGAGCTTCGTTTTCAACAATTGACGCATGTGCAATACCTCTTCATCAAATTCTTCATTGCCGTCCACATCTGTATTTTCCAGAGTAATCTTCTCGTCTGAGAACAACATAAAGTGATAAATCAGGATCTTTGCAGCTTCTTTCAGCGCTTCTTTCGGGTGAATGGAACCATCCGTAGTAATTTCAAGTATCAGCTTTTCATAGTCCGTCTTCTGTTCTACACGGAAGTTTTCTACAGCATACTTTACATTACGTATCGGAGTATAAATAGAATCGATTGGAATTACATTAACATCAGTACAAAATTCGCGGTTCTCGTCAGCAGGAACATAACCACGACCTTTGTTAATAGTAATATCAATCTGCATAGTTGCTTTAGAATCTAAATGACAAATAACTAATTCCGGATTTAACACTTCAAACCCAGTCAAATACTTACCTATGTCACCTGCTTTAAATTCACTTGAATTCTCGACAGTGATACTCACTTTCTCGCTCTCGAATTCTTCAACTACTTGCTTAAATCTAACTTGTTTCAGATTCAAGATAATATTGGTAACATCCTCTTTTACTCCAGGTACACTAGAGAATTCATGCTCCACACCCTCAATTTTGATAGTTGTGATAGCAAAACCCTCTAATGAAGAAAGGAGGATACGGCGTAATGCATTACCTACAGTAATACCAAAACCGGGTTCCAACGGACGAAATTCAAATTTACCGAATCTCGAATCCGCTTCCAACATTAATACTTTATCAGGTTTTTGAAATGCTAATATCGCCATGA